>NZ_CAXUJR010000072.1:149-18890 GCF_964251405.1 uncultured Methylobacterium sp.
CGGCAGGACTTCCATCTCGGCAGGACTTCCATCTCGGCAGGACTTCCATCTCGGCAGGACTTCCATCTCGGCCGGATTTCCACCTCGGCAGGACGGAGGCCGGCCCTTGCCGGTTCGACATCGCGCGTCGGGCACACGCGCAAGACGGAAACCGGCGTCGAACCGGCCCACGTGACCGGAACTCGGGGCGCTCACCCGTCTCCGTGACGCGCCTTCACCCCTACGTAACGCATTTCACTCATCAGGAAATCATCCCTGTCGATGCGGGCAGAGTGATTGCACACAATCCTGTCCGTGTCGTTACGTCTTCAGGCGGCGAAAGGTTTCGCTAACCACCGAGGGCGTGTGAAAACGCAAAAGCGGTAGAAGGATCTTCCAAGAACAACCTGGGCAGCGCCGAATTGCAGGCTTAAACCGCGTCAGAACCGACCTTCAGCGGGGCCGCTTGTCTGCCGCGCAGACGATTGTTCTACAATTTCGGCATGCGCTTTCGTTTTCACACAGGCTCCACCCCTGTCGCTCGACGATCCGTCTCTGGCCTCAGCCCATCGTCTGGGACGATAACCGGTCCCATGACCCGACTGACCCGCCCACGGCTCAAACGCATGACCCTCGCCGCGCTGCGCGTGCGCTCCCTCGTCGGGGATCGCAAGCGGGGAGAACTCCTCGCCGGTCCCCTGGTGATCCCCTGCGCCCTCGGCCGCAGCGGCATCGCGACGCGCAAGCGCGAGGGGGACGGGGCCTCACCGCGCGGCCGGTTCGGGCTGCGGACGGCCGTCTATCGGCCCGATCATCTCAAGGTCCGCCCGGTGACCGCGCTGCCGATCCGGCCGACGCGCCCGCACGACGGTTGGTGCGACGCGCCCTCCCACCGCCGCTACAACCGGCCACTGACGCTGCCGTGCCCCGGCGTCAGTGCCGAGGAGATGTGGCGCGGCGACGGGCTCTACGACCTCGTCGTCGACATCGACTACAACCGCGGTCCGATCCGTCCGGGCCGAGGCTCGGCGATCTTCATTCACGTCGCCCGGCCGGGATATCCGCCCACCGAGGGCTGTGTCGCCCTGGCGCGGGCCGATCTGCTGCGTTTGCTGCGTCGCCTCGGGCCCCGGACCCGCCTGCGGATCGGTTGAGGTTCACCGGGCCGCCGCGACCCTGACGCGCTGCAGTGTCATGATGGCGGCAGCGGCGAACAGGCAGAGGGCGCCCGCCGTGAAGAAGGCCGGCAGGTAGCTCGCCAGGACGTCGCGCGACACGCCCGCCCCATAGGCCGCGCTCGCCGCCCCGAGCTGGTGGCCGCAGAAGATCCAACCGAAGACGATGTTGGCCCGCTCCCGCCCGAACCGGGCCGCCGTGAGCCGCACCGTCGGGGGCACCGTGGCGATCCAGTCGAGGCCGTAGAGCATCGCGAAGAACGAGAGGCCGACCAGCGAGAAGTCCGAGAACGGCAGGCACATCAAGGCGATCCCGCGCAAGGAGTAATACCAGAACAGGAGCCAGCGGTTGTCGTAGCGGTCGGAGAGCCAGCCCGAGGCGACGGTGCCCACGAAGTCGAAGGCGCCCATGGCGGCCAGCACCCAGGCACCCTGGACCGGGCCGATGCCGTAATCGGCGCAGAGCGGGATGAAGTGGGTCTGGATCAGCCCGTTGGTGCTCGCTCCGCAGATGAAGAAGGTCGAAAACAGCACCCAGAACACCCGCGTTGCCGCCGCCTCCCGCAGGGCCGCGATGGCGCTTCCCGCGCTCGCTGTCGGGAGCGGAGCCCCGGTCGGGGCGGCGTCGCCGTAGGGCGAGAGCCCGAGATCCTCGGGACGGTCGCGCATCAGCAGCAGGACGGCGAGGCCCGTCAGCGCGAGCAGGCTGCAGACGAGGATGAGGGCGGCCCGCCAGCCCAGGCTTTCGGTCAACGCGGCCAGCACCGGCAGCACCACAAGCTGGCCCGTGGCCGAGCTCGCCGTGAGGAGCCCCACGACGAGGCCGCGCCGGGCCGTGAACCAGCGCGTGGCCACCGTCGCCCCGAGCACCAGGGCGGTGAGGCCCGTGCCGATGCCGACCACCACGCCCCAGAGCAGGACGAGTTGCCAGACCTGGCTCATGCCGAGCGACAGCAGCATCCCGCCGGCGATGAGCAGGAGCGCGCACAGCACGATGCGGCGCGGCCCGTAGCGGTTCATCAGGGCGGCCGCGAAGGGCCCCATCAGGCCGAACAGGACGAGGCGGACCGCCAGAGCCGCCGAGATCGTGCTGGTGTCCCATCCGAACTCGCGCTGCAAGGGCAGGATCAGGACGCCCGGCGCGCCCACCGCGCCGGCGGTGACCAGCATCGTCAGGAAGGTGACGCCCGCGACCACCCATCCGTAATGGACGCCCCGCTCGGCGAGTCCGGCGGCGAGTCGTGTCGAAGGGGATGTGGGCATGTCGGCCTCGCGACGGCCGCTCGGCACGGGCCCGATGGCCATGCTGGATAGGCCATGCCCGATAGGCCGCCATGGGGGCATCCGACAAGCCCCCGCCCCGCAGGGCCGGTGCGCTCAGCGCGCCCAGACGCCGAGGCGCTCACTCCGGGCGCGGTCCTCCGCCGCCACGAGGTCCGGCGTCGCCTCGGGGGAGGCGCGGCCACCGCCGTTGAACAGCACCACCTCGGACAGGTCGCGTCCATCCACCGAGCACAGATGCGCGTCGCTGCCGGGCACCGGCTGGCAGGTGACCGGCCGTTTGCCGAGGTAGCGCGCCAGCTCCTCGCGCTGGCCGCCGCGAACCCAGACCACGCCGAATAGCCGCACCACCCGTCCGCCGATCTTGAGCGTCGCGGTGTCGATCACCTCGGCCGGCCCGGCGATCTCGCCGGCTTGCGGCGCCGCTTCCGCCTGCATCGGCGCGTCGTCCGGGGCCGGCTCGTCGTCCGGGACGGGCGGTTTGGCCGGAGCAGGGTCCGGAACCGGGCCGGCGGATGCAGGTGCGGGATCGGCGGGGCCGGGCTTCACCTGGGCGGAGGGCGGGGTGGCGGGCGCCGTCTCCGGGACGGACGCCGGGATCTGGGCGACGTCGGACCCGTCGTCCCTAATCGCCAGGACGACGACTGCGAGGATGCCGATTCCGGCCAGGGCCGCGATCGTGGACGGCCGGCGCAGGATGCCGCCCGCGCCGAGCGCATCCCGGGTGTCGTCCCAACCCAGGCGCCCGCGGGCGGCCGCTGCCGCGGACATCGCGCCCACACGGTCGCGAAGGCGCGAAGCGGCGACGCGGGCCTGTCCGCCGAGACGATCGGCCTTGACGGACAGGTCCCCCGTCGGCGCGGGCGGAACTGCTAAGTCAGCCGATCCTGCGCCTCCCTCCGCCGGCGGAGCCGGCGTGAAACGCTCTTCCACCCGTGTCCGTACCTGCGTCAGGCGGGCTCGCGCCGACATCGCCAGGGTCCGGGCACGGGTGCCCGATGCCGCCACGAGGGAGCGGGCGCGGGCGGATTGCTCCGTCCAGACCCGTGTCGCCGCTCCTTCCGCTGCCGGGGCAGGCGGCTGCGGGTCATCGGCGACGACGGGTTCCGGTTCGGCCGGCTGGAACAGCGCGGGATGACGACTGCGCAACCTGCCGACGAGGTCCGCGAGGGTCTCAGGGCCTTCGTTGTCGGGGCTCTGGCGCGCGGTGCCGCGCCGGTCGACCACCCGGTAGCTCGGAGGCTCGGCGATGACGTCGACCTCGGCTTCAACGAGAAGGGCCAAGGTGCGCCGGGCGAGAGGGTGGGGCCGGGCCTCCGCGACGGCGGCTTCGATCTGTGCCCGGATCGCAGCGCGTTGGCTCTCCCACGCCCCATCACCCCCCGTGACCGCGTCGTCGGAAGGCTGCGCGCCGGCTGGATCGTGGGCGGACGGATCTTGGGCGGTATCGAGGGACATGAGTCGCGTCTTAGGCGCCCGGTTTGGCCCGCGCGTCAACCAGGGTCGCCGAGGCGGCACGGCGCAGGACGCGGCCGGATTCCGCGACGATCACCGGACGTCCCTCGGAGAAGCTGATCTCCAGCACCAGCTCGCCGATACCCTGCGAGCGCGTTCCGCGGGCCGGGTTCTGAGCCCGGTAGTCGAAGGTCGCGCGGACGATGCAGGTTCTCATCGCCGCGTTGCACGAGGTCTGGATCGCCCCGGGCTGAGCCGCGTAGCGCCGTTCCGGCCAGCGTTGGGCGAAGCGCCGCTTGTCGGCGAGCAAGGAGGCCAGGGTTTCGGTCCGTCCGAACCGCCGGACGTGCGACGCGTAGAAATTCTGCGCTCTCGCCAGGCTCTCGGCGTTGGGGGCGGAGACGTTGTCGAGGTAATCGAGGGTGAGGCGCTGCGCCTGGCTCGCCCATTCGGGGAAGCGCGGATCATTCACCGCCGGTGCCGGGCCCGAAGGCGGGCTCGGGTTGAAGACGAGACGGCTCGGGGTCTTGCGGATCGAACGCCGGGTCTCACCCGCGTATGCCGCCCGCCGCCGGCTGATCTTTGCCTCCGTCGGCCGCGATGATCCGGCGACCGTGTCCTGCGCGGTTCTCCGTGCGGAGGCCCGGGGCGACTCGTTCAGCGCCGGCGCGGCGGGTTTGTCCGGCTCGGCCGACGGGGTGGCCTGGGCCGCCGGCTTCGACGGAGGATCGACCCAGCCCGGCCGCGGTTCCGCCAGGGCGGATCCGAAGGTCAGGCTCCCGGCGAGCAAGCTGGCTGAAACGAGGATCAGGTGGTCGCGCATGGCATCATCACCGGGATCGCGGACGACGGACGGATCGGCAGGACCGCGCCCTGCCCGAAGCCGGACAGTAATCCGATCCGACACCGATCAACATGAGCAGGACCGTCTCAGGTTCCATTGCGGAACCAAGAACGCGGGTTCTCCCCGCTTTGCCCGTATCCTGCCGCGTCGGGATCCCGACCGCGTCGGCTCGACGAGAGCGTCCTGGTGATTCGGCGAGACCTGCCATCGAGACCTGCCATCGAGACTTGCCATCGAACTTGCCATCGAGCCTTGGCAAAAGGGGATTGGGGAACGAAGCTCGGCGTTATCGAAGTTTGGGGTTGTCATCGCCGGCGAAACACCCAAGTCACTCTCCGTTGGGTCCGGGCCCCTCTGGCGGTGGACGTGTCGACCGCGATGTCGGACCCCTTCTCTGCCTTCGCGCAACGCCGTTGCGCGAGTGCACCGGAGGGACGTCACCGCGTGATCATGATGTTTTGGCCTGCCCACGAGCCTCACCGACGGGAGAGCCCGTCGTGGTGAACGCGCCTCCGTCGGAGCGGCGTGCTCTCCTTCTCGTCAACCCCAATGCCCGCAACGGCACCGTGCCGCTCGACGCCATCCGCGATGCCCTGCGCTCGGGCGGGATCGATCTCTTCGAGCCTCCGGGGGACGGGGACTGCACCGCGGTGATCCGGCGCCATGCGGAAGGATGCGATCTCGTCATCCTGGGCGGCGGCGACGGCACCATGAACGCGGCCGCCCCGGCCCTCGTCGAGACGGGCCTGCCGCTGGGAATCCTGCCGCTCGGCACCGCCAACGACCTCGCCCGCTCCCTCGACCTACCCCTCGATCCCGTCGCGGCCGCCCAGCTCATCACCACCGAGGAGGCCCGTCCGGCCGATCTCGGCTGGGTCAACGGGCATTACTACTTCAACGTGGCGAGCATTGGCTTCTCGGCCGAGCTCGCTGGGGATCTGACCGCCGAATCGAAGAAGCGGTGGGGGACGCTCGGCTACGCCATCGCGGCGATCCGGGTGCTGCGCCGCGTGCGCCCCTTCAGGGTGATCCTGGAGCATGACGGGCGCACCGAGAGGGTCACCACCATCCAGGTCTCCGTTGGCAACGGCCGCCATTACGGGGGCGGGATGACCGTGGAGGAGACCGCCCGCGTCGACGACGGCAAACTCGATTTCTACAGTCTCGAGGTCTCTCATTGGTGGCGGCTGCTCGCGCTGCTGCCGGCCCTGCGCAAGGGCACGCAAGGGCGCGCCGCCGACGTGCGCGCCTTTCAGACCAAGGAGATCGTGGTGAGGACGAGGCGTCCGCGCCCCGTCAACACCGACGGCGAGCTCTCCACCCACACGCCCGCCCATTTCAAGGTCGTGCCGGGCGCCGTGCGCATCTTCGCCCCCGATCCGTCCGCGTCCCGGCCGATCCTGCCGGGATTGAACGTGCCTTTCCCCTTCGCCTCGAGATCCTGACGCCGTGGACAGCCTGCTTCAACTCGCCGCCGACCCTGCCGCCTGGGCCGCCCTCGCCACGCTGATCGTGATGGAGGTGGTGCTCGGCATCGACAACCTCATCTTCATCTCGATCCTGACGAACAAGCTGCCCGAGGAGCACCAGACCAAGGCCCGGCGCATCGGCATCGGCCTGGCTCTCATCCTGCGCCTCGGGCTGCTGGCGTCGATCGCCTACATCGTCCAGCTCACCGAGCCGGTCTTCGAGGTCCTCGGCAAGGCCTTCTCCTGGCGCGACCTCATCCTCATCGCCGGCGGCCTGTTCCTGCTCTGGAAGGCGACGCAGGAGATCCACCACTCCGTCGATCCGGAGCCCGAGGACAAGGCCGTCGGCGGCAAGGCGCAGATCGGCTTCGCCGCGGCGATTGGGCAGATCCTGGTCCTCGACCTCGTCTTCTCCATCGACAGCATCATCACCGCGGTGGGCATGACCGATCACGTGCCGATCATGGTGATCGCCGTCCTCGTCGCCGTCTCGGTGATGCTGCTCGCCGCCGACCCGCTCTCGCGCTTCATCGCCAACAATCCCACCGTGGTGATGCTGGCGCTGGGCTTCCTCATCATGATCGGCATGACGCTGATCGCCGAAGGCTTCGGCGCCCACGTGCCCAAGGGCTACATCTACACCGCCATGGCGTTCTCGGCGGGCGTCGAGGGGCTCAACATCCTGGTCCGGCGCCGGCGCCGGGCGAAGACCGGGAACCTCTGAGGAACCCCGCGTCCTGCCGGGTGCGGCAGGACGCGACCAGGCTGTGGATAAGTCGGCGCCCCCTTGCGGCCGTTCCGGGTGGGTCCCCTTGCTTTCCGAGATCACGCAAGGGGCGATTTTCGAGAATCGCTCCGGGTGCGAGGTGCTTGTGGATAACCCTCCGGGACCCCATCTTTCAGACAGTTGGGCGTCGCCCTTGACGCTCGGGAACCGTTAAGATTAATTGAGAACATATGGCGAACAAGAGAGCTCTGTCCTGGTCGGCCGCCCTGCGCGACCTGCGGGACGATCGGTCACGGAGATTGGACGTGCGTGAAGAACGCCTGAGATCCACGGCTGGCCTGCGCGGCACGCCGGCTCTGACGCTCAGCGCGTGGCGTGGGCATTCCGGACGCCGCTACGTCGTCGGTGTCCACGACCTCGTGGAGCCGGACCTTGCCGAGATGGGCGAGGCGGTGGTGATGGCGGTGCGCCGCGATGCCGCCGGGGTGGCCGAGCTCGTGGCGGTCTCCACGGCTGGAGGAACGCCGCGCGAGCGCCTGCACAACTGGGTCGCCCGAGCCCGCAAGGACGGCGCCACGGAGATGCACGTCCACCGCCTCGCCGAGGACGAGGCCGAGCGCCGCGCCATCGTCGCCGATCTCGACAGCCCGACCACGGCCGACCTGGAGGGTTGAGACGACCTGGAGGGTTGAGGTCGAGGGCGATCGTTCTGCGACGCGGCTTCGCTCACGCTTGCATCCTGGGTCCAGGCTCGTCCAAGACGGGCCTTTCGCGAGACGCCGCGGTTTCGGCCGATCGCCAAGGGCAATCGCCGAGGAACGAGAGCGATGGCGTCTGACGCTGGGAACGCTGGGGTGCACGAAGCGGCGCGGGTCGGGAAGGCGCCGAGCCGAATCGGCCTGTTCCTGCCCTTCATCCTGTTCAGCCTTCTCGTCGTTTTGTGGTCCGTGGCCTGGTTCTGGATCCGCGGCCGGGCGACCAACGAGATGGATGCCTGGCTCGCCCGCGAAGCGATGGCGGGCCGGAGCTGGACCTGTGCCGACCGTTCGGTCACCGGCTACCCGTTCCGGCTCGAACTGCGCTGCGGCTCCCTCGCCTTCTCCCGCGCCGATAGCCGCTTCACCCTCGGCCCGCTCACCGCCCTGGTGCAGGTCTACCAGCCGCGCCACGGTCTGTTGCAGGTCTCCGGCCCGTTCCATGTCGAGCAGGGGGCCTTGAGCGCCGACGCAACCTGGAAGGACCTCGAGGCGAGCTTCCACGGTGCATCCGACGGGTTCACGCGCGCCTCGCTGGTCGTGAACGGCGCCAAGGGCACGATCCGGGGCACCGGCCCGGAGCCGATCGGGTTCGCGAGCGATCATCTCGAAGCCCATGCGCGGCCGACGCCGGCCCGCTTCGCCACCGACGGGGCCGTCGATCTCAGCCTGCGCCTCTCCAAAGCGGCGGTGCCGATGATCGATCCCCTGCTGGGCAACGCCGATCCCCTCGACCTCGCCCTCGACGCGACCATCGATCGGGCCGCTGATCTGCGCACCGGCGAGGTCGCCCGCGAACTCGAGGCGTGGCGCAAGGCGGGCGGGCGCCTCGACATCGCGCTTCTGTCCCTCGCCAAGGGCGACCGCCGGCTCCAGGCCAGCGGGAAGATCGTGCTCGACGAGGAACATCGCCCGGCCGGTGACATCGACATGCGCGCCGCCGGCCTCGAAGCTCTGATCAGCCAGGTCATGGGCCAGCGCATCGGCGCTGAGCGCGGTGCCCTGGTCGGGCGTCTCCTCGGTCAGCTCCTCTCCGGCGGCCGCCCTTCCAAGGCTGAGGCACCGGCCGCCTCCGCCGATGCGGCCCTGAAGCCGCTGCCTCCGTTGCGGCTCGCCGACGGTCGGCTGCTGCTCGGGCCTTTCGCGATCCCGAACGTCGTCGTGCCGGCGCTCTACTGATGTGAGCTCCGCTCGATCGAAGCGGACATCGAGTCAGCAAGCCCGCACGCCGTCTGAGCGAAGCATCAGACGAATTCCATGAGGTTGATCGTCCTCATTCCGAATCTGGACGGCAGATTTGCAGGGCGAGGGGGCGCAAAGCATCCGCTTCGGGCGCATAGGAGCATCGAGGAGCGAGGCTTGCCGGCAACCGGATCGCTCCTGGTTCCGTTGCCGTGCCGGGTCCTCCGGACAGGCCCTTGTCAGAGCAGGTCCCGATGGCGGCTCCCGAACCCTCGATCCTGCCGACGACCAAGGCCGCCTCGGCCGTCGGCGCCGCCTACCCTCTCCTCACCCTCACGGCGATGCTGTGGGCCGGCAACGCGGTGATGAGCAAATGGGCCGTGGGCGAGGTCTCGCCCCAGGCCCTCACCTGCCTGCGCTGGACGATGGTCTGCGGCGTGCTCCTCGGGATCGCCCGGTCCGATATCCGGCGGGACTGGCGCCAGCTCTCCGGGTCATGGCTGCGCATCCTGCTCATGGGGGCCGGCGGCTACACCGCCTTCAACAGCCTCTTCTACGCCGCCGGCAACTACACCAGCACGCTCAACCTCGCCCTGTTCCAGGGCGCGTTGCCAGTTCTCGTCATCCTCGCCAACTATGTGGTGAGCCGTACGACCGTGAGCCCGTTCCAGGCGCTCGGCGTCACCGTGACCCTGATGGGTGCGGCAGTGGCGGCGACCCATGGCGACTGGTCGGTTCTCACCACCCTGGCGCTCAACCGCGGCGACGTGCTCATGCTCGTCGCCTGCCTGCTCTATGCCGGCTACACCGTCGCGCTGCCCTCCCGGCCTCCGGTCTCCGGGTTTTCCTTCTTCTCCGCCATGGCGGTGGCCGCCTTCCTCACCTCGCTGCCGCTCCTGGCCGTGGAATGGGCCGCCGGCAACCTGATCTGGCCGACGCCGAAGGGCTGGGCGATCGTTGTGTTCGTGGCCCTGGGACCGTCGCTCGGCTCGCAACTCGCCTTCATGCGCGGGGTCGAGCTCATCGGCCCGAACCGGGCCGGCGTCTTCGTGAACCTGGTCCCGGTCTTCGGGGCGTTCCTCGCCGTGGTGCTCGTCGGCGAGCCCTTCCGCTGGCACGACGGCCTCGCGCTCGCCCTTGTGCTCGGCGGCATCCTCATCGCCGAGCGCCTCGGGCGGCGCCGGACACAACCGGTCTGATGGGTCACACCACCGCGTCCCAGGTCTCGCTGACCGCGCGGCCACCCATCATAAGCCGTGCCCGCAGGACGATGTCACCCGGGGGCAGGGGCGTCGGCGGGCGCCATTCGACGTAGAGCCGCCAGCCGCCGGTGGGCGTCACCCTCTCGATGACGGGGTCGACCATCGTGCCCGCACTCGCCGAGACGATCGCGGTGATCTCGGCCTCCGCGCTGTCGGGCAGGCCCGGCCCCTCGAAATCGATGGCGAAGAGCCGTCGTCCGGGAATCGGCGGCGTGACCGCCCGGAGCTGGTCGGGGGACCCGACCCGGGTCGAGACCACCCGGGCGAGCGCGCCGGGAATCGTCGGGTCGGGTTCGGCCCCCACCGTGGTGAGGGTGTAGTCGAGTGAGAGCCGCGTGCCCTGCGCGACGGCCCCGCGCGGAACGAAGGCGGCCACGACGTTGTCGGCGTATTCCTCCCGCGAGGGAATCTCGAACAGCTCCACCGCGCCGGGACCGAAACCGCCCTGGGGCCTCGGCTCCACCCACAGGCCCGGCCGCGCCTCCTGGCGGGCCTGGACGTCGAGATAGGCGGCAAAGCGCCGCTCGCGCTGCAGCAGGCCGAACCCGACGAGCGCATCGGCCTCGAACAGCGAGGCCTGCGGCCCCGCCCGCCCGTTGACGAGCGGCCGCCACAGCCGGTCGCCCGGGGTCGCCACCACGAGCCCGTCGGAATCGTGGACCTGCGGCCGGTAATCGTCGAGCGGCACCGCGCCCCGTGCGCCCGGTCCGTTCTGCCCGTGCAGGAACATGCTGGTGAGAGGGGCGATCCCGAGGCGTCCGATCGCATGGCGTGGATGCAGCGAGGCCGAGACCCCGATCCGCGAAGGATCGCCGGGCGCGATCTCGAAGCGGTAGGCCCCGGCGAGACTCGGGGAATCGAGGAGCGCCAGCACCGTGACCGTGCGGGCTTCGGGTTCCGGCTCGCAGATCCAGAAGGCGGTGAAGTCGGGAAATTCCTCCGGACGGCCCGGATTGGCGGTGTCGATGGCGGCCGCCCGCGCCGAGAGCCCGTATTCCTGGCCCTTGCCGCGCAGGCGGAAATACGAGGCGCCGAGGAAGACGAGGAACTCTTCCTGGCGCGCGGCATCCTGCGGGTCGAAGGCGTAGTGGAGACGAAAGCCGGCAAAGCCCAGTTCCGGCGAGAAGCTTCGGCCCGCGAGTTTGTCGCCGAGTCGGAACAGGCGCGACTCGTAAGGAATCGGCCGGGGCGGTCCGACATCGCCCTGGAGGAACAGGGCGACGCGCTTGCGCTGCAGGAAGCCCCGATGGAACAGCTGCACCGAGAACAGCCGGTTGAGCTTCGGCGACGCCTCCGGCCGGAAGATGATGCCCCGATAGGCATCGTAGTCGAGCTTGGCCAGAGCCGGCGGCAGGTCGTCGGGATGCGGCTGGTAGAGCGCCTCGGCCAGTGCCCGTGCCTGGGCGACGACGCCCTCGAAGGTCATGGGGCCGGGCGGAACGGAGCTCGCATCCTGGGCATGCCCGCCCGCGAGCGGCAGCATTGTCCCCGCAGCGGCGGCAAGACCACCCAGGAGCAGGCTACGGCGGGGAAAAGTGTCGTGAGCGTGTGGGAGGGCAGGGTCCGTCATCGGTGCTTTCTTGAAGGGCATCGTCGTAAAACACGCGCTTCCCTCACCCCTGTGGGGTGGGATCGAGGGTTGGGGTGACACGGGGCTGCGGCAAGCGGAACCACCCGTGCCTCCGGCGCCCCACAAGGGGGAAGGAGAGGCGCGAAACACGCCCGCCGCATCGTAGGGAAACCCCTATCACGGCACGACGATCTCCACCGTCACGCTCACCCGCGCCTCGAGCGCGATGCGGCCGGGGCGCACGGGCAGCCTGATCTCGCGGTCCTGGGCGGGCGCGGCCGCCATGGCCATCGGCTTGGCGGCACATCGTAACCCGCCGCCGTCTTCACCGGGCGTCGCGATGGCGAGGATGCGCCCGGGCTTGGCGCCCGCCGCACCGATCAGCCGCCGTGCCCGGTCGAGGGCCTCCTTCACCGCGCGCTCCTCCAGGGCCAGGACCCGGGTCCTGGCATCGCTGAGCCCGAATTCCGCGGAGCGCACCAGGGCGCCGGCCTCGGCGAGACGCGGCAGCAGCGCCGGCACCGCCGCCAGGTCGCCCGTCGTGAGGGTAAGGCCGTAGCCCGCGCTGTATCCGGTCCGGCGGCGCTTCTCGACCATCTCTTGCCCGCGCTCGTTGCGGACCGTCTCGTACACGGCCTGGACCGTGGGGCCGTCGCTCTCCGTGTCGGCCTCCGGGATCCCGGCTGCCGTCAGGACGCCGAGCACCCGATTGACCTTCGCGGCGAGGTCGCGGCTCGCCTCCTCGGCGCTCGTGGCCGCCGCCTCGACGCGCAGGGCGATCTCGGCACGGTCCGGCATCACCATCTCGCGGGCATGGCCTGCGGCCTCGATCGACGGGATCGCCCTGGCCGCGACCTGCGCCCGGACCGGTCCGGAACCCAGGATGGGAGCGCCGAGCGCGAGGCAGGCCGCCAGGAGCGCGACGCGGTGTGGCATGGTCCGTCTCAGCCCTGTCATCGATCCCTGGTCTCCGTCTCCCCATCGTCCCGACGTGGCGATAAGAACCCCTGCCGGCTGAATCGCGGCCTTGGGTCCCGTTCGGGCGCCATTCAGGCGCGCCGTCCCTAAGTCGCAACCAGGCTGACCGCCTTTCCTCCTCCCCGCGAATGCTCCCTGCCCCATGTCGAACATCCGGTTGCCGCAGGCCGCGCCTGCTGTCGAATTCACGAATGCGCAGGAGCCGGCCCCGACGCTGATCGGACGCCGCCTGCTGCTGGCTCTGCCCACGCTTGCGACGGCCGCGACCGCACTGGCCCTGGCCTGGGGCGCCTATGGCACCCCGGACGGGATGCTCGGCTGGGGCGTGCTCGTGCTCTTCGGCCTCGTGATGACGTGGCAATCCTTCGTGGCCTGGCAATACCTCTACGGCCTCGTCGCCGACAGCCTCGGCGCACGGGTGAAATCGGCCCTCGAACTGCGGTCCGAGACCATGCCGGCCCGCGCCTCGGGTGCGACCCGCACCGCCGCCGTCGTGGCGATCCACGCGGAGGATGCGGTCGCTGTGTTCGCGGGCCTGCGCGTCATGGCCCGCTCGCTCCAGCGGGAGGGAGGAGTGGTGAATGGCGGCAGCGGCGATGACATCGACATCTTCGTCCTGTCCGACACCCGCGACGGCGCCATCGCGGCGGTCGAGGAGCACGAATTCGCCCGCATCACGGCCTGGGCGGCGCAGGGTGGCCCCGGCCTGCCCCGGTTCCGCTACCGCAGGCGCGAGCAGAACACGGGCCGCAAGGCCGGCAACATCACGGAGTTCTGCCGCACCTACGGGTACGAATACGATTTCATGATCGTGCTCGACGCCGACAGCCTGATGACCGGCGCCACCATGCGCCGCCTCGTGCGGCTGATGGAGGAAGCGCCGAAGGTCGGCTTGATCCAGACCGTGAGCTACGCGGCCGGCCGCGACACCCTGTTCGCGCGAATGCAGCAATTCGCGGTGCGGCTCTACGCGCCCCTGGCGATCCGGTGCCTCGAGACTTGGCAGGGGCCGGACGGAAGCTATTGGGGCCATAACGCGATCCTGCGCATCGACGCCTTCGCGCAGAACGCCGAACTGCCGGTTCTGCCGGGCAAGGCACCGCTCGGGGGCGAGATCCTGTGCCACGACATCGTCGAGGGCGCGCTCCTTCGCCGGGCCGGCTGGGAGGTTCGCCTCCTGCCGGAGATGGGCGGGACGTGGGAGGAGATGCCGACCAACCTCGTCGACCTCCTGGGCCGCGAGCGCCGCTGGTGCCAGGGCAACATGCAGCACCTTCGCGTGCTCGGGCTGCCCGGGCTCCGGGCGGCGAGCCGCTGGCACCTGGCCGTCGGCATCCTCTCCTACCTCGCCTGTCCGCTCTGGGTGCTGTTCCTGGCCGCCGCCGGAACGCAGGCGGCCCTGACCGGCGATCTCGGCCTCCTCGCCTATGGGCTCACCGGCACCGGCCTTGCCGCCCATGCGCTGGCCGCCCTCGTGGTCGCCGTGATGGCGGCGCCGAAACTCCTCAGCCTCGGCCACGTCCTCACCTCCGCCGAGCGCCGGGCGGCCTTCGGCGGCACGCGCTCGCTGCTCGTCAGCGCCGCACTCGAACAGGCGATCTGGGTGTTGCTGTGGCCGGTGATGACCCTGTTCGCGGCCGGCGCCGTGGCGACGACCTTCCTCGGCCGGGTGGTGCGCTGGGACGTTCAGGTCCGGGACGATCGCAGGGTGCCGTGGCGCGAGGCCTGCCGCCTCCAGGCCGACGCCCTCGTGGTCGGTGCTGTGCTGGCCGGGCTCCTCGTCTATGCGGGCGATCCCTGGCTCGGCCTCTGGCTGGCGCCCATCGCCGTGGCGCTCTTGTCGAGCCCGGCCCAGAGCGTGCTCACCAGCCGCGCCGATCTCGGCCGCAAGGCGCGGGCCGCGAGGCTGTTCCTGACGGTGGACGACACCGCCCAGGCGGCGGAACTCGTCGAACTCGCCCAGGGGCGCGGCGGCGCGCCGGTCCAGGACGTTCCCTCGCAGGGACGGATCCCACGGGGACCCGAGCCCGTCTGGCGGGCCGAGGAGGCGGTCGCCGGCTCGTCGCGCCGAGCGCCCTTGCCGGCCAATCCCTGAAACCTGACGGTTCAGCGGGTGGAGGGCTTGCCCAGCACGTCGATCGGGTTGGTGCGCTGGTTCGGTTCCGGCTGGGTCGGCGTGGACTTGCCCGCGCCCTGACTGCCGCTGGCGAGTTCGAGGCAGGTGACCATCTCGACATAGCCCGGCGAGCCGCCGAGCTCGGCCTGCTTGCCGCACTGGGTCTTGGCGCTGGGAGTGAACTCGCCCCAGCGCCGCTTGACCTCATCGCGGGCCTCGCGCTCGGAGCGCAGGCAGCCGTCGCGGCTCGCCTCCTGGGTGCCGACGCCGATCGAGCCCGCTGAGCGGCAGGTCGCGGCGACATCGAGATCGGGCGGTCCGCCCTGCGCGCTGAGCGGAGAGGCGAGGAGGACGAGCACGGCGGCACCCGTGGGGAGACGGCAAAGTGTAATGGCGGGGTCGTCCTCGCTTCGATTCGGCATCGCCACAACGCGCGAGACGGGGTTGGGTCGCGGCGCAATCGTCACGACGGGGCGTTGCGCAACGCCGCATCGAGGTCGGCGAACAGGTCGTCCACATCTTCGATGCCCACCGATAGCCGCAGCAGGTCGGCGGGGCAGGGTGTGCCCGGCCCTTCCACGGAGGCGCGGTGCTCGATCAGGCTCTCGACGCCTCCGAGCGAGGTCGCGCGCTTCCACAATCGCACTCGCGCCGCCGTGTCGATGGCCGCCGCCTCGCCGGCCGCTACCCGGATCGAGAGCATGAAGCCGAACCCGCCCTCCATCTGGCGGGCCGCCACCGCGTGGCCGGGATCGTCGGGAAGCCCTGGATAGAGCACCGACCCGATGCAGGGATGAGCGCAGAAGCGCCGTGCCAACTCTGCGGCGGCGGCCGATTGCGCCGCCACCCGAAGGGGTAGCGTGCGCAGGGACCGCATCAACAGGTAGGCCTCGAACGGGCCGAGGATGGCGCCGCCGCCCGACCGGATCATCCCGATCCGCTCCCAGGTCTCGTCGCGGCGCGCGGTGACCAGCACTCCGGCGACCACGTCGGAATGACCGTTCAGGATCTTGGTGGCCGAATGCATGACGATGTCGGCCCCGAGCCCGAGCGGCCGGGTGTGGATCGGCGAGGCGGCGGTGGAATCGATGGCGAGCCGCGCCCCGCCCGCATGGGCGATGTCCGCTGCGGCGGCGATATCGGTGATGGTCCAGAGCGGATTGCCGGGGGTCTCGATCCAGACGAGCCGCGTGCGCGGCGTCATGGCGGCGCGTAGGCCGTCGAGGTCGTCCATGGCGGCGAAGGCGAGACCCCATCCCCGGCGCGGCGCCTCCGCCATCAGCCAGCGGCGCAGGCCCCAGTACATCACGCGGGGCGCAACGATGTGGTCGCCGGGTTCCAGGGCGCCGAACACGGCGGTGGCCGCCGCCATGCCGGAGCCGAACAGCATGGCGCTCGGACCCTCCTCCAGCATCGCGATCACGGCCTCGCACTCTCGCACCGTGGCGTTGTCGGGCCGGGCATAGGAATAGCCCGACGTGTAGCCGTTGTCGGGATCGCGCAGGAAGGTCGTGGAGAGGTGGAGCGGAGCCACGACCGCCCGGGTCGCCGGGTCGATCCGCCCCATGGCCTGCGCGGCGAGGCTACGGCGGGTCAGGGCAGGGCGGTGTTCGTCCTGGTCCGGGGGCTCGGGCTGCGCCATGTAGGATGTCCCTGTCCAAAGCTGCTTTGCCGAGGCATTGCGGAACCGGCCGCCGATCGCAAGCTCGGGCTTCCGGAGCCAAGCTCTCTCACGGAACGTCCGGTTTCATGACCACCCTGTCGAGCATCCCGACGAGCCCCGCCCTTCCGCCGGTGTTGCGCCTGGTCGCTGCCATCGCGCCGGTGGCGGTCACCGCGATCATCGGATCGTTGGCCACGACGCCCAACATCGAGGGCTGGTATGCCGGCCTCACGAAGCCAAGCTTCAACCCGCCGAACTGGCTGTTTCCCGTCGCCTGGACGATCCTCGACACGATGATCGCGCTTTCGGCCTGGCGCCTGCTCGGGGCGAAGCCGCGCATCGGCCCGGCCGTGCGGGCATGGTGGCTGGCGGTGGCCGCCTTCGCGGCGCAACTGGCGCTCAGCGCCGCCTGGACCCCGGTGTTCTTCTCCGCGCACGCCGTCGGCACCGGCATCGTCGTGGTCGCGGCTTTGCTGGTGATGATCCTCTGGACGATCCGCCTGAGCTGGCGTTTCGACCGTCTCGCGGCCTGGCTCCTCGTGCCCTACGCCGCCTGGGTCTCCTTCGCGACGCTGCTCAACGCCGCGATCTGGCACCTGAACTAAAAGCCGGCCGGACCACCGTCCGGCCGGCTCGGACGCCTTTAGGCTGCGGAGATGTCGACCTGAATGTTGCCGCGGGTGGCATGCGAGTAGGGGCAGACCACGTCGGCGCGCTTGACGAGATCCTCGGCCTTCGCGTGGTCGATGCCCGGAAGCGTCGCCTTGAGGGTGACAACGAGACCGAAGCCGGCGCCGTCGTCGCGCTGGCCGATACCGACGCTCGACTCTACCTTGGCGTCGTCCGAGATCTTCACCTTGTCCTGCGCGGCGACGAACTTGATGGCGCCGAGGAAACAGGCGGCGTAGCCCGCCGCGAAGAGCTGCTCGGGATTGGTGCCGGTGCCGCCGCCGCCGCCGAGTTCCTTGGGCGTCGACAATGCGACGCTGAGCGCGTCGTTGTCGGTGGCGGCTTTGCCTTCGCGGCCGCCGGTGGCGTAGGCGTGAGCGGTGTAGAGTGCTTTCATCTCGATCTCCTGACGAGCTTGTCGACGAATTGTCGATGACAACCTGGGGCGGCGGGCGAGCCCCGACAGGGCCTCGCGGTCACGCTTCTGCGGCGTCGCTCAGCAAACGTTTCTCCCAGATCCGCTGATCGCATGAAACTAGATTGCGCGCAATATTGTTGAGCCACCCTGCGGCAGAGCCTTGTTCCCTTAACATGGGTCAGCCGCTGGCAAGCTCGATTGTGCGCGAACGACCTTTTCCCTAAAGTCTCGCTGCAACGCGGGAAATCAGTGCCGTGAAGCGGGAAGCGACAGGGCAGCACATCATGTCAGGCCGACAATCCACCGGAACGGCGAAGGCCGCGCAGGCAACGTTTGCCACGAATGACCATGGCCAGAGGCTCGACGATCAGCTCTGCTTTGCGGTCTATTCTGCCGCCCATGCCTTCGGCCGCGCCTATCGCGCCCTGTTGACGAGCCACGAACTCACCTATCCGCAATACCTCGTCCTGATGGTGTTATGGGAGCAGGAGGGGCTGACGGTGAAGGAGCTTGGCGGGCGCCTCTTCCTCGATTCCGGGACGCTGACGCCGCTCCTTAAGCGGATGGAGGCCTCGGGCCACGTCCGCCGCGCGAGGGACCGGACCGACGAGCGCCAAGTCAGTATCTTCCTCACACCGAAGGCACAGGCCCTCAAGGGCAAGCTCGATTGCGTCCCGTCCCAGGCCGGTGGAATGAGCGGCCTCAACCTGGAGGCGCGGCGCGAACTCCTTGACGTCCTCGTGAATCTGCGTGGCTCCCTGCACGACAGTATCGAGGCTGGTCCTGCCGACATGGCGTAAGGGACATGGCATGAGGGCGGATCGGAGGCCGACGAACGACGAAGCCGCCCCCGGGCGACCGGGGGCGGCTTTATGTGTGCGTCTGGATCTGGACCGTTTACTTCATGGTCGCGAGGTAGGCGATCACGTCGGCGACCTTCTTTTCGTCCTTGAGTCCGGCATAGACCATCTTGGTGCCCTTCACCTTGTTGGTGGCGGGTCCGATCAGCCATTCCTTGAGATTGGCCTCATCCCAAGTGATGCCGGATTCCTTGAGGGCGGCCGAGTAGCTGTAGCCCTCGATGGAAGCTGACTTGCGACCGACGACGCCAGTGAGGTTCGGGCCAACGCCGTTCTTGCCGAAGGCGTGGCAGGCCTTGCAGGCGGTGAAGGCCTTCTCGCCGGCGGCGGCATCCTGC
>NZ_CAXUJR010000073.1:0-13218 GCF_964251405.1 uncultured Methylobacterium sp.
TGCGCCTCGCCCTCGACACCGGCCATTGCCTCGTCACGCAGGAGCGCGAGCCCGCCGCTGCCGTTGCCGAGTTCGCCGATCGTATCGGCACCGTGGCGGTCGAGGACATGGCCCGCGGCCGCCACATCCACCTGCCCTTCGGAGAAGGCGACATGGATGTGCCGGGCGTGCTCGCCGCACTGGAGGCGATCCGCTTCGACAAGCTCATCTGCGTCGAGCTTTCCCGCGAGAGCCACAGGGCGGACGTCATGATCCCCGAGTCGCTCCGCTACCTGCGCGAGTGCCGGAGGCACCCGTGAGGATCTGCTTCGTCAGTCGCCGCTACTTCCCGGCGATCTCCGGGATGAGCGTCTACGCCCAGAACCTCCTGCGGGAACTGGTCGGTGCCGGCCACGACGTCACGATGATCAGCCAGTATCGCGGCGACGATTTCGGCACGCGGGTCTATGGCGGCGGCCGGCCGCCGCCCGTGTCGGGCGTTCGGGTGATCGGCCTCGAACAGGTCGGCGAGCAGACGAACGGCGAATTCGAGCGCGACATCGACACGATGGTCGAGACCATCGTGGCCGAGCATGGAAGGGCGCCCTTCGACGTCCTCCATGCCCAGTACGGCTACCCGACCGGCTGGGCAGCGCTGCTCGCCGCCAAGCGCATCGGCGTGCCCACCATCGTGTCGATCCAGGGCGGCGACGGCCACTGGGTCGGTTCCTGCTGCGAGACGCACCGGGTCGCCATGTGCGCGGTGCTCGCCCATGCCAACGCGCTCCTCATTGGCGGCGCCTCCTTCGTGGAGGAGGTCTGCGAACGGCTCGGCTCCGATCCGGCCCGCTTCACCATCGTGCCGGGGGCGGTGGATACCGCTCGTTTCACACCCGTCGAAGACCGGGCGCCCGGCCCGATCCGCCTGTTCTACCATGGCCGCGTCGACCGCCGGAAAGGCGTTCTCGACTTCATCGACGCGTTGGCCACCCTGCGCGATGCCGGCACGCCTTTCGAGGCGATCGTCTCGGGTATCGGACCCGATGTCGAGCCCGCCAAGGATCTCGCGACGCGGCTGGACCTCGGCGATTCCGCGATCCGGTTTACGGGCTATGCCGATTACGACACCGTGCCGGACCTCTATGCGCTGGCCGACGTCTTCGTGTCGCCGACCTATGCCGAGGGGTTCTCCAACACCATCCTCGAGGCCATGGCGGCCGGCCTCGCGGTGGTCTCGACCCATGCGGTCGGCGTTTCCGATTGCCTGCGCGACGGTGAGAACGGCCTCCTCGTCCAGCCGGGCGACGTCCAGGCCCTGGCCGCTGCCCTCACGCGGGTAATCGTCGATTCCGATCTGCGTCGGCGCCTCGCCGATGACGGCCTGGAGGAATGTCGCCGGGTCTATTCGTGGACGACCGTGGGCCGCCAGATCATGGAGATCTATGCGTCGGTCGTGAACGAGACGCCCGACACCGGTTTCGCCGAAGCTCTGCCCCATGACCCATCCTGCCGCTTCCGCGCCGAACCGCACCTCCTCTGACGCGATGCCGACCGCCCTCGCGTTCTCGCCGCATCTCGACGACGCCGCCTTCTCGTGCGGCGGCACCTTGGCCACCCTCGCGGAAGCGGGCTGGCGGGTGGTGATGGCGACGGTGTTTACCGGCTCGGTTCGACATCCGCAGGGCTTCGCCCTGGCCTGCCAGACTGACAAGGGCCTCGGCCCCGAGGTCGACTACATGGCCCTTCGCCGTGCCGAGGACGCGGCGGCGACCGAAGCGCTTGGGATCGAACCGCCGCACCATCTCGGCTTTCGCGAGGCACCCCACCGCGGCTACGCCTCCGCGCCCGAACTCTTCGCGGAGCTGCGCACCGATGACGCCGTCGCCGGCGATCTCGGCACCGCGTTCCGCGGTCTCATCGCTGAAGTGGAGCCGGACCTGATACTGGCGCCTCAGGGCGTCGGCGGCCATGTCGACCATATCCAGGTCATCCTCGCCCTGCGTGCCTTCACGCTCGATCGGCCTGTCCTGTGGTGGCGCGACTTTCCCTACACCGTGAGGTGCGCCGACCCGAAGGAGCCTTTGCGCGAGAGCTTCGCCGGCCTTGCACCGTTCGCGATGTCGCTCACGCCTGCCGCTACGGCGGCGAAACGCGCGGCTTGTGCTGCTTACGAGAGCCAGCTCGGCTTCCAGTTCGGCGGAGTCGGCGGCTTGCACGATCGCTTGGCGCAGGAACGAGCGATGGAGAACTTCCGGCTGTCGGGCGCCCTGCCCCAGCGCTTCCCCCGTCATGATGTCGGTGTCTGAGCCCGTCTCGCCGAGAAGTCTCGTCGATCCGCTTTTGCTCGCCGCTCGCCACCGCCTCATGGATTCGCCGCATCTGGCACCGCTGCGTCATCTCGTAGCGCAGATCGCCGCCGAGACCGGAGCGGCCGTTCCCGATCCGGATCCACTCGACGGCGGCGTGCAGGCACGGCTGCTCCTCCTCCTCGAAACGCCCGGTCCGGCGATCCGCGGCACCGGGATCGTCTCGCGCGACAACCCGACCGGTACCGCATCCAACCTGTTCCGCTTCCTGCAGGCAGCCGGTATTCCGCGTGCCGAGACCCTGATCTGGAATGCGGTGCCCTGGGTCATCCACGCGGAGGGAGCCCGCAACCGCGCCCCGCGCCGCTCCGAGATACGGGCGGCGGCACCCTATCTCGCGCCGCTGCTCCTCCGTCTGCCCGCGCTTCGGGTCGTGGTCCTGGCCGGGCGCGTGGCGGGCGAATTCGAACCTGTTCTCGCGACGCTTCGGCCTGGCCTGCCCGTCTACCGGGTTCCGCACCCGAGCCCGACCTTCGTCTGTACGGCGCCGAGCGTGCGCGAGCGGATCGCAGCGGGGCTGTCGCGGGCGTCCGCTATCCTTGCGACGGCCGGCCATCCTGTGGGCGACGCGGGGGATCGACGCGAAGGCTCCCTGGCCATTGGGCCGCAAACCCCCTAAATGCGGGCGAACGGGCCGCGGTCCGGCAAAAGCGCGGGATCAGCGAAGCCGCCTCTCGGGGCCGGGCGGGTCATCCCGGCGGAGGCGGACGCCGACAACATGAACTTTGCGGGACAGCACAAGGTGCTCGCCGACGCCGAAGCGGTGAAACCGCAGGACGAGGCCGAGCCCGACGAGGTGGTCGCGATCGTCAAGCCGAAGGGCGGCTTCAGCGGCCGCTATGCCTGGCTCGGGACCGCTGCCAGCCTCATCATCTTCGCAGGTTCGATCTTCGTGCTGTGGACGCTCGTCGAGACCGTGACCTGGGCGGAGCTGAAGTCCGCCTTCACGGCGGCGACACCGGGACAGCTCGGCCTCGCCTTCCTGTTCGTCGGCGTCAGCTACCTTTTCCTTACCTGCTACGATGCGCTGGCCCTTCGCCAGCTCAAGCTCGTGGTGCCTTATCGGACCACGGCGCTCGCCTCCTTCACGAGCTATGCGGTGAGCTTCACCCTCGGCTTCCCGCTCCTGACCGCGGGAACCATCCGCTACTGGATCTATTCCGGTCGCGGGCTCAGCCCTGCCAAGATCGCGGCGCTCACGGTGATCGCCGGATTCACCTTCTGGCTCGGCATGGGCGTGGTGCTGGGGCTCAGCCTCATCATCGAGGCGGGTCAGCTCGCCGCGCTCACCCTCACCAGCATCCGCCTCAACCAGGGCGTCGGCCTCGCCGCCCTGGTGGCCGTCGTGAGCTATATCGGCTGGGTTTCGCTGAAGCGCCGCAGCGTCAAGGTGAAGGGCTGGCGCCTGGAGCTGCCGGGCGCGTCGGTGTCGCTCAGCCAGATGATCGTCGGCATCGGCGATGTCTGCGCGGCGGCCGCGACCCTCTACGTGCTGCTGCCAACTGGCCTCACCTTCGGCTTCACCACCTTCCTGGCGATCTACGTTCTGGCCGCGATGCTCGGGATCGCCTCGAATGCACCGGGCGGACTTGGCGTGTTCGAGGCGACGATCCTCATCGCCCTGTCGAGTCTGCCCCGCGATCAGGTCCTCGGCTCGCTGCTGCTGTTTCGGGTCTGCTATTACCTCGTTCCCTTCATCGCCGCCCTCGTGATGCTGGGTGCCTACGAGGTGTTGCGCAGGGTACGACGCGCCCGCATGCCCGCCTGACCCGCAACACGGGCGAGGAGTCACGTGATGGCGCGCGGTGCACGCAGATCCGCCTGGACCGCTGCCGCGGTGGCCGTCGCCACCTTCGGCCTCGTTCAGTGGATGCAGGGTACGCTCGACGCGATGGTGGTGGCCTCGGCCATGGCGGCTCTCGTCCTTGGCGGACTTGCGGGAAGCCTCGGCCGCACCCGGGTGGTGGTCGCCCCCGAACCGAACGCGTCCGAACGCAACTCCATCGCCGAGGCGTTGCTGGCCAACATCCCCGACCCGGTCATCCTGGTGGACCGACGCTCGGTGGTAATCGAGCTTAACCCGGCCGCTCGTGCTCTGCTGCCGAGCCTGAAGCTGCGCCACCCCCTCTCCTTCGCCTTGCGCGCTCCGGAAATCCTCGACGGTATCGAGGAGGTGCTTCGCACCGGCCAGCCGCTCAAGGTGCTCTACACGACACGGGTGCCCACCGAACGGGCCTTCGAGGTTCAGATCGGTGCCCTTCCGATGCCCGACGGCCCCATGGGTGGGCCGGTGGGCGGACAGCCGAACGTGGTGCTG
Organism: uncultured Methylobacterium sp.; assembly: GCF_964251405.1. Taxonomy (GTDB): domain Bacteria; phylum Pseudomonadota; class Alphaproteobacteria; order Rhizobiales; family Beijerinckiaceae; genus Methylobacterium. The sequence continues at coordinate 4,663 of NZ_CAXUJR010000073.1, forward strand.
TTCCTGCGCGACCTCACCTCGGCGCGGCGGCTCGAGGCCATGCGTGTCGACTTCGTCGCCAATGCCAGCCACGAGCTACGCACGCCGCTTGCTTCGCTGCTCGGCTTCATCGAGACCCTGCAGGGGCCGGCCCGCAACGACGTCCCCGCCCGCGAGCGCTTCCTCGGCATCATGAAGATGCAGGCTTTGCGCATGACGCGCCTCATCGACGACCTGCTCTCGCTGTCGCGCATCGAGCTGCGAGAGCACGTCGCCCCGACACAGGCGATCGATCTGGGGCAGATCGTCCGCCAGATGGTGGATATCCAGACACCGCTCGCCCGCGATCGCGGCGTCGACTTCGCGGTGGAGGCGCCGGACGGCGCCTACCCGATTCTCGGGGACCGCGACGAAATGCTCCGGGTGGTCGAGAACCTCGTCGAGAACGCCGTGAAGTACGGAGGCGGTGGTACCGTCACCATCGCATTGGGTCGCGAAGTCCCCGGAAATCCGCGAAAGCCGCGGATCATCCTGTCGGTTCGCGACAAGGGACCGGGCATCGCGTCCGAGCACATCCCGCGCCTGACCGAGCGCTTCTACCGTGTCGACGTCGCATCGAGCCGTGCCCAGGGCGGGACGGGGCTGGGGCTCGCCATCGTCAAGCACATCGTCAACCGCCATCGCGGACGGCTCGTGATCGAGAGCGTGCCGGACGAGGGTACCATCGTTCGTGCCCTGCTGCCGGAGCACCGCAGCGACGCGGCGGCCTGACTACCGGATCGGTTGGCCGTGCCCCACATCAGAGGTCATGAACGTGCATGTGCATCCCGTCCCGCTCTCCCGCTCGTCGAGCGACGACAGCGGCATGCGGATCAGCCTGACTGTCGACGGCATGACGTGCGCGTCCTGCGTCGGCCGCGTCGAGAAGGCGCTTGCCGCTCTGCCGGGCATCTCGGAGGTCACTGTCAACCTCGCCACCGGGCGAGCCGGTCTGCGGCTCGGCGAGGCCGGTTCGGCGGTCGGCGTGATCGCAGCCATCGATCGGGCCGGCTACACGGTGCCGGAAACCGCCACGACGGTCGCCGTCGAGGGGATGACCTGCGCCTCCTGCGTCGGTCGGGTTGAGCGGGCGCTCGCCGTCGTTCCCGGCGTGACCTCTGCGTCGGTGAACCTCGCCACGGCCCGTGCGGAGATCCGTTTTCCTCAAGGCCTCGTCGAGCGCGGAAAGCTGGAAGAGGCGATCCGCTCGGTCGGCTACGAGACCGGTTCGGTCGAGGCCCCGGCGCAAGACGAGCGAGCGGCGGGGCAGGAGGCGGAAGGCGCCCGCCTGCGACGCGAGGTGACGATCGCCTTCCTGTTTTCGCTGCCGGTGGTGGTGCTCGACATGGCCAGCCACCTCGTGCCGGGCTTGCGCCACGCCCTCCACGACACCCTCGGTGGTCTCGGCCTCGGCCTGATCCAGGCCGTCCTCGCGACCGTGGTTCTCGCCTGGCCGGGCCGGCGCTTCTTCACCCTCGGCCTTCCGAAGCTGGTACGCGGGCATCCGGACATGAACGCGCTCGTCGCCTTGGGGGCGGGCGCGGCTTATCTCTATTCGCTGGTCTCCACACTCGCGCCCGCAACCCTGCCGCCTGGGACCGCCCATCTCTACTTCGAGGCGGCCGTTCTCATCGTCACCTTGATCCTGCTCGGGCGCAGCTTGGAAGCGCGGGCGCGCGGACGCACCAGTGCGGCCATTGCCGCCCTCGTCGGTCTCTCGCCAAAGACCGCGAGGGTTTTGTCCGATGGCGCGGAAACCGAGGTCGCGATCGGCGATCTCGGGATCGGCGACACGGTGCGGGTCCGGCCCGGCGAGCGCATCGCCGCCGACGGGACGGTGGTGGCCGGGGCGAGCTTCGTCGACGAGAGTATGATCACCGGCGAACCCGAGTCCGTCCGCAAGGAGGCAGGCGCCGTGGTGGTGGGCGGCACCCTCAACGGCAACGGCAGTCTCGACCTGCGCGTGGACAAGGTCGGCGCCGACACGGTGCTCGCCCAGATCGTCGCGATGGTAGAGGCCGCTCAGGGAGCGAAGCTCCCGATCCAGGCCCTGGTCGACCGGATCACCCTCTGGTTCGTGCCCGCCGTGATGCTGGCCGCTACCGCCACGTTCCTCGGCTGGCTCGTCTTCGGGCCGAGTCCGGCGCTCGGATTCGCCCTCGTCAACGCCATCGCGGTCCTCATCATCGCCTGTCCCTGCGCCATGGGGCTCGCGACGCCGACCTCGATCATGGTGGGAACCGGGCGCGCGGCCGAGCGAGGCGTCCTGTTCCGCAACGGGCTCGCCCTCCAGGCCCTGCGCGACGTCCGGGTCGTCGCCTTCGACAAGACCGGAACCCTGACACAGGGGCGCCCGACCCTGACGGATCTCGTCGTCGCTCCCGGCTTCGTGGCCGACGACGTCCTCGCTCTGGCCGCGAGCGTCGAGGCACGCTCCGAGCACCCGATCGGCCGCGCCCTCGTCGAGGCCGCCGCCGACAGGGGGCTCGCCCCGAGCGATGTCGAGGAATTCGAGGCGGTGCCGGGTTACGGCGTCTCCGGCCGGGTCGCGAGGCGGACCGTGGCGGTCGGCGCGCGCCGAGCCATGGAACGGCTCGGCGTCTCCGTCGAAGCCCTGGCGGCGGAAGAGGAGCGGCTCGGCGCCACGGCGCGCAGCCCGGTCTTCGTCGCCATCGACGGACGCCTGGCCGCGCTCATTGCCGTCTCCGATCCGATCAAGCCGGGTGCCGCAGCGGCGGTGAAGGCGCTGACGGCGCAGGGCCTCGCGGTGGCCATGGTCACCGGAGATGATCGTCGGACCGCCGAGAGCATCGCCGCGACCCTCGCTATCGGGGATGTCGAGGCCGAGGTGCTCCCGGCCGGCAAGGTCGAGGCGGTCCGGCGGCTGCGCGCGGGCCACGGCGCCGTGGCCTTCGTCGGCGACGGAATCAACGATGCGCCGGCCCTCGCGGAGGCCGATGTGGGGATCGCCATCGGCACCGGGACCGATATCGCGGTGGAGAGCGCCGACGTGGTGCTGATGGCCGGCGACATCGCCGGTGTGGTCACGGCCATCCGCCTGTCGCGGGCCGTCATGCGCAACATCCGTCAGAACCTGTTCTGGGCCTTCGCCTACAACGTCGCACTCATTCCGGTGGCGGCCGGGCTGCTCGCCATCTTCGGCGGTCCGCTGCTCTCACCGATCCTGGCAGCGGGCGCCATGGCCCTGTCGAGCGTCTTCGTCATCGCCAATGCCCTACGTCTTCGTCGCGCCTGATCGTCCCCAGGCATGCGTTGACCCGGAGGTCCAGATCGGGCCAGCTTACCCTACGGTGTTCTGGCCCCAGCCTTGCTGCGGAATCGGAGTCACCTCCAGAAAGTCACCGCGTCATGCCCGTCCTCGATCGGATCGCCGCCTTCGCGGACGAGATCACCGCGTGGCGGCACGACCTGCATGCCCATCCCGAACTGCTCTACAATGTCCACCGCACCGCCGGCTTCGTCGCCGACAAGCTCAAGGCGTTCGGCTGCGACGAGGTCGCGACCGGCATCGGCCGCACCGGCGTCGTCGGGGTGATCAGGGGAAGGGCGCATGGCTCCAACCGGGCCATCGGCCTGCGCGCCGACATGGATGCCCTGCCGATCCGCGAGGTTCGCGACCTGCCGTACCGCTCGACGGTTGAGGGGAAGATGCATGCCTGCGGCCATGACGGCCACACCGCGATGCTGCTCGGCGCCGCCAGGTACCTCGCCGAGACCCGCGATTTCGACGGCACTGCCGTGCTCATCTTCCAGCCGGCGGAGGAGGGCGGCGGCGGCGGCGAGGCGATGGTGCGCGACGGGATGATGGAGCGCTTCGGCGTCGACTCCGTCTACGGCATGCACAACATCCCCGGCTTGGGCTTGGGGCAGTTCGCGATCAGGTCGGGTCCGATCATGGCCTCGACCGATCGCTTCACGATCACCATCGACGGGAAGGGCGGGCACGCGGCCCTACCGCATCTGGCGGTCGACGCAGTGCTCGTAGCGAGCCACATCGTCGTCGCGCTGCAGTCGATCGTGTCGCGCTCGGTCGACCCGCTGGAGGGCGCCGTCGTCTCGGTCTGCACCCTCGAGGCCGGCGAGGCCTTCAACGTGCTGCCCCACCACGTGACCATGCGCGGGACGATGCGGGCGCTCTCCAAGTCGATGCGCGCGGTGATCCAGGAGCGTATCGACGCGATCGTCACGCATGTCGCCGCGGGCTTCGGTGCCAGCGCCAAGGTCGAGTATAGCGGCGGCTACCCCGTCACCGAGAACCATCCCGCAGAGACCGCCTTCATCGCCGACGTCGCGGCCGGCATCGTCGGCGAGGCGCAGGTTTCGCGCGACGTCGCCCCGCTCATGGCCGCGGAGGATTTCTCCTACATGCTGGAGCACCGCCCCGGCGCCTACATCTTCCTCGGCAATGGCGATTCCGCAGGGCTGCACCACCCGGACTACGATTTCTGCGATGCGGCCTCGCCGTATGGGGCGTCGCTGTGGGCAAGGCTGATCGAGACGGGGTTGCCGGTCCGGGGGTGAGCCAAGGCTCCTCGTCGAACTCGAACGTGCCTCCCCTCCCCGCAAGGGGGAGGGGAGTGCGTTCAGGTTCCGCTACTGCTGCGCCGAACGGCGCGACAGAGACACCGCATAGGCCGGCGAGCGGATCGCGAACATCGGATCGTCGGTCGGGCCGGCGATGCCCTCGGGCAGGTCGACCACGGGATCGAAGGTCGCCACGTCGCAGGTAGCCGCCGGCTCGATCGCCGCGATCGCCAGGGTGCCGAGCTTGACGCTCTTGCGGTTCTCCTCCGGCCACATCACCGTCGGGTCGCTGGTCGGATCGCCGGCCTCGCCCATGATCGCTACGAGATCGAAGCTCGCCGGGCCCGTCGCGAGCCGGTCCTTGAGCTCGTCGGCATAGAAGCTGTCGGGCTTTGCCTTCAGCTCGTCGTCGGACAGGCCGAGCTGGCCCGCCGTGGCGACGGTCTTGAGCTTCACGACCTTGGCCTCGTTCTTGGCGTTAGTGAGCGTGTAGGCGTGAACGCCCCAGTAATCGACGCCGACGAAGCTCGCCGGCACCGGGCGGGCATTGAGCCACGCGCCCTGCTTGGTCGTCTCGGGGTTCGCGGCCGTGAACGCCTTGACCTTGTCCGCATCCGGCTTGCCGTCGGGGCCGGGGGCCCGGACCGTAGCGAAGTCGAGGAGCTGCTTCGGCGTCTTGGTCGAGAAGACCGGCGCCGAGATGATCACGAGGACAAGGTCGCCCGTCGTGTCGCTGAGGCGCATGGCGAAGCCGCGCGTCACGGGCTTGGTCTTGTCCGAGATCTTGGCGTTGCTGCCGCCCATGGAGAACCGAGCCGTCACCGGCACGGTCTTGGCGAAATGCGGGGCCTTCGACAGGCTCGCTGCCTCTGCGGTGGGCGTGAAGCTACCCTTCACGCAGACGCCCTTGGCGCCGCTGGCGCGAACGCCCTTCTGATTGCCGGCTGCGGCGAACTGCGCGTCGACGATGGCCTGAGGGTCCGCGTCCTGACTGAGGGCGGATGTCGCCAGGACACAAACGAACGCGATCGCGGCGCCCTGGCCGAGTGTTGTGGATGACATGATGTGGATCTCCCCGGAAAGCCCGCAGGCCTCGCTATGGCGAGGCCATGACGACGACGGCCGCGAATCAGTCTTCGCCGCCAAGCTGTCAGCAGTTACCTTGGCAGGAGATCGATGGCGCGCAACTCACTTGACCGTGTCATCGGTCCTTTTCGGTGTGCGGTCGCGACTCAGGCCGATCGGTTCGCCGTCCCGCCGAGATGAAAGACCCGGTGTGGCACGAGTTCGCCGCGCTCGACGTCGCCCACCGCCACGAGGATGCCGCCGCAGGTGGCGAAGGCCTTGCCCTCCATCGGCGCATCGCGGCCACGCAGGATCACTGGCTGCCCTCGCATGAGTCTCAGCGCCATGTCGCGAGAGACCGGGACCGACGGCACAGCATCGAGTGCCGTCTCGACGGCGTGGAGGTGCGGGCCGTTACCGTCCGGGCCGGCGGCTTCGAGGGCGGCGACGTCGCAGGACTCCGTCTCCGTGAAGGGGCCGACACGGGTGCGGCGCAGGGCCGAGACGTGGCCGTGGCAACCGAGCACGCGTCCAAGGTCGCGGGCCAGCGCCCGCACATAGGTGCCCTTGCCGCACTCGGCCTCGATGACCGTGCGATCCGGACCATGCTCCACCACCGCAAGCCGGTCGATCTGCACGGATCGGGCGACCAACTCCACCGTCTCGCCGTCGCGCGCCAGATCGTAGGCCCGTTCGCCCGCGATCTTGATGGCCGAATATTGCGGCGGCACCTGCTCGATGGCCCCGACGAAAGCCGGGAGCGCCGCCTCGACGGCGTCGCGGGTCGGGCGCGAATCGCTGGTAGCGACGGGGCGGCCTTCCGCGTCGTCGGTGTCCGTCTCGATCCCCCAGGTCACCGTGAACACGTAGGCCTTGCGGCCGTCCATGACGAACGGAACGGTCTTCGTAGCCTCGCCCAGCGCGATCGGCAGGATGCCGGAGGCGAGCGGATCGAGGGTGCCGGCGTGCCCTGCCTTCTTGGCGTTGAACGCGCGCTTCACCACCGCGACGGCATGGGTCGAGGTCATGCCCACGCCCTTGTCGAGGATGACCCAGCCGTTGACGTCACGCTTCTTCGGCCGATTCGGATCGGGGGCGCCGCGCCCAGGACGACGCGGGCCGCGCTGCTGCTGCGGCTCGGTCGTGACGATCTCCGCGGGAGCGATCTCGGCACCCGGGGCGGGGGGCTCGATGGTCGGATCGTTGGTCATACTGTCCTCGGTCGACGGACGGGGTCGTCACGTCCATGGCGGAATCGGCCCGCGAAAAGGGTCATGCCCATCCGCACGGTGGGCACCGGTCGATGGATTGCCGCCGTCAGGCCGGGTCCGCGTCGGGCTCGTTCCCGTCTGCGGACTCGACATCGCGCCGGACCTTGTCGGATTTCAGGATCGCGTCGATGCGGCCGAACTCGTCGAAGGTCTCGTCGCGCTTGAAGCGGAGGTCGGGAGCGAATTTCAGGTTCACGCGCCGGGCCACTTCCTGGCGCAGCACCTTCTTGTTGCGTTCGAGAGCGGCGATCACCGGCGCTTCGTCCTTGCCGCCGAGCGGCATGATGTAGGCGGTGGCGATCTTGAGGTCGGGCGACATCCGCACTTCCGGCACGGTGATGACGTGCGAGCTCAGCACGGCATCCTGCACGTCGCCGCGCTGAAGCACCTCCGCGATGGCGTGGCGGATCAGCTCGGCGACGCGCTGCTGACGCTGCGTGGGTCCGGTCTGGGTCGGTTTCTGGGCCATGGTCAATCTTCAAAAGAAAACGGCGACCGCAGCATGGCTGCAGCCGCCGCAAAGCGAGACCCTATCGAGCGTGCTCGACAGGAACCCCGTGGTGCCGCACGCGTCAGAGCGTGCGACGGACCTCTTCGACCCGGTAGCACTCGATGACGTCACCGGCGCGCATATCCTGGAAGTTCTCGAAGGACATGCCGCACTCGTAGCCGGAGATGACCTCCTTGGCGTCGTCCTTGAGGCGCTTGAGCTGGGAGAGCTTGCCCTCGTGGATGACGATCTCGTCGCGGATCAGGCGGACATGGGCGCCGCGCTGCACGACACCGTCGGTGACGCGGCAACCGGCGATCTTGCCGACCTTCGACACGTCGAAGATCTGCAGGATCTGAGCCTCGCCCAGGCGCTCCTCGCGCAGGGTCGGCGGCAGCATGCCCGACATCGTCGCTTTGATGTCGTCCACGAGGTCGTAGATGATGTTGTAGTAGCGGATCTCGACCCCGTTGCGCTCGGCCAGCTCGCGCGCTTCCTTGTGGGCACGCACGTTGAAGCCGATAACGACAGCCTTCGAGGCTTCGGCCAGCGTGATGTCCGACTCGGTGATACCGCCGACGCCTGCGAGCAGGATCCGCGCCGAAACCTCGTCGTTGCCGAGCTTCTCAAGAGCGCCGTTGATCGCCTCGACGGAGCCCTGCACGTCGCCCTTGACCACGAGCGCCAATTGCTTGCGGCCGGCACCCTCCTTGAGGTCGCGCATCATGTCGACGAGCGACCGGTTGGCACCACCCGTACGGGCGGCGGCGCGCTCGCGCTTCTGGCGGGCACGGTACTCGGTGACCTCGCGGGCACGCGCTTCGCTGACCACCACGGCGACGCGGTCGCCGGCGTCGGGCGTGCCGTTGAAGCCGAGCACCTCGACCGGCACCGAGGGACCGGCATAGGAGACGTTCTCGCCCTTGTCGTCGATGAGGGCACGAACACGACCCCACTCGGCGCCGGCCACGACGATGTCGCCGGTGAACAGAGTGCCGCGCTGGACCAGGACCGTCGCGACGGGGCCACGGCCGCGATCGAGCTTGGCCTCGATGACCGTGCCCTCGCCGTCGCGGGTCTCGTTGGCGCGCAGGTTCAGGATTTCCGCCTGGAGCTGGAGACCTTCGAGCAGGTCGGAGAGCCCGTCGCCGGTCTTTGCCGAAACCT
>NZ_CAXUJR010000073.1:13318-18773 GCF_964251405.1 uncultured Methylobacterium sp.
AGCTGGAGACCTTCGAGCAGGTCGGAGAGCCCGTCGCCGGTCTTTGCCGAAACCTCGAACTCCAGGGTCTCGCCGCCCATCGACTCGACCTGGATGTCGTGCTGCAGCAGCTCGGTACGGACCCGCTGTGGGTTCGCATCCGCCTTGTCGATCTTGTTGATGGCCACGATGAGGGGCACGCCGGCCGCCTTGGCGTGGGAGATCGCCTCCACGGTCTGGGGCATGACGCCATCATCCGCCGCCACCACCAGCACGACGATGTCCGTCACCTTGGCGCCGCGGGCGCGCATGGAGGTGAAGGCGGCGTGGCCCGGGGTATCGATGAAGGTGATCATCTCGCCCGAAGGCGAGGCGACCTGGTAGGCGCCGATGTGCTGCGTGATGCCGCCGGCCTCGCCCGAGACGACCGTGGTCTTGCGGATCGCGTCGAGCAGCGAGGTCTTGCCGTGATCGACGTGCCCCATGATCGTGATCACCGGGGGACGCGGATCGAGATCCTCCTCCAGATCCGGCTCTTCGCTGAACAGGCCTTCTTCCACGTCCGACTCCGCCACGCGGCGTACGGTATGGCCGAGCTCTTCCGCGATGATCTGTGCCGAATCCGAATCGATCACGTCGGTGATCTTGTGGATCTGGCCCTGCTTCATCAGCAGGCGGATCACGTCCACGGCCCGCTCCGACATGCGGTTGGCGAGTTCCTGGATCGTGATCGACTCAGGAATCGTCACCTCGCGAGACAGCTTCTCTTTCTGCTCGACCTGGCGGTTGCCGCTCATCCGCTGCTGGCGGCGGCGGAACGACGCGACCGAGCGCGTGCGCTCGTCCTCGCCCGAGGTCGCCGTCGCGATGGTGAGGCGGCCGCGATTGCGGTCGCCGCCGGGCTGCTTCGGGGTCTTGGGCGGCGTGATGATCTTGAGCGGCATGCCCGGACGCCGGATCACGCGCTTCTGCTCGCTCTCCTCCTCGGCCGCCTGGGGCCGGCCCGGGACACGGGCCGTGGCGGCAGCACCCGCCGGACGGGCCGCCGTGGCGGTCGTCGTCGTGACCTCCGGCTCGGGAGCGGGCGCCGGACGCGCCATGAAGTTCAGGTCGCGGGGCTTGCGCGTGTCGGCCGTGATCGTCTTGCGCGGCTCGGCGGTGGCCGGGCGTGCCGTCAGAGGCGGACGGGCAGTGGGCGCAGCCGGACGTGCAGCCGTCGGCGCAGGAGCAGCCGTGGACGCCGGAGCCGCGGCCGGGCGAGCCGGAGCCGGTGCGGAACGCACCGTAGTCGGAGCCTGCGGCATCGGCGTCGTCGCCTTGGACGGCGCAGCCGGAGCGGCAGCAGGGGTCTCGGCGCCGGCTGCGTCGGCGGTGCTGGCGGCCTCTTTGCTGGCACGCTCGCGTGCTTCCTCGGCGATCCGGAGGCGCTCCTCCTCATCCTTGCGGCGGCGATCCTCCTCCTCGCGCTTGCGCGCCTCGGCGGCGTCGCGCTCCCGCTGCGCGGCAAGTTCCTGCTCGCGGCGCTCGGCAGCTTCCTGCTCGGCGATGCGGCGGGCTTCCTGCTCGCGGCGTTGGGCGTCGGCGAGGGCGGCGGTGCGGGCGTCACGCTCCTGCTCGCTCAGCGTCCGCAGCACGACGCCGGAGGCAGCGCGCTGGGCCGGGCGCGTCGGCGCGGGTGCAGCCGGCGGCACCGTCCGCGACGGAGCGGCGGGAATCGTCTCGCGGGCCGGAGCCGCGGGTGCCGGCGAGGCACCGATGACACGACGCTTCACCGTCTCGACCACGACCTGCTTCGTGCGGCCGTGGGAGAAGCTCTGGCGAACCGTTCCCTGCTCGATCGGACGCTTCAACGACAGCGGCTTCGCGGGGGGTCTCGTCTGCGTCTTGTCGCCCGGATTGTTCGTATCGCTCATTCAGTCCAAACCCTGAGGGTTTCCATCGTCCCGTGAACCGGCAAACTGCTGTGCGCCGGGTAAATTCGTCTGGTCGCCGTCGTCATGCGGATCGGAGGCGGTCTGCCCAACGCGGGTCGAACCGGCCTCGTCGGCTGTCGTCGCAACGCCTTCGAAAAAGCGAAGCCGACGCCAACGCGCAAGGCAGCCGGTACTCCCGACTCCTGCGACGAGTGCGGCATGTATCACATGATCCCGGCCCAAGGCCATGTCCAATTCTTCGCTGGACAAATCATCGATCACCGGGACGCTGGATATGGCATCGCCGAAGCGCCGGTGCAATGCCGCCGCGATCTTGCGCCGCCCGTCGGCGCTTCCGTCCAACGCCTGGATCACTCCGGCGATGCCGGCTTTGTCACCGATCGCCGACTCCACCTTCGCGAAACCCGCCACGACGCAGCCAGCCTTGTTGGCCAGCGAGAGCGATTGGCGCAGGTCGCCGCGCAGGCCCGCCGCGACCTGGTCGGCGAGGTTGGCCGGGACCGTCGCGTCCTTGGTCTTGAAGGCACGCAGGAACACCTTGCGTTTGATCGCCGTCTCCACCGTCTCGCGGCTGACGGTAAGCCAGGCGCCGCGGCCCGGCAGCTTGGCGCGGATGTCCGGCACCACCGCGCCGTCCGGCGACAGGACGAACCGGATCAGCCGGCGCGGGTTCTGCGCCACCCGGGTGACGATGCAGGTTCGCTCGGCATTGGCGCGACCGCGACCGAGCCCTGGATCGAGGAGGTCGTCCGGCTCGGTTTCGGGAGGTACGGCCGTCATGCGGCGATGGAGTCCTGGAGTGCGGTAGCTGGGATGGCGCGGACCTGAGTGCGAACACTCCTCCCCTTGCGGGGAGGAGTGGGAGGTGGGGGTGGCTGGGCGATCCTCGACCTTCGCAGGCCAGCCGAACCACCCCACTCCCTGGCATCTCCCCGCAAGGCGAAGGGGAATGACCCTCACACCGCCTGAGGCTCGCCCTCTTCCTCGGGCACTTCCGGCTCTGGCAATGCGTCGATCCAACCTGCGCTGAGGCGGGCGGCCATGATCATGCCCTCGGCCTCGGCGCGCGAGACCTCGAAGCCTTCGAGATAGCCGGCATGCTTCGTCGCCTCGGGACCGCGGCCTTCGGTGTAGCCGACGAGGTCGTCGGTGGCGCAGCCGGCCAGATCCTCGATGGTCTTCACGTCGTTCTCGCCCAGAGCCACTAGCATCGGCGTGGTGATCCCGTCGATCTCGCGAAGCTCGTCGGCGACGCCGAGTTCGAGACGCTTGGCATCGAACTCCGATTCCACCCGGGCGAGGTGGTCCTGCGCGCGGGCCTGGATCTCGGTCCCGCTCTCCTCGTCGAGGCCCTGAATGTTGGCGAGCTCGCCCGGCTCGACATAGGCGATCTCCTCCACCGTGCGGAAGCCTTCCGCCGCGAGGAGCTGGCCGACGGTCTCGTCGACGTCCAGCGCCTCCATGAATACCGCGGTCCGCTCGGCGAATTCCTTCTGGCGGCGCTCCGATTCCTCGGCCTCGGTCAGAATGTCGATGTCCCAGCCCGTAAGCTGGGAGGCGAGCCGCACGTTCTGGCCGCGCCGGCCGATGGCGAGCGAGAGCTGGTCGTCGGGAACGACGACCTCGATGCGGTCGGCCTCCTCGTCGAGCACGACCTTGACGACTTCCGCCGGCTGCAGGGCGTTCACGATGAAGGTGGCCTGGTCCTCGGACCACGGGATGATGTCGATCTTCTCGCCCTGAAGCTCGCCGACCACCGCCTGGACACGCGAGCCGCGCATGCCGACGCAGGCGCCGACGGGATCGATCGAGCCGTCGCGCGAGATCACGGCGATCTTGGCGCGCGAGCCCGGATCGCGGGCCACCGCCTTCACCTCGACGATGCCGTCGTAGATCTCGGGGACTTCCTGGCCGAAGAGCTTGGCCATGAACTGCGGATGCGAGCGCGAGAGGAAGATCTGCGGCCCGCGCACCTCCCGGCGCACGTCGAAGAGGTACGAGCGGATGCGGTCGCCGGGGCGGAAGGTCTCGCGCGGGATCATCTCGTCGCGACGCACGATGCCCTCGCCGCGCCCCAGATCGACGATGACGTTGCCGTACTCGACGCGCTTGACGAGGCCGTTGACGATGTCGCCGATGCGATCCTTGTACTCGTCGAACTGGCGGTCGCGCTCGGCGTCGCGCACCTTCTGGACGATGACCTGCTTGGCAGATTGCGCGGCCACGCGCCCGAAATCGAAGGGCGGCAGCGTGTCGGAGATGACGTCACCGACCAGCGCGCCGGGATTGTAGCGCTGGGCCTGCGCCAGCGTGACCTCTCGGGCATCGTTCTCGACCTCGTCGACGACGAGCAGATGGCGGGACAGGCGGAGCGCCCCGGTCTTCGGGTCGATCTCGGCATGGACGTCGGTCTCGGCGCCGTAGCGCGAGCGGGCGGCCTTGGCGATGGCCTCCTCCATGGCGTCGATGACGATGGAGCGGTCGATCACCTTCTCGCGGGCGACCGCTTCGGCGATCTGCAGGAGTTCGAGCCTGTTGGCGCTGACGACGGCCATCGGATTTCGTCCTTCTCTTCGTCGGTGAGACGTGTGCGCCATCCCGCATCGATGCGGGGTGACGAATGATCAGTGGAGCTTGCCGGTCTCTTTGACCCGGACCGCCTTGGTCCGCACGGGCTTGGCCTTGTTGGCCTGGCTCGCTGCCGATTCGGGTTTGACGGGCTTGGGCATGGCCGACGCCTTCGGTCTGAGAGGCTTCGTCGGCTTCTTTTTCGACATCGGGGTCTTGGGACTCGGGGGCGCTTCGTCCTCGGCGCCATCTTCGATCTCGTCGTCGTCATGAGCCGGCGGGCCGCCACGGCGGAGCGATTCGCGCACCAGTTCGTCCGTCAGGACGAGATAGGCGTCGCCAAGGTCCCGTAAGGGCAGGTCGATGCGGCTCGGCAGCCCCTCCTTCACGTCGGGCAGGTCGATCGGCACCGTCCGGCCGTCCGGGTTCGGCACCCCGATGATCCCGCGGTATCGCTTGCGGCCGTCGAGCGGCACGGCGAGCTCGATCTTGGCCTCGTAGCCGGCCCAGCGCTCGAAATCGCAGGCCCGGACCAGCGGGCGGTCGATCCCGGGTGAGGAGATCTCGAGATAGTACGGCTTGCCGATCGGGTCGTCGAGGTCGAGCAGCGGCGAGATCGCCCGGCTCACCGTCTCGCAATCGCCCACCGACATGGTGCCGTCCGGCCGCTCGGCCATGATCTGGACGGTGCAGCCATTGGCGCTCGACACCTTGACCCGCACGACGCGAAATCCGAGGCCCTCGATCGAGGCCTCGATCACCTGCACCACGCGTGCGGCCACACCGGTCTCGGTGATGAGCCGCTTCTCGGCGATGTCGCTGACTGTGATGTCGGTGTTCTGGGTATCCGCCATGCTGCGCAGAAATCCGGCCTTGCTCGGGGCGTTCCGGCGCGGAGGCATTGCGGCAATAAAAAAGAGCGGACCCGGTGGGGCCCACTCCCGAACCGCAGCCTTGCGACTGCAACCAGAACT
>NZ_CAXUJR010000074.1:0-14419 GCF_964251405.1 uncultured Methylobacterium sp.
TGCTCGGGGAAGGCCTGCTCGGGGAAGGCCTGCTCGGGGAAGGCCTGCTCGGGGAAGGCCTGCTCGGGGAGGGCCTGGAAGCCACCCTGGACGCGATTCCCGACGAGCCGGCGGCGATGTCTCCGTAGGATCACGATCCCCCTGAGCCGACGGACGACCGTGCCCGGCTGATCGCCTATCTCAGCCCGGCTCCGATCGGCACGGACGAACTCGTCCGCGCCACCGGCCTCGGCGTGCGCATTGTCCAGACGACGCTGCTCGAACTCGAGCTCGACGGGCGCATCGAGCGGCATGGGAGCGGGGCGGTGTCGCTGGTGGGGTGACGCTCAGGCGTCCTCCTCCTCCACGAGCCCCCGCATCGCGTCGAGGCATCCCTGCAGGATATAGGCGGCGGCGAGCTGGTCCACGACCTCGCCGCGCCGTGCCCGCGAGGCATCGGCGGCGATCAGCGCGCGGGTCACCGCCGCTGTCGACAGGCGCTCGTCCCAGTACAGGACCGGCAGCGGCAGCAGCGGCTTGAGGTTGCGGACGAAGGCGCGGGTGGATTGCACGCGCGGCCCCTCGCTGCCGTCCATGTTGAGCGGCAGGCCGATCACCAGGCCGCCCACCGCGTGGGCCTCGCACAGCGCGCGCAGACGCGCGGCATCGGGCGTGAACTTGACCCGGCGGATCGTCTCGAGGGGCGAGGCGATGCGGCGTCCGCCATCGCACAGCGCGAGGCCGATGGTCTTGGTGCCGAGATCGATTCCGATCAGGCGCGAGCCGGGTGCGGCGGCGGCGAGGAAGGCGAGGATGTCGGCCTCGCTCATGACAGCAGCGTCCCGGCCGGGGCGGCGTCGTCGCCGATGAACGTCGCGGGCAGGGGCTCGCTCGCCATCCCGAGGATCCCGCGCACCGCCGGCCCCTGCAGGCGCCGCATCAGGTCGAAAAGGTCGTCGCCGCCGAAGCGGACGGCTTCGAGGTCGGCGGCCAGCACCCAGATCTCGTACTCGTCCCGGCCGGGCACCACGTCCCAGAACAGCAATTCGCCCGCCTCGCCGCGGCCGAAGAAGCAGGCGCGCTCGATGACGCTCGGATCGTCGCCCTCGACGTCGAAGGGAGCGAGCGCGTGCTCGGCCCTGGCCGTGGCGACGCCGTAGGCGATCGCCTCCGAGACCCCGACGAGGTCGGCGCCATCGTCCCGTCCCGGCACGGCGATGCGCAGATGCCCCCCCGCGAGCCCGGCGCCGCAGGTGGTGCAGAAGCTGCGGTAGCTGCCCGGCAGGGCAAAGCCGAGCGCCGCTTCGGCCTGCGCCAGGTCGCCCGCGTCGCAGACGATCCCCGGCCGGAGGGTGGCGAACACGGAATCCCACATCGAACGACACGCTCCTTGCCAAGAAAATTAACCCTATGCCGAGAACGCAGCGGCTGCGCGATAGCGGTGACCGGCTGGAAGGCGTTAACACCTCGTTAACCGCCCTGACCCCGTCGGCGAGCCCGGAGCCGCGCGTGACCCACTTCCATCCTCCCGTCCCGAAACCCCGGACAGGCCTGACGCTGCGGCACAAGCTGATGCTGCTCGCCGCCCTCGAAATCCTGGTGGCGGGTTTCACCCAGGCGCAGATGAAGCCTTACCGCGCCGGGATCACGGTCGAGATCCCGGCTCTGCCGGACCACGTCATCGTGTGATCCCGGTCTGAGATCCTGCGCCGTTGCGAGGCCGCGAAGGCGGGTGCTATAGCCGCTCGGCGCCGCCGGATGGGGGTGCCCCCAACGGCGGATCGGATTGAAGACCAGCATGTCGGTCGACGCACACACCGTGAGGCGGATCGCGCACCTCGCCCGCATCGCGGTGAGCGAGGCCGAGGTCGCGCCGCTCCAGGACGAGCTCAACGCCATCCTGGCCTTCGTCGAGCAACTCGGCGCGGTCGACGTCACGGGCGTCGAGCCGATGACCTCCGTGACTCCGATGGCGATGAAGAAGCGCGAGGACGTTGTCACCGAGGGCGGCCGCGCACGCGACGTCGTGTTCAACGCCCCCGAGACCGAGGACCATTATTTCCTGGTTCCCAAGGTCGTCGAGTAGCCGACGGGATTCTCAAACGATCGCGTCCCCGACGGGATCGCCCGGCGCCGACACGGCGACGCGACCGCGCGGGGTTTCGATGACAGGCGCCAGGACGGCTATGACCATGACGACGCTGAACGAACTCACCCTGGCGCAGGCCCGCGACGGCCTCAAGGCCAAGGATTTCTCCGCCGCCGACCTCGCCAAGGCGCATATCGCGGCGGTCGAGGCGGCGCGCGGCCTCAACGCCTACCTGCTGGAGACGCCCGAGCGCGCCCTCGAGATGGCGGTGGTGGCCGATGCCAAGATCGCCGCCGGCGAGGCGCGGCCCCTGGAGGGCCTGCCGCTCGGCATCAAGGACCTGTTCTGCACCCATGGTGTGACCACCACCGCCGGCTCGAAGATCCTTGAGAACTTCCAGCCGCACTACGAATCGGCGGTGAGCCACAACCTCTGGCGCGACGGCGCCGTGATGCTGGGCAAGCTCAACCTTGACGAGTTCGCCATGGGCTCGTCGAACGAGACCAGCGCCTACGGCAACGTGGTCTCGCCCTGGCGCCGTACTGGGTCGGAGACCCCGCTCGTGCCCGGCGGCTCCTCGGGCGGCTCGGCCGCCGCCGTCGCAGCCCGCCTGTGCCTCGGTGCCACTGCCACCGATACCGGGGGATCGATCCGCCAGCCCGCCGCCTTCACCGGCACGGTGGGGATCAAGCCGACCTACGGGCGCTGCTCGCGCTGGGGCACGGTGGCCTTCGCCTCCTCCCTCGACCAGGCCGGCCCGATCGCCCGGACGGTGCGCGACTGCGCGATCCTGCTCACCTCCATGGCCGGGCCGGACCCGCGCGACACCACCTGCGCCGACCTGCCCGTGCCCGACTTCGAGGCGGCGATCTCGCGCGGCGTGAAGGGCCTGACCATCGGCATCCCGCGGGAGTACCGGGTCGACGGCATGCTGGCCGAGATCCAGAAGCTGTGGGACCAGGGCGCCGAATGGCTCAAGGCCGCCGGTGCCACCATCAAGGACATCTCGCTGCCGCACACGAAGCTCGCGCTTCCGGCCTACTACATCGTCGCCCCGGCGGAGGCGTCCTCCAACCTCGCCCGCTACGACGGCGTCCGGTACGGCCTGCGCGTGCCGGGTAAGGACATCGCCGACATGTACGAGCGGACCCGCGCGGCGGGGTTCGGCCGCGAGGTCAAGCGCCGCATCATGATCGGCACCTACGTGCTCTCGGCGGGCTATTACGACGCCTATTACGTGCGCGCCCAGAAGATCCGCACCCTGATCAAGCGCGACTTCGAGGAGGCCTACGCGGCGGGCGTCGACGCCATCCTCACGCCGGCGACCCCGTCGGCGGCCTTCGGCATCGGCGAGAAGGCGAGCGCCGACCCGGTGGAGATGTACCTCAACGACGTGTTCACCGTGACGGTGAACATGGCGGGCCTGCCCGGCATCGCGGTGCCGGCGGGCCTCGACGGGCAGGGCCTGCCGCTCGGCCTCCAGCTCATCGGCCGGCCCTTCGACGAGGAGACGCTGTTCGCCACCGCGCAGGTGATCGAGGACGCGGCCGGGCGCACCAGGCTGCCACCCGCGTGGTGGGCATGAAAGTCTTGCGATGACCGTCCCGGTCTATCCCTTCGACGTCTGGATCTGGGCCGCCCTCGATCCCGTCCTGATCCTCGTCGCCGTGGTGATGGGCTGGAAGTCGGATCAGGTGGTCAAGCTGATCCTGGTGGCCTTGATGGCGTTCACCGCCTCGGTGCTCACGAGCTTCGCCCTGACCTCGCTCGGCGTGCCCTGGCCGGCCCCGATCGGACGCGACCTCCCGACCTTCTTCCCCGTGCGCACCGGCGGTGCGTTCCTGTGGGCGCTGCTGGCCTTCCTGGCGCGCCTCGCATTGAGGCGCCGGACCTGAACGATCGGAATACGTCGCTTCAGGGCATGTCGTCGCCCCAGGCCTGGAAGCCCGGGCGCTGGCGCAACAGGGCGTGATAGGCCGCCGCCGCTGGGTAGTCCGGCCGCTCCATCGGCGTGAGCAGCCAGCGATTCACCGAGAGCCCGAGCACGATGTCGGCCAGCGAGAAGACCGGCCCGAGCGCGTAGGCGCCAGTGGATGCCAGCTGCCGCTCCAGCACCGCCATGGCGGCGCCCCAGCGGCGGATGCCGGCCGCGCGGTCATGGGGATCCTGGAAGGCCGGGTCACCGCGCACGATTCCGACGAAGGGTCCCCGCGAGGCGTTGCTGAGATCGGTCGACTGCCAGTCCATCCACTGCTCGACGAGCGCACGCCGGCTCGGCTCCGCCGGTAGCAGGTCGGCCCGCCCGGCCTTGGCCGCGAGGTAGCGGCAGATCGTGTTGGATTCCCACAACACCCCCGCCTCGTCCTCGATCACCGGGACAAGGCCGTTGGGGTTGAGGGCGCGGAATTCGGGCGCGTCGGTGGAGGCGAAGCCGCTGCCCCAATCCTCGCGGGCGTAGTCGAGGCCGATCTCGTCGCAGGTCCAGAGGACCTTGCGGACGTTGATCGAGGAAACGCGGCCGAGGATGCGAAGCATGATGGCTCGGAGGGTTGCGGGTTGACCGGCGTCGAGCTCGGTCCCTAGAGGTAGGCGGTCCCTGGAGTTAGGGAAGAGTCGAGGATGCAAGCCTAGAGATGACCGCACCCGTGAACCCGAAGAAGCTCATCAAGGGCGGCCTGCACGACTGGGAGGTCGTGATCGGCATGGAGATCCACGCCCAGGTCACGAGCCGCTCGAAGCTCTTCTCCGGCGCCTCGACGGAGTTCGGGGGCGAGCCCAACGACCACGTCTCGCTGGTCGACGCCGCGATGCCCGGCATGCTCCCGGTGATCAACGCGGAATGCGTCGCCCAGGCCGTCCGCACCGGCCTCGGGCTGAAGGCGCAGATCAATCACCGCTCGGTGTTCGACCGGAAGAACTACTTCTATCCGGACCTGCCCCAGGGCTACCAGATCTCCCAGTACAAGGACCCCATCGTCGGCGAGGGCGAGGTCATCGTCGATCTGCCGGATGGGCAGAGCATCAATGTGGGCATCGAGCGGCTGCATCTCGAACAGGATGCCGGCAAGTCCCTCCACGACCAGAACCCGACCCAGAGCTTCGTCGACCTCAACCGCTCGGGCGTCGCGCTGATGGAGATCGTCTCGCGGCCGGACCTGCGCTCCTCCGAGGAGGCGCGGGCCTACGTGACGAAGCTGCGCACCATCCTGCGCTACCTCGGCACCTGCGACGGCGACATGGAGAAGGGGTCGCTCCGCGCCGACGTCAACGTCTCGGTGCGCCGCCCCGGCGACCCGCTCGGCACCCGCTGCGAGATCAAGAACGTCAACTCGATCCGCTTCATCGGACAGGCGATCGAGACCGAGGCGCGCCGCCAGATCGCGATCATCGAGGATGGCGGCACCATCTCCCAGGAGACCCGCCTGTTCGACCCCGCCAAGGGCGAGACCCGCTCCATGCGCTCGAAGGAGGAGGCGCACGATTACCGCTACTTCCCAGACCCGGACCTGCTGCCGCTCGAATTCGACCAGGCCTATATCGACGCCCTGGCCGAAGGGCTGCCGGAGCTGCCCGACGCCAAGAAGGCGCGCTTCATCGGTGATTACGGGCTCTCGCCCTACGATGCCGGCGTGCTCGTCGCCGAGCGCGCCTCCGCCGACTACTTCGAGGCGGTGGCCAAGGGCCGCGACGGCAAGGCGGCGGCGAACTGGGTCATCAACGAGCTGTTCGGGCGCCTGAACAAGGAGGGGCTGGCCATCGAGACGAGCCCGGTCTCCGCCGGCCAGCTCGGCGCCATCGTCGACCTCATCGGCGAGGAGGTGATCTCCGGCAAGATCGCCAAGGACCTGTTCGAGATCGTCTGGAGCGAGGGCGGCGACCCGCGCGCGCTCGTCGAATCCCGCGGCATGCGACAGGTGACCGATACCGGCGCCATCGAGGCGGCAGTCGACGCGATCATCGCCGGGAACCCGGACAAGGTTCAGCAGGCGCGTGAGAAGCCGACCCTGCTCGGCTGGTTCGTCGGCCAGACCATGAAGGCTACCGGCGGCAAGGCCAACCCGGCTGCGGTGAACGCACTGCTGAAGGCGAAACTCGGGATCGAGTAGGTTCGCAGCGGCTGTCGCATCCCTCCGTCATTCCGGGGCGCCGCAGGCGAACCCGGAACTCAGAAACACGGAAAGTGGCAAGTTTGGCGAGCCGTCGCGGCTCTGGGTTCCGGGCTCTGCTTCGCAGCTCCGGAAAGACGGGCGTGGCGAGCCGGTCGCGCCACGGCATCACGTTGCGATCGATCGCAACGAACGGGTTTCCCAGGGTGTCCCATGAACCGCGGCGGAAGCGGCTTGAGTTGGGGCTAATGCGTGTTCGAAGTCGTGCCGTATCGGCCGCTTCTGCGCCCCTGAAGCCGCTTCCGTCGTAGTGTTCGTAAGTGCCACTACGTCTCGGGCCGAACCGGTCCCTCAGACGATCTCAGCGGCGTCCTGCTGGGGTGGAGTCATTCCTGTCTCCTTCAGCGTCGACCGAATAGGGGCATGACGCCTCTCCTCCGGACCGAACTGTGCTTCGCTTCCGAAGCACGACTGAAGACTGCGACCGTATCGAATTTCGGTCAAGAGCGTTTTGATGCCTAATCGCCGTGTATTTGACAAAATATGAATTTGACGCAGCGCATCCGATGATCTGCAAGGACTTGCGCGGATTTTGATGCGCTGCAAAACGACCGATTTACTGCTCCGCTTCGAGCAGCCGATTCTTGACGAGGTAGCGGATTCCACGCTCGAACGACTCGTCGTTGTCGCCACGGATGTCGACGCTGTAGGCCTTCTCTGGTCCTTTGCCGTCAAGGTCCTTCACGTAGACGTTGATGTTGAGGATGAGGTTGGAGACCTTCTGGACCTCGCCGGTGATCGCCGCATCCGCCCCGAGCTTTCGAGCGAAGTCCTCGGCGCAGCCGTTGCAGGAGCGCAGGTCCGGCCCCCTCTCGGCCTCCTGCTTGACCGGATCGGTGGAGACGATGGTGTAGCGCCCGCTCTTCTCGAGGAGGCCGCGCAACGTGTCGCCGAGGCGGGCCAACCGCTCCCGGTCCGCCTGCGTCGGCTCGGTCGGCGATCCCTTGGCATATTGGAAGTCGAACACGGCGGCCTTCCGGGGCGCGGCGGTGGCGCCTTGCGCGACGGCGAGAGCCAGTGCCAGGATCGGCAGCCGCAGGAACCGGGCGGGGGACCGGTTCTGGCATGGGATCATCGCATTCCTCACGGGTCCGGGCGCATCGTGAGGGCGTTTCGACCTCCGGAAACGCGCGAACGGCCGGTTCGTCCACCCGCTCTCGCCTTGCGGGCCGCTTCGCGCCGGCGAGGCTCGCGGGTCCGGCGCCTCTCCGGCCCCTCGGGCGACGCGCCCCTGCCAAAGGCACAGCAGCGGCGTGATGACAAGCTCGACGGCGAGCGCCGCCAGCATCGTCAGCGAGGGCAGGCCGGTCAGGTATAGCCCCAGCAGCCGGGCGAGGCCGCCCAGCACCACCACCAGCGTGAGGAAGCGAAACAGCCCGGTCTTACCTTCGATGCCGGGCACGCAGGTCCAGAACAGGATGCCGATGCCCATCAGCAGACCCGACAGGTAGCGGAAATGGCTGTCGGCGGAGATGTCGGTGCTCCCCGCACGGCCGATCCCGTCGATGCCGAACAAGACGCCGTAGGCACCGGCCGCCACCGGAATCACGGCGGCGAGGGCCACCGCCCGCTGCAGGTATCGTCGTTCGGCGTCCATGGTCGGTCCGGGGGAAGGGAGAAAGGTTCGGCTGCGCGAGGCATCAAGTCGTTCGGAGGGCGATCGGTTCGTGCTACCGGGCTGCCGATACGTCTTGCGAGTCGCCGATGCTCACGATCCGAACCGCCGAACCCGACGATCTGAAGGAGATCGTGGCCCTGTACGCGGCCGACGAACTCGGCGGCCACGGCGATGCCTGGACTCCCGACACCGAGGCGGGATACCGCGCGGGCTTTGCCGCCATCGCTGCCTCGGCCGATACGAGCCTTCACGTCGCCCTGGAGGACGGGGCCGTGGTCGGCGTGTTCCAGCTCGTCCTGTTCACGACCCTGGTCGAGCGCGGCGCCCGGCGGGCCAAGCTCGCCAGCGTCCAGGTCCGGTCCGACTGCCGTTCACGCGGGATCGGCGCCCGTATGATCGCCGAGGCCGAACGCATCGCCCACGCGCGCGGCGCGGTGGTGCTCGAACTGACCTCGTCGAAACGCCGCCGCGACGCGCACCGCTTCTATGACCGCCTCGGCTACGAGCGCAGCCATGAAGGCTTTCGCAAGCGCCTGTGCGAGGGCCTGTGATTCGGCTCAGGCCTTCTGTTCCTTGAGGCGCTTCACGCACTTGCTGAAATATTGGGGCCATTTCGGTCCCTGCGTCGCCTTCTCGCTCACCGAGAGGGCACGCCACTGGGTGCCGCAGGCCTTCTGGCGCTGGCGTGCCGCGCTCTGCCCGACGGTCATCTCCTTGGCTGCGGGCTCCCGGGCAGCCTGGGCCATGGCGGTGCCTGCGAGGAGCGGAGCCCCGACGAGCGCGGCACAAACGAAACGAAGCAGCATCGGACGATCCTTGGGCGTCGGATTGGGCCGCCTGCGTCGGCGGATACCGGCATCACAACCGGATCCGCACCGGCAGGGCAAGCGGCTTTCCGACGGTCTGCAACCCTGCGCTGTCATGGCCTGTGGACGAGACGGCGGATGCTCGCGCCGGGCGCATCTTCGCGCGGGATGCCGCGGCTCGTCCCGCTTGAGGCCGGGCGCCTTCGGGTCTAGCGGGAGGGGCTGCAACCTTCGGCCCGCTCGGCCGCTTGAACGGTCGGCGACCGCGCCTTGTACCCAGCTCCTTGCATCATCGGACCCCGCGCATGGCCACCGCACCGGGACATCCCATCGACGTCCACACCTGGAGCACGCCCAACGGCTGGAAGATCCCGGTCATGCTCGAGGAATGCGGGCTGCCCTACAGGGTGGTGCCCGTGAATATCGGCCGAAACGAGCAGATGGCTCCCGACTTCCTTGCCCTCTCACCCAACAACAAGATCCCGGCGATCGTCGATCCCGACGGGCCGGGCGGTGCCCCGATCGCGGTCTTCGAATCGGGCGCGATCCTGCAATATCTCGGGCGCAAGACCGGCTGCCTCTACCCGGCGGACGAACGGGCCAGGGTGGCGGTGGACGAGTGGCTGTTCTGGCAGGTCGGCGGCCTGGGACCGATGCTGGGCCAGGCCCACCATTTCCGGATCTACGCCGAGGAGAAGATCCCCTACGCGATCGCGCGGTTCACGGACGAGGCCCGTCGGCTCTACGGCGTCCTCGACCGGCGTCTCGCCGATCGCGAGCACGTGGCGGGCGACTATTCCATCGCCGACGTCGCGATCCTGACTTGGGCCAAGTACCACGAGAAGCAGGGGGTCGACCTCGGCCCGCTGCCCCATGTCCGGCGCTGGCTCGACGGGGTCCTGGCGCGCCCCGCCGTGCAGCGCGGCCTCGCGGCGATCTGATGCGGGGCTGCCGCTTCTGGCCTGCGGCATCCGGTTGCTTCCGCCCGTAGCGTGGCGCTGCAGGGCGCACCATCCCTCCCACCGCTCGCGGTTGCGGGGAGCTTTCCGGCCCCCCCTACAGGCTGAGGAGCGCGCCCTCGGGGGTCGCCACGTCGCCTGCGAAGACGACGCGGTTCCCCTCGAGGCGCGCCCGGCCGCCGGCCACCAGGGCGAGCGCCATCGGGTAGAGCCGGTGCTCCTGCACGAGGATGCGGGCGGCGAGGCTGTCGGGATCGTCGCCGGGCAGGACCGGCACCGCGGCCTGGGCCACGATCGGCCCGGCATCGAGTTCGGGCACCACGTAATGCACGGTGCAGCCATGCAGTCGCACGCCGGCGGCGAGCGCCTGGGCGTGCGTGTGGACGCCGCGGAAGAGCGGCAGCAGGGAGGGGTGGATGTTGATCATCCGCCCCGCCCAGGCCTCGACGAAAGGCCCTGAGAAGATCCGCATGAAGCCGGCGAGGCACACGAGTTCGATCCCCGCGGCTTCGAGCTCGGCCTGGAGGGCTCCGTCGAAGCTCGCCCGGTCGGGAAAGCTCCGGTGGTCGACGGTCTTCGTCGGAATCCCGCAGGCGGCGGCATGGGCGAGCCCCGGGGCATCGGGCCGGTTCGAGAGGACCAGGGCGATCTCGGCCGGGTAATCCGGCGCCCGCGCGGCGTCCAGGATCGAGACCATGTTCGAGCCGCGCCCCGAGATCAGGATCGCGACCCGGGTCTTCCGCTGTGCCGCCATGTCAGAGCGCGAGGGTGCCGGTGAAGGTCACGGGCTCGGGGCCGCGCGCGGTGATCGACCCGAGCCGGACCGGAGCCTCGCCGGCCTGTGTGAGCGCCGCGATCACGGCGTCCGCCGTCGAAGCCTTCGTCACCACGACCATGCCGATGCCGCAGTTGAAGGTGCGCAGCATCTCCGGCACCGCGACGTTGCCGGTCCTCGCGAGCCAGCCGAAGACCGGCGGCACGGCGATCGCGTCGAGGTCGACCGCGATGCCGACATCCTCCGGCAGGACCCGGGGCAGGTTGTCGGGAAAGCCCCCGCCGGTGATGTGGGCGAGCGCCTTGATCCCGTCGGTGGCCTTCAGCGCTGCCAGGAGCGGCTTCACGTAGATCCGGGTCGGTGCCAGCAGCGCCTCGCCCAGCGTCAGGCCGGGGGCGAACGGGGCGGGCGCGTCGTAGGGGAGGCCGCTCGCCTCGACGATGCGGCGCACCAGCGAGAAGCCGTTCGAATGGATCCCCGAGGAAGGGAGGCCGAGCACCACGTCTCCGGCGGCGATCCCCGGGCGCGGCAGCAACGTGCCGCGCTCGGCGGCTCCCACGGAGAAGCCGGCGAGGTCGTAGTCGGCACCATCGTAGAGGCCCGGCATCTCCGCGGTCTCGCCGCCGATGAGCGCGCAGCCGGCCTGCCGGCAGCCCTCGGCGATGCCCCGCACGATGTCGGCACCCACCCCCGGCACGAGCTTGCCGGTGGCGTAGTAGTCGAGGAAGAACAGCGGTTCGGCACCCTGGACGATGATGTCGTTCACGCACATCGCCACGAGATCGATGCCGATGGTGTCGTGGCGACCGGTCTCGATCGCGACCTTCACCTTGGTGCCGACGCCGTCGTTGGCCGCCACCAGGATCGGGTCCGTGAAGCCGGCGGCCTTGAGGTCGAACAATCCGCCAAAGCCCCCGATCTCGGCATCGGCACCGGGCCGGCGGGTGGCGCGCACCAGCGGCTTGATCGCATCGACCATGGCGTTGCCGGCGTCGATGTCGACGCCCGCCCCAGCATAGGTCATTCCATCGTTGCGTTCGGCCGTCATCCGCCCCAAGCCCTTCATCGATCCTCGCGACCTCTAAACAGTCCCGCCCGTCTTCGCGAGTCCGCAGGCCCATTAAGAGATCCGGGATCGTCATGCCATGATCAGGCTGCTGCCATGACCATCCCCAACCTCATCACGATCGGCCGGCTCCTCCTCGTTCCCTTCGTGGTGGCCATGCTGGTCCAGGGGGAATGGGGGCTGGCCTTCGCGGGCTTCCTGCTGGCGGGCGCGTCCGATGCGGTGGACGGCATCATCGCCCGGCGCTTCTCCATGTCGAGCGAGCTCGGCGCCTATCTCGATCCCCTGGCGGACAAGGCGCTGCTGGTCTCGATCTACGTCGCCCTGGCGGTCCTCGGCGTGGTGCCGGGCTGGCTGGCCATCGTCGTCGTCTCCCGCGACGTCATGATCTTCCTCGCCATCGCGGTGTCGTGGCTGATGGACCAGCCGGTGGCGATCCGCCCGCTCCTGATCAGCAAGCTCAACACCGCCGTGCAGATCGCCTTCGCCGCCCTGGTCCTCGGCGCCAAGGCCTGGGGAGCCGCCCGCATCGGCATCGAGGGCTGGGCGCAGCCCCTGGTGGCGATTCTCACCGGGCTCTCCGCCGCCGCCTATCTGCGGGTCTGGATGCGCCACATGACGGAGCCGGCCTGATGGTGCGCCCAACGCGCTTGACCGGGCCGGACGGGCTTCCCACTGTTCATCCCAACCCCCACGAACCTCGTAAGGACGAACGGCCGATGCGCGGCAGGGCGATGATCGGAGTGGCGGGCCTCGTGGTCGCCGTGGTGCTCCTCTACCTCCTCAGGGATGTCATCCTGCCCTTCGCGGCGGGCCTGGCGCTGGCCTATCTCCTCGACCCCATGGCCGACCGGTTCGAGCGGCTCGGCCTCGGGCGGCTGGCGGCCTCGCTCCTCATCTTGGCGCTGTTCGTGGTGGCGCTGGGGCTGACCCTTCTGATCGTGGGTCCGCTGGTCGCCAAGCAGGCTACCGCCCTGGTCTCGACCCTGCCGGGCATGGTCTCGAAGCTCCAGGGGCTCGTCGTCGAGCGCGCCGGCCCTCTGCTGCAGCGGATCGGCGGCGCCGACATCATCAACGACCTGCAATCCTCCATGGGGACACTGGTCGGCCAGGGCGGAAGCTGGGCTCTCTCCGTCCTGGGATCGCTCTGGACCGGCAGCCAGACCCTGCTGTCGATCGTCTCGCTGCTCTTCATCACCCCGGTGGTGGCCTTCTACATCCTGCTCGACTGGGACCGGATGATCGCCAAGCTCGATTCCTGGGTGCCGCCGCGCCACCGCTTCGTGGTGCGCCGGCTCGGGCGCGAGATGGACGGGGCCATCACCGGGTTCCTGCGCGGGCAGACCCTGGTCTGCCTCATCCTCGGCACCTTCTACGCGGTCGGCCTGTTCGCCATCGGCCTGAACTTCGGGATCCTGATCGGGCTCGTCGCGGGCCTCCTCACCTTCATTCCCTATGTCGGGACGATCGTCGGCTTCCTGCTCGCGGTGGGGGTGGCCCTGGTGCAGTTCTGGCCGGATTCCGACTGGCTCCATATCGGGCTGACCGTGGGCGTCTTCGCGCTGGGGCAGTTCCTCGAGGGCAACGTCATCTCGCCCAAGCTGGTCGGCGATTCCGTCGGCCTGCACCCGGTCTGGCTGATGTTCTCGCTCCTCGCCTTCGGCTCGCTGTTCGGCTTCCTCGGCCTTCTCATCGCGGTGCCGGTGGCGGCCTCCATCGGCGTCGTGGTGCGCTACGGCATCGACCGCTACCTGCAGAGCCCGCTCTTTCATGCCGACGAGCCGGCGCTCCTGTCGGCGCCCGAGCCGCGGGAGCGCTGAGGCTGCCATGGACCGCCCGAGGCGCGACTCCGCCCCGCCCCGCCAGCTCGCCTTCGAGCTTCCGCTCGATCCGCGCTACGGACGGGAGGACTTCCTGGTCGGCCCGGCCAACGAGGCCGCCTACGGCCTGATCGAGGCCTGGCCCGACTGGCCCGACACGGTGTTCCTGCTCACCGGTCCCGCCGGCAGCGGCAAGAGCCATCTCGCCTCGATCTGGGCGACGCGGGCGCATGCCTGGACCGTCGCGGCCGCGAAGGTCACGCCCGACGCCGTGCCCCACCTCGTCTCCAACGGCGCCCTCGTGGTCGAGGACGTCGACCGCCCGGAGGGCCGCGACGAGGCCGCCCTGTTCCACCTCCTCAACCTCGCCCGCGAGCACCGGACCGCGATCCTGCTCACCGCCGCGCGGCCGGTGGAGGCCCTCAAGCTCGCCACGCCCGACCTGCGCTCGCGCTTGCGCCTCGCTCCCGGAGCGACCATCCTGCCACCCGACGAAGCGCTGCTCCGGGCCGTCATCGTCAAGCTCTTCGTCGACCGGCAGCTCGTGGTCGACCTCAGCGTGGTCGAGGCGCTGGTGCTGCGCATCGACCGCTCCCTGGCTCTCGCCCGCGAGGTCGTGGCCGAACTCGATCGGGACGCCCTCGGGCGCGGCCGGCGGATCACGCGGCCGCTGGCGCTGGCCGTCCTCGGGCGCCTCGGGCTCGGTGCCGAAGCGGGCGAGGATGATCCCGGCTGAGCCAGCCGTCAGTCATGGAACCGTCTCGGTCATGGAACCGTCAAGGTCCGCGCCGGCACCCGTGCTAGGACGGGGCCGTGCCGGAGACGAACCGAGGCATGTAGGGAGAGTCGCTGTTGTCGGACATGGACGCGGATGAGGTGCGGCGCGACGAGGCCCTGACCGCGCGCGCGGACGAGGACGTCTCGACCGACGTCGCGTCCGAGGATCGGACGCCGTCCGCGCCGGCCCGGACCCGGTCGCCACGTAGGAGCCCGGCCGCCGTGGCCGCGGAGTCGAAACGGGCGTCCGTGCCCGCTCTCCCGGCCTCCGCCGCGCCCGAAGCCACGCCCGGCGCCAAGCAGCCCGACGCCGAACCCGACCCGGGAAAGGCCGTGCGCGCCACCGTGGTCGAGGCGGGCCGCG
>NZ_CAXUJR010000074.1:14519-18665 GCF_964251405.1 uncultured Methylobacterium sp.
GCCGAACCCGACCCGGGAAAGGCCGTGCGCGCCACCGTGGTCGAGGCGGGCCGCGCCCTGCGACAGGCGCCCGAGCGCTTCGTCAACCGCGAGATCTCGTGGCTGCAGTTCAACCACCGGGTGCTGGAGGAGGCCTCGAACCCGAACCATCCGCTGCTCGAACAGCTCCGCTTCCTCTCGATCTCGGCCAACAACCTCGACGAGTTCTTCATGGTGCGGGTCGCGGGCCTGCACGACCAGGTCCGCGCCGGTCTCGTCCTGCCCTCGCAGGACGGGATGACGCCCGCCGAGCAGCTCGCCCGCATCGGCACGGAGGTCTCGCGCCTCGCCCTCGAGCAGCAGCAGCGCTGGCGTGAGTTGCGGGGGGACCTGCACGGGGTCGGCATCGACCTCGTCGAGCCCGCCGGCCTCAGCCAGGACCATGCCGTCTGGCTGGAGGACTACTTCCTCAACCACGTCCTGCCGGTGCTCACGCCGCTCGCCATCGACCCGGCCCATCCCTTCCCGTTCATTCCCAATCTCGGCTCGACCATCGCGCTGATGCTGGTGCGGCCCCGCGACGGACGCACCCTGCGCGCGCTGATCCGCCTGCCCTCGGTGGTCGAGCGCTTCGTGCGCCTGCCCGACGGGGGGAGCGAGCCCGCGGCGCGGTTCATCGCCATCGAGCAGGTGATCGTGCTGTTCACCGGCCGGCTCTTCCCGGGCTACTTCGTGAAGGGGCAGGGGGCCTTCCGGGTGATCCGCGATTCCGACCTCGAGATCGAGGAGGAGGCCGAGGACCTCGTCCTGCATTTCGAGAGCGCCCTCAAGCAGCGCCGCCGCGGCGTCGTGATCCGGCTCGAAGTCGAGGCGGGCATGCCCGAGGACCTGCGCAGCTTCGTCGCCGACGAGCTGGAGATCGGCCCGGATGCGGTCTTCCTCGTGGAGGGGATGCTGGCGCTCAACGAACTCTCGCAAATCGTCGGGATCGACCGGCCCGACCTCAAGTTCAAGTCCTACAATCCCCGCTTCCCCGAGCGCATCCGCGAGAGCGGCGGCGACGTCTTCGCGGCGATCCGCCAGAAGGACTTCATCGTCCACCACCCCTACGAATCCTTCGACGCGGTGGTGCAGTTCCTCAACCAGGCCGCCCGCGATCCGCACGTGGTGGCGATCAAGCAGACGCTCTACCGCACCTCCTCGAACTCGCCGATCGTGGCCGCGCTGGCCGAAGCCGCGGAGGTCGGCAAGTCGGTCACCGCGCTCGTCGAGCTCAAGGCCCGCTTCGACGAGGAGGCCAACATCCGCTGGGCCCGCGACCTGGAAAAAGCCGGGGCTCAGGTGGTGTTCGGCTTCATCGAGCTGAAGACGCACGCCAAGCTCTCGATGGTGGTGCGGCGCGAGGGCGACCGGCTCGTGAGCTACTGCCACGTCGGCACCGGCAACTACCACCCGATCACCGCGCGGGTTTACACCGACCTGTCCTTCTTCACCGCGGACCCGGCGGTGGCCCGCGACGTCGCGCGGCTGTTCAACTTCATCACAGGCTATGCCGAGCCGGCCGAACTCGAGAAGATGGCGGTCTCGCCGCTGACCCTCAAGGCGCGTCTCCTGGAGAAGATCGAGGCGGAGGTCGGCCACGCCAAGGCCGGGCGCCCGGCGGCGATCTGGCTGAAATGCAACTCGCTCGTCGACCAGCAGATCATCGACGCGCTCTACGACGCCTCCGAGGCCGGCGTGCCGATCGACTGCATCATCCGCGGAATCTGCTGCCTCAGGCCCGGCATCCCCGGCCTGTCGGAGACGATCCGGGTCAAGTCGATCGTCGGGCGCTTCCTGGAGCACGGCCGCGTCTACGCCTTCGGCAACGGCTACGGCCTGCCGCATCCCAAGGCCACCGTCTACATCTCGTCGGCCGATCTCATGAGCCGCAACCTCGACCGCCGGGTTGAAGCGCTCCTGCCGATTGCCAACCCCACCGTGCATCAGCAGGTGCTCGACCAGATCATGCTCGCCAATCTCCTCGACAACCGCCAGAGCTGGCGTGTACTGGCGTCGGGCGCGAGCGAGCGGATCCAGCCGGCGGATGGCGAGGAGCCCTTCAACGCGCACAAGTATTTCATGACGAATCCGAGCCTGTCCGGGCGAGGCAAGTCGTCGAAGAAATCGAGCCCACGCGCGCTGAGCCGGCGAGCCCAGCGGAGCTGACGGCCTCTTCGCAAGGACGCGGTAACAAGGACTCCTGGATGGGACACGGACCCGGGATGGGCCTCGACGAACCGCTCGCGCAGCATGCCAGGGGCAGTGCGGGGGCGGCTCCGCCTTCACCGGTCGCGATCATCGACATCGGCTCGAACTCGGTGCGCCTCGTCGCCTATGACGGGCTGACCCGCGCGCCGACGCCGCTCTACAACGAGAAGGTCCTGTGCGGTCTGGGCCGCAACGTCCTCACCACCGGGCGCCTCAACGACGAGGCGGTGAGGCGCGCGCTGGCGGCGCTCACCCGCTTCCGGGTGCTGTGCGAGGTCATGGCGATCGAGCGCGTCTTCGTGCTCGCCACGGCCGCCGCCCGCGACGCCGAGAACGGGCCCGACTTCCTCGCCGCCGCCGAGAGGGCCTGCGGCCATTCGATCGAGCTCCTGTCGGGCCGGCGCGAGGCGGAGCTGTCGGCGCTCGGGGTCGTCTCCGGCTTCCATGCCCCGGACGGGGTCGTGGGGGACCTCGGCGGCGGCTCCCTCGAACTCGTGGACGTGCGCGGCGCCACGGTCGGGCAGGGGGTGACGATGCCGCTCGGTGGCCTCGCTCTGCAGGACCTCACCGGCGGGTCGCCCAAGAAGGCCCAGAAGATCGTGCGCGAGCACCTCAAGAAGGCCGCGCCGCAGCTGGAGACCCTGCGCGGGCGCAGCTTCTACGCGGTGGGCGGAACCTGGCGGGCGCTCGCCCGGCTGCACCAGGCCGCCCGCCTCTACCCGCTCCACGTCATGCACGGCTACAGCGTCGAGCCCTCGGACGAACTGAACTTCCTCGAAGTGGTCGAGCGGGTCGACGCCGCCCTCCTCACCGATGTCGAGAGCGTGTCCGAGGCACGCCGGCCGCTCCTCGCCTACGGCGCGGTGGTGCTCGAGGAGATCATCCGGCTGGGCCGTCCCCGCGAGGTCGCGATCTCGGCGAGCGGCGTGCGCGAGGGCCTGCTCTACGAGCTTCTCGACCGCGATGCCCGCGCCGCCGACCCGCTTCTGTCTGCGGCGGCCGAGCTCAACGCCCTGCGCGCCCGCTCGCCGGGCCACGGCACCGACCTCATCGCCTGGACCGACCGCTTCGTCGCCGAGTTGGACGGCCCCGAGACGTCGGACGAACGCCGCCTGCGCCACGCCGCCTGCCTCCTCTCCGACATCGGCTGGCGGGCGCATCCCGATTACCGCGGCGAGCACAGCGTCGACGTGATCACGCAGGGTCCCTTCGTCGGCATTGACCATCCCGGCCGCGCCTATCTCGCCCTCGCCGTCTATTTCCGCCACGAGGGCGTCGCCCCCGAGAAGGCGAGCCCGATGCTGCGCGGCCTCGCCGGCCCGCGCCTGTTCGAGCGCGCCCGCCTGATCGGCGGCCTCCTGCGGGTCGCCTTCCCGATCTCGGCCGGCATGGCCGGCACGCTGCCGCGCATGCCCATCGGCGTCGTCGAGGGCCGTGTGGTGCTGAGCGTGCCGGAGGAATGGCGGGCGCTCGCCGGAGACCGCATCCTCAACCGCGTGCGCGGGCTCGGGCGGGTCATCGGGTTCGACGGGAGGGTGGAGGTGGGGTGAGGGGCGCAGGTTACCGGATTACACACCTCGCAATAGCGGCCCGTGCCCGGTCTGCTTGTTCCACTCACGTAGTCATTCCGGGGCGCCAAAGGCGAGCCCGGAACCCATGACCGCTGACTCAGCAAGTCAAAAACCGTCGGCGGCTCTGGGTCCCGGGCTCTGCGGAGTTCATCCTCGGACTGGCCAAAGGCCAGATCCGGGGGCAGCCCCGGGATGACAAAGGGTGGTGACAGACGGTGCACCGGAATGTCGGCATCCCGTACGCAAGCGGCTCTATTCCTCAGCCCACCCTTTATTTCTCAGCCCACCCTTTCGGCGAAGATCGCCTTCTTGACGATGGCGTGGACGCCCCAGTTGCCGTCCACCA
>NZ_CAXUJR010000075.1:0-5297 GCF_964251405.1 uncultured Methylobacterium sp.
CGGCTGATGGTGCCCAGGAAAGGACTCGAACCTTCACCTCTTGCAAGACTGGTACCTGAAACCAGCGCGTCTACCAATTCCGCCACCTGGGCCCGTGGGCCGCGTTGCGGCCGACGTCGTGGGTCGTTTAGGCGGGCCGGCCCACGACGTCAATCGGATTTCGCGGCGGCCGGTCAGCCGTGGTCCCAGTCGCGGATGTCGACGAAGCGGCCGGCCACGGCGGCGGCGGCGGCCATGGCCGGGGAGACGAGGTGGGTACGGCCGCGATGACCCTGGCGGCCTTCGAAGTTGCGGTTCGAGGTCGAGGCGCAGCGCTCAAACGGGCTTAGGCGGTCGGCGTTCATACCGAGGCACATCGAACAGCCGGGCTCGCGCCAATCGAAGCCGGCCGCGATCAGGATCCGGTCGAGACCCTCGGCCTCGGCTTGAGCTTTCACGAGGCCGGAGCCCGGCACCACCATGGCCGAGACGTTCGCGTGGACCTTGCGGCCCTCCACGACCTTGGCGACTGCGCGCAAATCCTCGATGCGGCCATTCGTGCAAGAGCCGATGAAGACCCGGTCGAGGCTGATGTCGGTGATCCGGGTGCCCGGCTCCAGGCCCATATAGGCCAGGGCCTTCTCCTTCGACTGGCGCTTGTTCTCGTCGGCGATCGCGGCCGGGTCGGGCACCGATCCGGAGATCGAGACCACGTCCTCGGGGCTCGTGCCCCAGCTCACGACCGGCGGCAGGTTGGCGGCGTCGAGGCGGACCTCACGGTCGAAATGGGCGCCCTCGTCGGTGACGAGGCTCTCCCAATAAGCGCGCGCGCGCTCGAACATCTCGCCCTGCGGCGCCTTCGGCCGACCCTTGACGTAGTCGTAGGTGGTGGCGTCCGGCGCCACGAGGCCGGCGCGGGCGCCGCCCTCGATCGACATGTTGCAGATCGTCATCCGGCCCTCCATCGAGAGGGCGCGGATTGCCTCGCCGGCATATTCGATGACGTAGCCGGTGCCGCCGGCCGTGCCGATCTCGCCGATGATCGCCAGGATGATGTCCTTGGCGGTCACGCCGGCCGGCAGTGTGCCGTCGACCGTGACGCGCATGTTCCGAGCCTTGCGCTGCAGCAGGGTCTGGGTGGCGAGCACGTGCTCGACCTCCGACGTGCCGATGCCGTGCGCCAGCGCCCCGAAGGCGCCGTGCGTCGAGGTGTGGCTGTCGCCGCACACGATGGTCTGGCCCGGCAGGGTGAAGCCCTGCTCCGGGCCGATGACGTGGACGATGCCCTGGCGGCGATCGAGGGCATCGTAGAACTCGATCCCGAAATCGCGCACGTTCTCGGCCAGCGCCTCGAGCTGGATGCGGCTCTCGGGATCCTCGATGCCGAAGCTGCGGTCCGAGGTCTGGACGTTGTGGTCGACGACGGCCAACGTCTTCTCCGGATGGCGCACCCGGCGGCCGGCCACGCGCAGGCCCTCGAAGGCCTGCGGGCTCGTGACCTCGTGGACGAGGTGGCGGTCGATGTAGAGGAGGCTCGTGCCATCGGGCTCCACATCGACGACGTGGTCGTCCCAGATCTTATCGTAGAGGGTGCGCGGGGCCGTCATGATCGCGGTCGAGCTTTCTGCATTTCGGGAAAGGGTTAGCCCTTGTAGTAGTCATTCCGCCGCCGTTTCGGAAGTGGCCGCACGGTTGCATCGGGGCGATGGCTGGCCCGACATTCCGCGGTTTCGAGGTGGCGATCCCGATGCTCCATGATCTTGTTTTTGCACCGGCTTCTGCCGAACATCGGGTCCCGCTGTTCGGGCCGATGCTGTAGATCCGCAACGACACCCCTCCGAGTGTGCCAGTGACCGTGCCGCCTCCCGTCGATCTCCTGCTTCTCAAGGCGATGCAGCCGAGCGTCATGGACGCGCTGGCCCGCGCCTTCACGGTTCACCGCCTCGACCAGGTCCGCGACCGAGAGGCGTTCCTCGACGAAGCCGGCCCGCGGATCCGCGGGCTCGCGGTCGGCGCGCAGGCTCCCGTCGACGAGGCGCTGCTGGCGCGCCTACCCGGGCTTGAGATCGTCGCGAGCCTCGGCGTCGGCTACGACACCGTCGACGTTCGCGCAGCCGCCGCCCGCGGGGTCGTGGTGACCCATACGCCCGACGTCCTCAACGAGGAGGTCGCCGACCTCACCCTCGGCCTGCTCCTCGCCACGGTCCGGCAGATCCCCCAGGCCGACCGCTACCTGCGATCGGGGCGCTGGTCCGAGCGCTCGTTCCCCCTGACCACCACCCTGCGCGGGCGACGGGTCGGCATCCTCGGTCTCGGGCGGATCGGCCACGCCGTCGCGCGGCGGCTCGACGGGTTCGGCGTCGCGATCGCCTATCACGGCCGCCATGCGCAGGAGGGTGTCGGATACGAGTACCATCCGACTCTGCTCGGGCTCGCCCAGGCCGTCGACGTCCTCATCGTGGTGGCGCCGGGAGGCCCCGGGACGAAGGGGCTCGTCGATGCCGCGATCCTCGCCGCGCTCGGTCCCGACGGAATCCTCGTCAACGTCGCCCGCGGCAGCGTGGTCGACGAAGCGGCGCTGATCGCCGCGTTGAAGGAAGGGACGATCCGTAGCGCCGGCCTCGACGTCTTCGCCGGGGAGCCGCACGTGCCGGCCGAACTTGTCGCCCTCGATCAGGTCGTGCTGCTGCCGCATGTGGGTTCGGGCACCGACCAGACCCGCGCGGCGATGGGCCAGCTCGTCATCGACAACCTCGTCTCCTGGTTCGGGGGGCACGGCCCGCTGACGCCGGTGCCCGAAACGCCCTGGAGGGGTGCGCGATGAGATCCGACTGGTGCGTCGCCGCGGCCCTGACGGCCGCGCTGCTGTCGTCGCTGGAAGCACAGGCACAGGATGCCCCGGCGGACCCTTCGGCTTTCGTCCCGAGCCTGCCCCAGACCCTGGCTGGCGTCCCTGGAACCTGGGACCTGTCCAGGGACGGGAGTACGCGCCGTTGCGTCCTGACCCTGTCGTCCGCCAGCGGCGAGGCCGGGCGCAAGCTCTCGTTTCCGGCGGGCTGCCGGCGCGCGCTGCCGGTGCTCAGCGGCATCTCCGGGTGGCTGTTCACCGAGGACGCGGTCCGGCTCGTCGACAAGGACGTCCGCCCGATCCTCGCCTTCAAGCGCCGTGCGGATGGGCGCAGCTACGGCGCCGGCCTCGATACGGGCGAGAGCTACAGCCTCGTTCCCCTCCAGATCGCCGCGACGGGAGCCGCCGAAGCTGCGCCGAACCCGTCCGGCCCTGCATTCTCAGGTCCCCGCGATCCGCTGGCGAGACCCGCCGACGACCAATCGGGACTCGCGTCAGCGACGGAATCCTTGTCGGGCCTCTATGCCCTCGACAGGTTCATGGACCGGGATGTCTGCCGCGTCGAGCTGCAGCCGGGGGAGACGGCCAAACCGGGCCCCGTGCGAATCCTGGAGGGCTGTCGTGACAGCGGCATTGCCGTCTTCGACCCGGTGCTGTGGCAGGCCGCCGGGGGCCGCATGACCCTCAGGGCGAAGCGAGGCCACGCCGTCGAGCTCGTCCCGACCGGTGACGGGCGGTGGCGCCGCGACCCCGAAGTCGGGACGACCTTCGTGCTGCGGCGGATCGAGGGTGGACGGCCCTGAACGTCAGATCACGGCGGCAGGATCGCCGTCGGTCTCGTCGCGCGTCGCCGATGACCGACGGGGCCGGCGGTCGAGGAGCGAGCGTCCGATCGCCCGGAGGGGCGCTGTGAGGCGCCGGGCATCCTCGGCCCGCTCCATCAGCCGCTCGCCGTTGCGGATCTCCTTGTCGAGCCGCGCCATGGTGCGGGCAAGGGCGGGATCCTCGTCGTCGAGCCAGGTCTCGACGGTCCGGGCGAAGGCGATGACGACACCCTGGAGCTTGAGGCGCCCGAGCGGCCCCTCGGTGTTGATCCCGGCGGCCGCCAGCATGAACCGGTGCGAATTGAGCGCGACGCCGTTCAGCGCCAGCATCGAGAGCGGATCGCCGCGCAACGCGTAGGCGATGCGGCGCAGAGCCGTCTTGTAGGGCGCCATCGCATCGAGGCGGCGCATCAGCACGTCGAACAGACGCTCGCGGGTGGGTTCTTCGGCGAGATCGGTGGTGTCGCCGTCGAGGACCTTGCGGTCGAGCATCCGGGCAAGGCCGCCGAGCACGGCCCCCTTCGACGGAAACAGGTCGCGGAACTCGGCGAGGCTGAGGCCCGCCTCGCGGGCGATGTCGCCGATCTCGATGTCGTT
This sequence comes from uncultured Methylobacterium sp., assembly GCF_964251405.1. GTDB lineage: Bacteria > Pseudomonadota > Alphaproteobacteria > Rhizobiales > Beijerinckiaceae > Methylobacterium. The sequence goes on from NZ_CAXUJR010000075.1 coordinate 4,249, forward strand.
CCAGGGCTGCTCGGCGGCCAGGCGCATCAGCGCCTCGACTGCGGCTTCGCGCGGCGGGATCTTCGGCCCCGTCGCGGGCTTGGCGGCCGCGATGACCGGGGTGCCTTGCGGCGTCGAGGCTTCGTTGTCCATGGCTGTCCGATCCTCTTCCATGCTCCCTATCTAAGGCGGAAGATCGGTTCCCGTTAGGGCCTGCGACCGGCCAACGCCGTCAGCCGGACAACTCACCCGCCCGGCGCGCGGCAGCGGCAACGGCTTCGCGCATCAGCTTGGCCAAACCGTCCTCTCGCATCAGCACCGCCAGCGCCTCGGCGGTCGTGCCGCCCGGCGAGGTCACGTCCCGGCGCAGGCGCGCGGCCTCTCGCGGGTCGCCGTCGAGGAGAGCGCCTGCACCCGTCACGGTGGCGCGAGCGAGACGGTCGGCCATGTCCCGCGGCAGGCCGGCCGCGCATCCCGCCTCCGCCAGCGCTTCCACGAGATGAAAGACATAGGCTGGGCCTGAACCCGAGACGGCGGTGAGCGCATCGATCAGCACCTCCTGGTCCAGCCACTCGACAAGGCCGACGCAGGCGAGAAGCGCATCGGCCTGCGCCCGCTGCCGGGGCGACACCCCGGCGCTCGCCACCGCACCGGTAACGCCGCGCCCGATGCTGGCGGGGAGGTTGGGCATCGCGCGCACCACGGCGGTCGTGGGCAACCGCGCCGCGATGTCGGCGATGGTTTTTCCTGCGAGGATCGAGAGCACGAGAGTGCCCGGACCGACGACCGGCGCCAATGCCGGCGCCGCATCGGCGAGCCCCTGAGGCTTCACGGCGAGGACGAGGACGTCGGCCGGTTCCAGGTTCGGCGGATTCAGGGCGACGCCGTGCTGGGCACACACGGCCTTCGTCTCGGGCGAGGGCGAGGGATCGATCACCGTCGTCCCGGCGGGGTCCAGGCCGGCGCGCAGCCAGCCCGACAGCATCGCTCCGCCCATCTTGCCGGCCCCGACGAGGGTCAGCGAGGAGGGCAGCATCGTCGCGCGCTCCGCGGCGGTCACGAGGCGGTCA
>NZ_CAXUJR010000075.1:5397-18201 GCF_964251405.1 uncultured Methylobacterium sp.
GGCGGTCACGAGGCGGTCAGGCCTCGCCTTCGGTCTCGAACAGGACCGCATCCAGGGATTCGCGCGCCGTCTTGCCGGCCCAGAGCACGAATTGGAAAGCCTGGTAATAGCGCTCGCAGGCATCGACGGCGGATTTGAGCATCATCGCGCACTGGGCCTGAGTCGGCGCGGTCCCACCGGTCAGGAGGAGGGAATGCCGGAACATGACGACGTTGTCCGTCGACCACAGGTCGAAATGACCGACCCAGAGCTGTTCGTTGATGAGAGAGACGAGGTTCAGGACCTCCGTCCGCTTGCGGTCGGGCACCTTGATGTCGAAGGCCGAGGCCACGTGCAGGGCCTCGACATCCTCGATCCAGGTGAAGGCGACATGGTAATCCGCCCAGCGGCCGGTGACCGCCACGGACATCTCGTCGGTCTCGGCACGGTCGAAGATCCAGTCGCGCAGGGAGGCCAGCCGCTCGACGGTGTCGAGGGGATGTTCGTTCCGGTCGTTGGCTTCGAAATGCAGGAGGGTCATGGCGATCCAGTTTGACGATCCGCGCGGATCGTCGAGACGTGTTGGGACGATCGGCGACAGGTCCGCTGTTCTGCATTGCGATATAAAAATGCAGTGCAAAGCTGAAACGAGCGGGACAAAAGCTTAGGTGGTGACGGCTGAGATCGGTGGATCAGCGAATCAGTACGTCACCCACTATAGACCGGGCCGGACTCGCGTTTCAAAGCGGTTCCGAAGGCCGATGAACAGGAAAGCGACCGTCCACCGTTCCTTCCTGTGTACAAATGCTCTCGCGGCGAAGCGCCCAACGGACGTCTTGCGTCACTTTGACTCGGGCTTTGTCGCGGCCGTCTCGACCCCCGCCGCCTTGCCTTCGAGGGCCGCGACTCGGGCCGCCAAGGTGTCGTTCTGGCTGCGAAGCGCCGCGACGAGGTCGCGCAGGACGTCGACCTCCTCGCGCGACGCGATGTCCATGTCGCGGATCAGTCGCTCGATCTGAGCCTTGAACACCGTTTCGGCCTCGCGGCGCACACCCTGCGCGGCTCCCGCGGCGTCGATGGCGAGGCGTGCGAATTCGTCGAAGAGGCGGTTCGAGGGCGGCATCGTCGTCTCCCGGTGTCGAAGAACCGCCGCGGCTCGTGAACGAGCATCAGGATCGGCGTCACCGACCGACATAAGAATCGCAGCGACTGGGAGCAATGCGTGACCGTGCGGCCGTCTTCTTTTCATGGGGACTTAGTCAGCGCGGACCTGCCGCGCGGACACAAGAAACAGCGCGATACAATTCCGCTGGTGCCGCGGCCTTCGAAAGTCGGGACGGACGCGGCATAACCATTTCTCGGACAAACGGGACCTTGCCGGCATTCCATGAGCGCGACCACGCCGCATATCCTCGTCGTCGAGGACGATCGCGAGATCAGCGCCCTCGTCGCTCGCTACCTTCGGGCCAACGATTGCCGGGTGACCCTGGCGGGCGACGGCCGTGAGATGGACAGGCGGCTGGTCGATTCCCGCGTGGACCTCGTGGTGCTCGACCTTATGCTGCCGGGGGAAGACGGGCTCTCCCTGTGCCGGCGCATCCGCCAAAATTCGACGGTGCCGATCCTGATGCTGACGGCCAAGGCCGAGGAGATCGACCGCATCATCGGTCTCGAGATCGGAGCCGACGATTATCTCGGCAAACCCTTCAACCCGCGTGAACTCCTCGCCCGCATTCGCGCGATCCTGCGCCGGGGATCGGCGACCGAGTCGTCGGCCGACGAGGGTGTGCGACGGCTGAGCTTCCTTGGCTGGACCCTCGACATTTCCCTGCGCCAGCTCCTCAGCCCGGAGGCGGCGCGGGTGGCGATCACCGGCGCGGAGTTCGACCTGCTCCACGCCCTCTGCCTGCGGCCGGGCCGGGTGCTGTCCCGCGACCAGCTCCTCGACCTGACGCAGGGGCGCGCGGCCGGTCCATTCGAGCGCAGCATCGACGTCCTGATCAGCCGCATTCGCCAGAAGATCGAGAGCGACCCGCGCAACCCCGAGATCATCCGGACGATCCGCTCGGGCGGATACCTGTTCACCCCTGAGGTGAACCGCGACTGATCCCGATGCGCCGGGCGACGACTTGGTCGCCGAGTGTTGCGGTAGGGGCCGATGCAAAGTCCGGAAACGATCCTGGCGGCTCGGCGCAAACTTCGATTAACCATCAGGGACGCCTCATCCGGAAGGCCGAAGGCAGGTCGCGAACGGCCACCACGTGGAGCTTCCGATGTCGTCCGTGATCAATTCCCTGGCTGCCTCCTATGCCACGCAGAAGTCCGGCACGTCCCCGAAGGACCGTGTCATGCAGTCGATCACCGACGAGGTCGCGTCGGGCAAGATCGGCGCCGCCGACGGCACCGCGCTGACGCAGGCCTTCGGGTCGATCACCGAGAGCCTGAGGAGCGAGCGCTCCACCTCGGGCGATACAGGCGCAGCGACGAGGACCACCCGCCTCGATCCCGCTCAACTGAAGGAAAAGGTCGATTCCCTGATCGACGAGCAGGTCGAAGGTGGCAGCCTGACCGTGGACCAAGCCGAGGAACTCAAGGCGATCCTGTCGCAGAACGCGCCGCAGGCCGCCTCAGCCGGGGACGCGTCGACGACACAGGCGGCCAGTGCGGCCGAAACGAGCACGGCCGACGACCTTCTGGCAGGTTTCATCAAGTCGCTTCAGGAGGTGCAGGACTCGGCTGGCGCGGGTTACGGATCGACCGGCTCCAGCAGCAAGAGCCAGGCGTCGTCCGCCTTGCTCCTCGATTTCCAGGCCTGATCCCGCCCATGCCGCGCCCGGACCCGGCGACGGCCGTTAGAATTCCATGTCGAGTTCTTCGATCTCGTCGGGTTCGGCGAGCGCCTGCTCCGCCCATTCCGTCATGAGCGGCCACGCGAGGATACGGTCGCGATAGGCCGCGATCCGGGGCGGGAGCGGCACGTCGTAGGTCTGGAAGCGGGTGCAGACCGGTGCGTACATCGCGTCGGCCAGCGTCGGGCGATCTCCGAACAGGTAGGTGCCGTCGTAGCGGGCGAGGCAATCCTCGAAGATCGTCACGATGCGGTCGATGTCGCCCTTGGCGCCGTTGAAGATCCTGAAGTCCGTGTGGCGGGCCTTGAGGTTCATGGGCAGGGCGGAGCGCAGGTTGATGAAGCCGCCATGCATCTCGCCGGCGATCGAGCGGCAATGCGCCCGCACGGCCACGTCCTTCGGCAGGAATCCGGACGCGGGCAGGATCTCGTTGAGATACTGAGCGATGGCGAGCGTATCCCACACCGAAACGTCGCCGTGCTGCAGCCGCGGCACGAGGAACGACGGCGACAGGTGAAGGAGTTCGGCGCGGGTGGAGGCGTCGGTGCCCGAGAGCAGCTCGGTCTCGAAGGCCAGGCCCGACATCTTGCAGATCAGCCAGCCGCGAAGCGACCACGACGAATAGTTCCGGCTCGAGATCGTGAGCGTCGCGGCTGACATCGGCGTGTGCCCCAGGATTTCTGCGGTGATCAGATCCAAGTTGGCCGGATCCAAGGTGGTTGGATCCAAGACTCGTGCCGCGCCCACGACAAGTCCCACACGGTCGCCGATCGTCCCGACGGCGCGGCCGTTGCATGGATTCCCACGGCCCGGACCGAGACGGGCGGAACGGATGAACCTGATGCATGCGCACAACAGGATTGCGAGATCGTATTCTGCACCCGTTGCGTTCCGACCCCGCGTGCACCAGCCTACCCCCGAGGGACGGCTAGTTGAACGAGCAGAGCGGCCGGATCCGCTCCATGCGGACGTTTCGGCGTTCGGTCGTTCGCGTAAAGGTCCCGGCGCCATGCTGTACGATGCCTTCGAAGTCCAGTCGGACCTCGCCCAGCAGACCCGGTCCTGGGGACGGCTGATCAACGAGGCCCTGGCTCCGTGGCGGAGTGCGGGCTTCCGGGAGCCGCTGAACTGGTTCTCGGCCAGCGCTCGGATGATGATGCGGGCAGGCCTGACCTTCGCGCGCCCTGCCTACGGCATCGACACGGTGGTCGTCGGCAACCGCGAGGTGCCGGTCACCGAGGAGCCGGTACTCGTCACGCCTTTCGGTACCCTGCTGCGCTTCAGGAAGGACATTGCCAGCGAGCAGCCCCGCGTCCTCGTGGTGGCACCGCTCTCGGGGCATTTCGCGACGCTCCTGCGCGGAACCGTGAAGACGATGCTGCCCGACCACGACGTCTACATCACCGACTGGCACAATGCCCGCGACGTGCCGCTCTCGGCCGGCACCTTCGGGTTCGACGATTACGTCGATCATCTGGTGCAGTTCCTCGAAGCGATGGGGGAGGGCGCCCATGTCGTCGCCGTCTGCCAGCCCGCGGTTCAGGCGCTGGTGGCCGCGGCCGTCATGGCCCAATCGAAGAACGCCGCCTATCCGCGCAGCATGACCCTGATGGCCGGCCCGGTCGATTGCCGGATCAGCCCGACCGGCGTGAACAAGCTCGCCACCTCGAAGCCGATCGAATGGTTCGAAAAGAACCTCATCGCCACCGTGCCCGCCCGCCATGCCGGCGCGGGGCGCCGGGTCTATCCGGGCTTCATGCAGGTCTCGGCCTTCGTCTCGATGAACCCGAAGCGCCATATCCAGCAGCATGCCGACCTGTTCTGGCATATTTCCGGTGACGAGACCGAGAAGGCCGATGCGATCGAGGCCTTCTACGACGAGTATTTCGCGGTGCTCGACCTCGATGCGGATTTCTACCTCGAGACGGTCAAGACGGTGTTCCAGGATTACACCCTGGCCAAGAACGAGCTCACCTACCGGGGCAGCCCGATCGACATGCGCAGCGTGCGCAGGACGGCGCTGATGACGGTGGAGGGCGAGCGCGACGACATCTGTGCCGTCGGCCAGACCATGGCTGCCCACGACCTCTGTACCGGCCTACCGCCGCACATGAAGAGTCATCACCTCCAGGCCGGCGTCGGCCATTACGGCGTGTTCACCGGGCGACGCTGGGAGAGCCAAGTCTATCCGCAGGTGCGCAACTTCATCCAGTCGCACAACTGAGCCGGCGCCTCGCCCGAACCCGTTCACGCGGCTGTTGGAACTTGTCCCGCCTTGGTGTATGAGCCTGCGCCAAGTGCAGTTTCTGCGCCGATTCGAGATTGTCTGACGGGCGTCCCTCCCGGGAGTTTTCCGGGCGCGGGGCGTTTTTCGGTTTCTTCGCGATGATCGTGAGGGTCTCGGGTTCGGCGTCGGCTCGTTCAAGACATCAATCGGCTCAGAGGATCTAGACCGTTGCAGGTACTCGTTCGCGACAACAACGTCGACCAAGCGCTCCGCGTTCTCAAGAAGAAGATGCAGCGCGAAGGCATCTTCCGCGAGATGAAGCAGCGCAAGGCCTACGAGAAGCCGTCCGTGCGCAAGGCGCGTGAGAAGGCGGAGGCCGTTCGCCGCGCCCGCAAGCAGGCGCGCAAGACCGCAATCCGCGAGGGCCTAATCGCCGCGCCGAAGCCGAAGCCTCGTTTCGGTGCAGGTGCGCCGCGCCGTCCGGGCGGTTCGCCCTTCGCGCCGAGCGCTCCCGCCGCGATCACCGGCAACGGCGTCGCCTGACCCGACCGAGCCGCGGGACCTGCTCGGTTTTCCGCGGCCTGCTCCGATCGCGAAAAAAAGCCCGCTCGCGCGATGCGCGGCGGGCTTTTTCGTGTCTGCCGCTCCGGACGGTGCGTTCAGGCCGCGTTGGCGGCCAGGGTCGCGTGCTCGGCCTGGACCAGAACGTCGAGGGCCCGCCAGGGCTTCTGCAGGTAGACGACCTGGTTCGAGAGGCGGTCGTCCTGACCGGAATCGTAGCCCGAGGTGACGACGACCCGTACGTCGGGCCAGCGCCGCTCGACGGTGCTGGCGAGTGCGACACCGTCCATCGCGCCGCCCAGGCGGATATCGGCGAACAGCAGCGCGACGTTGACGTCGGCCCGCTCGAGGATGGCGATGGCTGCCTCGCCGCTCGCACAAGCGATGACGTCGAGATCGGTCTCCTCGAGGACGGCGGTCGCCAAGTTGCGGATGGCGGCATCGTCCTCGACCACGAGGGCGACGGGGCAGTCTGAGCGGGTACGGTCCATGGAGGCGCCTTCTACGGGACGTTCGGTTGCGACGGTCGCATGACCGTGGCTCGGAGACATCGTTGATTCTCGGTAGGTGATGCTGCGCCGCCACGGCGTCGGCCGCAAGAGTCCCAGCGTGCCCTCCGTCATGCATTCGCTGCAGTACCCGCGGCCAAGGTTCGGCCTTCTGCCCGGACGAAGCGCAATGGGTCCCTATGGCGGGGAGGCGCGCCAAGGAGCGATGCTGCGCCGCATTAACGACCTGTTCACCGCTCAAGATCGATTGTTGCGGATCGACGATAACGGGGCCGTGCCCATGAACGGCGCGACTCCTGCTTGACGGGGATCGCCGCCACCGGACCTGAGAGGTTTTAGCCAGCGATGTGCCGCTTTCTCGCCTATAGCGGTCAACCGGTCTTCCTCACGGATCTCGTCTGCGCGCCGACGCATTCCCTGGTCCATCAGTCGCTGCACGCTTCGGAGGCCAAGACCGAGACGAATGGCGACGGATTCGGCATCGGCTGGTATGCCGAGCGGCCCGATCCCGGTCTCTACCGCGACGTCTGTCCGGCCTGGTCGGACGAGAACCTGGTCAACCTCTGCCAGCAGGTGCGGGCACGGACCTTCTTCGCCCATGTCCGAGCGTCGACCGGGACGGCGACGACGCGGGCGAACTGCCATCCCTTCGCCCATGGCCGTCATCTCTTCATGCATAACGGCCAGATCGGCGGCTATTCGCGGATCAAGCGCCGGATCGAGGCCCTGATCCCCGATGCGCTCTACGACGAGCGCCGCGGCACCACGGATTCCGAGGCGATCTTCCTCCTGGCGCTGGCCAACGGCCTCGCAGAGGATCCGGTCGGCGCCATGGCCGAGACGCTCTCGACCGTGCGCGACCTGATGCAGGCTGCGGGCGTCGCCGAGCCGCTGCGCTTCACCGCGGTCGTCACCGACGGCGACAGCCTCACGGCCTATCGCTGGGCCTGCGACGGGCGGCCGCCGAGCCTCTATTACCGGGAGACGGAGGCCGGCCTGATCGTCGTCTCGGAGCCCATCGACGGTTGCCGCGAAGGCTGGAACGTCGTGCCCAAGGGCGGCACGCTCCAGGCGCGGCGCGGCGGAAGCGCCGTCGTGACCACCGCTGATTCGGTCAAGGTGAAGCCACGCATCGCGGCCTGATCGGGTTGCCTCGGGAGACCCGGGGGCCGACATGGGAGGAGTCGGCGCGTCCTGCCGGCGACTCACAGAGCCGTAGCCGATTATGTATCCGGATACCGACCTTCATATCGCCGGGGCCTGGACCAAGGGATCCGCAGGCGAGACGATGCCCGTGCTCAACCCTGCCACCGGCGAGACTCTGGGGCGGTTCGCGGTAGCCACCATCGACGATCTCGACCGGGCGCTGGACGCGGCCGGACGCGGCTTTGCGGCTTGGCGCAAGGTCTCCGCGTTCGAGCGCGCCAAGATCATGCGCAGGGCCGGCGACCTCCTGCGCGACCGCGTCGAGGACATCGCCCGGACGATGACCCTGGAGCATGGCAAGCCCCTGGCCGAGGCCCGCATCGAGACCCTCGCGGCGGCCGACGTGATCGACTGGTTCGCCGAGGAGGGCAAGCGCGCCTATGGCCGGGTGATTCCGGCGCGGGCCGAGGGCGTGCAGCAGGTCGTCCTGCGCGAGCCGGTCGGCGTGGTGGCCGCCTTCATGCCGTGGAACTTCCCGATCAACCAGGCGGTGCGCAAGATCTCGGCGGCACTCTGCACCGGCTGTTCTGTCATCCTCAAGGGAGCCGAGGACACGCCGGCGAGCTGTGCGGCCCTGGTTCGTGCCTTCCTCGACGCCGGCGTGCCGGGCGACGTCCTGTCCCTGGTCTTCGGGGAGCCGGCCGCGATCTCGTCCTACCTCATCCCGCATCCGGTGGTGGCCAAGATCTCCTTCACGGGCTCCACCGTGGTGGGCAAGGAATTGGCCGCCTTGGCCGGGCGCCACATGAAGCGGGTGACGATGGAGCTTGGAGGCCACGCCCCGGCGCTGGTCTTCGACGATGCCGATATCGGCCGGGCCGTGCAGGTGCTCGGTGCCAACAAATTCCGCAATGCCGGCCAGGTTTGCGTCGCTCCGACGCGCTTCCTCGTCCAGGATGCCGTGTTCGACGAGTTCCGCGATCGGTTCGTGGACCATGCCCGCGGCATCGTCGTCGGCGACGGACTCGCGCCGGATACGACGATGGGGCCGCTGATCCATGGCCGCCGGCTCGAGGCGATGGAAACGCTCTGCGCGGATGCCATCTCCCGTGGCGCCACTCTCGCGGCGGGCGGTCAGCGCATCGGCAATCGCGGCCACTTCTTCGCCCCGACCGTCCTGACCGAGGTACCCCTCGACGCGCGGATCATGAACGAGGAGCCTTTCGGTCCTGTGGCGCTGATCCAGCGTTTCTCCGACGATGAGGAGGCCTTCGTGGAAGCGAACCGCCTGCCTTACGGCCTCGCCGCCTACGCCTATACCCGTTCCACCGCGCGGGCGGCGCAAGTGGCGGCACGGATCGAGAGCGGCATGGTCGGCATCAACCATCACGGCATCGCTTTTCCCGAAACGCCCTTCGGCGGGGTCAAGGATTCGGGCTACGGCAGCGAGGGCGGCTCCGAAGGCATCGAGGGTTATCTCGTCACGAAGTTCGTCACGCAGGCGAGCATCTGAGCCCTAGTAATGCGGCGGCGGAGGTTCCGGAGGCCCGCCCGCGGTACGGCTGCCGGCCTCTTCCATTCGTTCCTGCAGGGCGGCGATCTGCCGGCCAAGCCGGTCGATCAGCCGCCATTGCGCGGTGATGGTCCGATTGAGATCCTCCAGAACCCGGTCCTGCTCGGTCAGGCGGATCTCCAGTGTATCGATGCGGGCCGAGTCCGCGTCGCTCATTGCAGGGTCTCCGGGTCGTGGTCCGGCCGCTCCACGAGGCCGGGTCCCAGGGCGATGCGTTCGTCGAAGACAAAGCAGTCGCCCGTCCAGCGACTCTGCGCCTCCGGTACCGTTTCCAGGTATCGCAGGATGCCGCCGGCCAGCGTCTGGACCTTGGCGAATCCCCGCCTCGTCAGGTAGGCACCCGCCTTCTCGCACCGAATTCCGCTGGTGCAGAACATCGCCACCGCCGGATGCGCACGGGGGTCGAGGCTGTCCGCATAATTGCGGAAATCGCTGAACCGTCTGGTCCCCGGATCGACCGCACCCTCGAAGCTGCCGAGCGCGACCTCGAAGGCATTGCGGGTGTCGATGAGCAGGAGTCCGGGGGTGTCGATGAGGGCGTTCCAGGCTTCGGGTGCCACCGGTTCGGCCGAGCCGGCGGCGGGATCCGTGGCACCTCCGTCGAAGGTGACGATCTCGCGTTTCAGTCGGACCTTGAGGCGGCGGAACGGCGTTGCGGCGGCCCGCGACAGCTTGCATTCGAACGCCGCGAGCCGCCCGCCGAACAGGGCACCATGCCGAAGGTCGTCGAGGAAGGCTGCGATGTCGCTCGCCGTTCCGCAGACTGTCCCGTTGATGCCTTCCGCCGCGAGCAGGATGGTTCCGCTGATGCGATGGGCAGAGCAGACCTGCTCGAGCCGAGGCCGGATCGCCTCGGCATCGGGCAAAGCGAAGAAGTGGTAGAAGGCGGCGACGACGTAGGGCATCGCCGCCCCTGTATCAGGCAGGGCCGACCGGGCAAATGCCGCCTGCGATCGGGTGCGTCGCCGCGATGGACCGGGGGGCAGCCTCACGGCGTTACCCTTCCGATCCGCATCGTGCGCCCGCGATAATTTTTTATGCTGTTCAGGGATGACCGAACGGTCGATACATCCGCCGTCAAGCGGCTGCCATGAGGCTCGCAATGTTCTCGACCATCGACGCGCTCCTGCTTGCCCGGATCCAGTTCGGGTTCACGGTGGCGTTCCACATCATCTTCCCGGCCTTCTCGATCGGGCTGGCGAGCTATCTTGCCGTGCTGGAAGCTTTATGGCTCGCAACGGGCCGGCAGGTCTTCATGGATCTGTTCAAGTACTGGATCAAGATCTTCTCCGTGGCCTTCGCCATGGGCGTCGTGTCTGGGCTCGTGATGTCCTATCAGTTCGGGACGAACTGGTCGGTCTTCTCCGACAAGACCGGGCCGGTGCTCGGCCCTTTGATGGCTTATGAGGTTTTGTCGGCCTTCTTCCTCGAGGCCGGCTTCCTCGGCGTCATGCTGTTCGGCATGAATAAGGTCGGGCCGCGTCTGCACTTCCTCGCGACCCTCGCGGTTGCCGTCGGGACCTTCTTCTCGGCGTTCTGGATCCTGTCGGTGAATTCCTGGATGCACACGCCGCAGGGTCACGGCGTCAACGAGGCCGGTCAGTTCATCCCGCTCGACTGGTGGGCGATCGTCTTCAATCCGTCCTTTCCCTATCGCCTCGTCCACATGGTGCTCGCCGCCTACCTCACGACCGCCCTCGTGGTCGGTGCCGTCGGCGCCTGGCATCTCCTGAAGGATCGCCGCGCGACCTTGAGGCCGGACAGCGAGGGGGCGAGAGTGATGTTCTCGATGGCGATGTGGATGGCGGCCATCGTCGCGCCGATCCAGATCTTCGCCGGCGATATGCACGGCATCAATACGCTGGAACACCAGCCCGCGAAGGTCATGGCGATGGAGGGGCATTTCGAGAGCCATCCCGATGGAGCGCCGCTGATCCTGTTCGGGCTGCCGAACCAGGAGGCCGGCCGCGTCGATTACGCGATCGAGATCCCGAAATTGTCGTCCCTCGTCCTGAAACACAGCCTCAACGCACCCCTGGCGGGGCTCGACACCGTGCCGCGCCAGAACTGGCCGCCGGTCCCGGTGGTGTTCTGGTCCTTCCGGGTGATGGTCTCCATGGGCATGCTCATGCTTCTGCTCGGGATGCTGAGCCTTTTAGCGCGGTTCAAGGGTAGGCTCTACGAATGGTCCCCGCTGCACCGCTTCGCCCTCGTCATGGGGCCGGCCGGTTTCGTGGCCGTCGTTGCAGGCTGGATCACCACGGAGGTCGGACGTCAGCCCTTCACCGTCTACGGATTGCTACGCACCGCGGACTCGGCCTCCCCGCTCTCGGCACCCGCCGTCGGCGCATCGCTCGTGGCCTTCGTCGTCATCTATTTCGCGGTCTTCTCGATGGGTGTCCTCTACATCCTGCGCCTGATGTCGAAGGCTCCCAAGCCCGGCGAGCACGGGGTCGAGATGGGCAAGCCGACGCGGACGGCCGGAATTACCCCGGCCCCCGCCCACGGTCCCGCCATGCAGCCGGCCGAGTGAGGACACAGCCATGTTCGAGACCCTCGACCTGACGGTGGTGTGGGCCTTCATCATCGCATTCGCGGTGTTCGCCTACATCGTGATGGACGGATTCGACCTTGGTATCGGAATCCTTTTCCCGACATTTCGGCCGGGAGAGGAGCGCGATACGGCCATGAATTCGGTCGCCCCGGTCTGGGACGGCAACGAGACCTGGTTGGTGCTCGGCGGCGGCGGCCTGTTCGCGGCCTTCCCGCTCGCCTACGCCATCATCATGCCCGCTCTCTACGCGCCGATCATCGCGATGCTGCTCGGTCTGATCTTTCGCGGCGTCGCGTTCGAGTTCCGCTGGCGCGACCCGGCACACCGTGCCTTCTGGGACGTCGCCTTCACCGGCGGCTCGGTGATCGCAACCCTGGCGCAGGGAATCGCACTGGGCGCCCTCCTGCAAGGCATCAAGGTGGAGGGCAGAGCCTATGCCGGCGGCTGGTGGGACTGGCTCTCGCCCTTCAGCATCCTCGTCGGCGTCGGGCTCCTGTGCGCCTATGCGCTCCTGGGCGCGACCTGGTTGGTGATGCGCACCGAAGGTCCGCTGCGCGACCGAGCGCGGACGCTGTCGCTCTGGCTCGGAGTCGCGACGCTCCTGGCGATCGGAGGGGTCAGCGCGGCGACGCCGTTCCTCGAAGGCAAGTACTGGGAGCGTTGGTTCGCGATGCCCAACGTGCTCCTGACGACCCAGGTGCCGCTCCTCGTCGCGATCGCGGGCTTCGTCTTCTTTCGCATGCTGAAGGGTGGGTCTGACCGGGCGCCGTTCCTCATCGCGCTCGGCCTGTTCCTGCTCTCCTTCATCGGGCTCGGGATCAGCATCTTCCCCGATGTCGTGCCCGGTCGCGTCACCATCTGGGAGGCCGCCTCGCCGCGATCGAGCCAGATCTTCATCCTGGTCGGCGCCTCGGTCCTGATCCCCCTTATCCTCACCTACACAGCGTATTCGTACTGGGTCTTCCGCGGGAAGGTCGATGCGTCGGGGTATCATTGATGGTGCCGCCGGATGCCGGGCAGGGGCCGTTATGGCGGCGCCTCGCCTGGTTCGCGTTGATCTGGGCGGCCAGCGTCGTCGCCCTCGGGATCGTCGGGTTCGTATTGCGGAGCTGGCTCAAGGGCACGTGAGACCTCCTTCCCCCACCTTGGAAAGGGCTCGAAGGGTAGGCGGCGAAAAACATCGAGGGGCGTGTTGACAGGTCGGTCGACCGACCGTAGATAAGCGCCACGAACACGGCGGCCAGCGAATTCGGCGGCCGGTTCGGAAATCCAGAGACGGCAGGAGGACAACTCCAGCGAAAGCTGGGGCTTCGGCTGTCTCCGGTGTATTATTTTTGTCGGAAACGACAAACGTTCTTTTGACAAGTGCATCTGAGAAAGAGAAGCGTGGGCGGCGTCATGTCCTT
>NZ_CAXUJR010000076.1:0-18033 GCF_964251405.1 uncultured Methylobacterium sp.
GATCATGGCGAGGAGGCCGACCCTTCGGCCTCTCGCACCGATCCGTTCTCCCCCGAGGACCCGGCCTTCGCGGCTGTCGCGACAGCGCTCAGGGAAGCCGGATACCTCGATTCCTAGACCTGTCGCCGCGATCCAACCATGGATCGCCGACATGGCGGACGGGCCTGAAGACGTTCTTTCTAAAGAACCTGGCTTGAACCGAACGTTCCTCCTGTCTTTGCGTTCGAAACGGCGAGATTGTTTTCTTTTCCTTGTAAATCCTACATTCCGAACGATCCGTAGGGCGGGGATGGCCGTGTGCTGCTGTCCCCGCCTGGGCATCCGTCTTGACATCGTTCTATAAAAAGAACGAGAAGGATGGGGCGGCGGCACGTCCATATCGGCGAACGGTCGCCGTCCCGACGATGCCCGACCTCGGAGTCACGACGTGTCCGATTTTCACCGCAACCGGATTCAGCCCCTGGCGCCCGGCAGGATCGCCGGGACGGGACGGGTCCTGCGCAGGCTAGCCCTCCTCTGCCTCGCAGCGCTGCTGCCCACGGCCGGCCTCGCGCAGACCGAGCTTCTGAACGTGTCGTATGATCCGACGCGCGAGCTCTACAAGGACATCAACGCGGCTTTCGCCGAGGAGTGGAAGGCCAAGACGGGCGAGACCATCACGATCCGCGCGTCGCATGGCGGCTCCGGCTCGCAGGCCCGCACCGTGATCGACGGCATTCCTGCCGACGTGGTGACGCTCGGCATCCCCTCCGACATCGACGCCATCGCGCGCATCTCGAAGAAGGTGTCGGCGGACTGGCGCAGCCAGCTGCCCAACCAGGCCCTGCCCTACACCTCGACGGTGGTGTTCCTCGTGCGCAAGGGCAACCCCAAGGGCGTCAAGGACTGGGGCGACCTCCTAAAGCCCGACGTCAAGGTGATCACTCCCAACCCGAAGACCTCCGCTGGCGGGCGCTGGAACTTTCTCGCGGCCTGGGGTTATGCCTATGAGAAGGAGGGCCGGAACGCCGACAAGGCCAACGCCTTCGTGGGCGAGCTCTATCGCCAGGTTCCGGTGCTCGATACGGGCGCGCGGGGCTCCACGGTGACCTTCGCGCAACGAGGCCTCGGCGACGTGCTCCTGACCTGGGAGAACGAGGCCTATCTCGTCTTCGAGGAGTTCGGCCGCGACAAGTTCGACGTGGTGGTGCCTCCCACCTCGATCTATGCCCAGCCCCCGGTGGCGCTGGTGGAGGCCAACGTCGACAAGAAGGGGACCCGCAAGGCGGCGGAGGCCTACCTGCAGTTCCTCTATTCGGACAAGGCGCAGGCGCTGTTCGCCAAGCACCATTACCGGCCGAGCCGCCCGGAGGCCGCGGACAAGAAGGACCTTGCCCTCCTGCCCGACGTGAAGCTCTTCAAGATCGAGGATCTTCAGGGCAACTGGGACGACATCCAGAAGAAGAATTTCGACAGCGGCGGGCTGTTCGATCAGTTGAGCAAGGCGGGGCGCTGAACCGACCCTCCCTCTCTGCGGGGGAGGATGCCCCGCAGATGCGGGGCGGGAGAGGGACCGCGACCTTTCCGAAGAAACCTGTGCTCCCCTCTCCCGGCCCCCGCTGGCGCGAGGGCCAGCCTCCCCGCAGAGGGGAGGGACGAGACCAACTCTCCGGAATTGTCCTATGGCTGAACCTCCCATCCGCCCCCGACGCCGCTTCCGCCAGCCCAGCGTCATCCCCGGCTTCGGGATCACCTTCGGCTACACCCTGACCGTGCTCAGCCTGATCGTGCTGCTGCCGCTCGCCGCCCTGGTGCTGCGCGCCTCGCGGCTCGGATTCTCGGGGATCTGGGAGGTCGCCACCGACCCGAGGGTGGCGAGTGCGCTCCGCGTCAGCTTCGGCGTGTCGCTGCTCGCCGCGCTCACCGCCTCCGTCTTCGGCTTCATCGTGGCGTGGGTGCTCACCCGCTACGAGTTCCCCGGCCGCAAGATCGTCGACGCGGTGGTCGACCTTCCCTTCGCGCTGCCCACGGCGGTGGCCGGCATCGCGCTCGCCGCCCTCTACGCCCCCAACGGGCTCGTCGGCGCGCAGCTCGCCAAGCTCGGGATCGCGGCGGCGTACACGCCGATCGGCATCTTCATCGCCATGGTCTTCATCGGCCTGCCCTTCGCGGTGCGCACGGTGCAGCCCCTCATCGTCGAGATCGACAAGGAGATCGAGGAGGCCTCGGCGACGCTGGGCGCCGGACGCTGGCACACGCTGATCAAGGTCGTGCTGCCGCCGCTGATCCCGGCGGTGCTGACCGGCTTCGCCCTCGCCTTCGCCCGAGGGGTCGGGGAATACGGCTCGATCATCTTCATCGCGGGCAACCTTCCCTACGTGTCGGAAATCGCGCCGCTGCTCATCGTCATCAAGCTCTCCGAGTACGATTACGGCGGCGCCTGCGCCATCGCCACGATCATGCTCGGCATCTCCTTCGTGACGCTGCTGGCCATCAACCTGATCCAGGCCTGGAGCCGGCGGAGGTTCGGCTATGTCTAAGGCGATCGCACAGATGGCCCCCGTCGGAGCCGAGCGGACGGCAAGCGTCGTCACCGAGGGCGGGGCGGTGCGCTGGCTGCTGATCGCGATCGCGATCGCGTTCCTGGCCCTGTTCCTGGTGCTGCCGCTCGCCACCGTGTTCGTCCAGGCCTTCGCCAAGGGATGGCAGGCCTATCTCGCCGCCTTCACGGAGGCCGACGCCCATTCGGCGATCCGGCTGACCCTGATCACCGCGGCGATCGCGGTGCCGTTCAACCTCGTCTTCGGCGTCGCGGCGGCCTGGGCCATCGCCAAGTTCGAGTTCCGGGGCAAGAACCTGCTGGTGACGCTGATCGACCTGCCGTTCTCGGTCTCGCCGGTGGTCTCGGGGCTGATCTACGTGCTGGTCTTCGGGGCGCAGGGCCTCCTCGGGCCGTGGCTCATCAGCAACGACATCCAGATCATCTTCGCGATTCCCGGCATCGTGCTGGCCACGATCTTCGTCACCTTCCCGTTCGTCGCCCGGCAATTGATCCCGCTGATGCAGGAGCAGGGCACCGCCGAGGAGGAAGCCGCGTTGACCCTGGGCGCCTCCGGTTGGCACGCCTTCCGGACAGTGACGCTACCCAATATCCGCTGGGGCCTGCTCTACAGCGTGCTCCTTTGCAACGCCCGCGCGATGGGTGAATTCGGCGCGGTCTCGGTGGTCTCGGGCCACATCCGGGGCCTTACCAACACGCTGCCGCTCCACGTGGAGATCCTCTATAATGAGTATAATTTCGTTGCCGCTTTCGCCGTCGCCTCCCTCCTTGCCGGCCTCGCTCTTGTCACCCTCTTCGTCAAATCCGTCCTCGAATGGCGCTTCAGCGACGACATCGCGGCAGGCGCACGGCGGCACTGACGCGCGCGGCTCCACGGCGATCCGCGTCGAGGGGCTGTCGAAGACCTTCGACACGGCCGCCGTCCTGCACGACCTCTCCCTCGACGTCCGGGCGGGCGAGTTGCTGGCGCTGCTCGGCCCCTCTGGCTCGGGCAAGACGACGCTGCTGCGGATCATCGCGGGCCTCGACTTCCCCGACCGCGGCCGCATCATCTTCGGCAGCGACGACGCCACGCAACTGCCCGTGCAGAAGCGGGCCGTCGGCTTCGTGTTCCAGCACTACGCTCTGTTCAAGCACATGAGCGTCGCCGAGAACATCGCCTACGGACTCAATGCCAGGAAGCGCTCCGAGCGCCCCGCCCAGGCGGAGATCAAGCGCCGGGTCGGCGACCTCCTCGACCTCATCAAGCTCTCGGGGTTCGCCGACCGCTATCCCTCGCAGCTGTCGGGAGGCCAGCGCCAGCGCATCGCGCTCGCCCGGGCGCTCGCGGTGGAGCCGCGCGTTCTCCTGCTCGACGAGCCCTTCGGCGCGCTCGACGCGCAGGTGAGAAAGGATCTACGGCGCTGGCTGCGCGAGATCCACGACCGCACCGGCCAGACCACGATCTTCGTGACCCACGACCAGGACGAGGCCCTAGAGCTGTCCGACCGCGTCGCCGTCCTCGACAAGGGACGGCTCGAACAGGTCGGCACCCCCGACGAGGTCCAGGAGGCGCCGGTCTCCCCCACGGTCCTCAAGTTCCTGGGAGACACGATCGAGGTCGAGGCGCTCGCGCAGGACCGCCAGGTCCGGGTCAATGGCCGGCTGACGCCGGTGGCGGCTCCCGCCGGCCTCGTCGGCCCGGTGAAGCTCTACGCCCGACCCTGGCAGCTGCAGTTCGCCGAAGCCGAGCATGCCCATCTCACCGGCGTCGTTCGCTCCTCGTACCGGAGCCAGGGGCGCCAGCGCATCGAGGTCGACAGGGTCGAGGGCAAGGCCGTGGTCGTGGAAGCTTCGGACACCGCGCGGCTCGCCGCCGGGACGGAAGTCGGCCTGCGCATTGTCGGCGGCCATGTTTTCAAGGACTGAGGAGCGTTGGCGAGGCGTCCCTCGACCGCCGGCCCGCCGGTCCCCGGCGGATCGAACGACGCTATGGAATCAGGCGGCCGGACGGCTGGCCGAACTCGTCGATCGCCAGGAACCGCGATCTGAGAGCCTGATCGATCTTACGAAGATAGAACTCCACGTGACCGGCGCGCGTCTCGGCCGCATCGGCCCGTTGGCGTGCCTCCTCCAGCGCGGACTCGCATTCCCGGCAACGAAGATCGGCCTCCCACGCCCTGAGGGTGGCATCGCGTAGGCCCGCCTCGGCGGCCATCGCATGCTGTTTCCAGGTCTCGGCCGCGTGGAGGGCGGCCTGCATCTCGTGCTGAAAGCGTTGTCTCTCGTCACGGGTCTGTCTGAGGAGGCCCAGACCGCAGACCGAGATGGTTTCGAGCTGCTGTTCCATCCGGGCCATCGACGCCGAGGCGTGTTCGACGAGCCTCAGGGTGAGGGACGCGTCGACGGGCATCGTTCCGATCGGCGCAACGCTGTCATCCGCCCAGGCTGGCAAACGGGCCGGCAGGGCGATCGCGGTGATGACGTCGACCGTCGCGGGCGCGCTCGACGACAAGCTGATGCTCTTACTCATAGTCGGTCTCGAATACGGGTGCGGTCCGATGTTTAGGAGTCGGAGGCCTGGACCCCGCTTGCGGGTTCGGAGTTCTCGTAAGCCTCGTTGATCGAACGCAGGGCGGCCGGACGGGTGAAGCCCGTCACGATCGCGTCGTGCAGCCGTGCGAGCCAAGCCTCGGCTTCGCTCGCGCGCTTCTCCGCCATCCGGGTGCGCTCCTCGGCCTTTTCGGTCCGCCGCTCGGCGGCGGCGACTTGCGCTTCGAGCAGCCGGGCCCGTTCCTGGGCCTGGGCCGTCACCCGTTCCAGCTCCTGCTCGAGATCGCCGGAGCGCTCCTCGCTGATCCGGATGGCGGCCGTGGCCTCGTGAATGAGGTCCAGGGCCGACGACCAGTCGCGGTCACCCGTTGGGGCGGAGGGCTCGCCCTGGCTCGACCCTCGGGACGTCGCCTTGAGGGTGACCACGGGTTCAGCGGTCCTCAATGCCGGCAAGCCTGTCTCCGACCTGCCCCGCATGAGCCAGGTCGCCATCGGCGGGGGGTCGTTGTCTCGCATGGCATTGTCCGTCACGCGCTTGCTCCCTCGATCGTTGGTTCATGGACGACGCATGACGCATCGTCCTTACAGGCCCTTGTCCGCGGGCGTGAACGGCCTGACGTTGCTCTCTTCGGGCGAGGTAGCGACAGGGATCTGACTGGACGCCTCCGCGTGCGGGACCCCGTCCGTCTCCCTGAAGCCCCGCGACGTGCGCCGCAGCGCCTCGTGCTGCTTCTGGAGGGAAACACGGCTCTCCCGCGCGATGTCCAGGGCGCCCTGCGCGAGCTTGCGCTCGGATCGCTCGTTGTGGAGTTCCTCGACGAGGCGGTGGTTGACGGCCTCGAAATCCGCCCGCTCGACCTCCTGGCGACGGACCAGCTGGTCGATCCGGTCGGACAGGCTGGCGGCACGGCTCGTCGCCTGCTCGATGGCCGCGTCCTTGGCCGCCATCGCCTTGACCAGCATCTCGCAGCGATGGTCGAGTTCCGAGTGCAGCCTCTGCATCTCGAGAAACCTCTCGGTCTGCCGTGCGAGATCGGATTGCGTGCTCTCCAGGCGGCGCTCGAGGGTCACGCGTTCGATCGACGCCTCCTTCAAGCCGCGTTCGGCGACCCGGCCGGCCTCGTCACGCTCCCGCAGCTGGTTGCGGAGTTGCGTGATGAGCTGCTCCGTCGTCGCCAGGCGGGCCGTCGCCGCCTCCATCCTCATCGCCAGGCTCGATCGTTCCGTGCGGTGGCCGCTGATCTCCGTCTCGTATTGAGCCTGGGCGTTCTCGCGAGCGGAGATCTCGGCCGCGAGCTGCTGCTCCAGGGTTCGCTGGGCCTGGCGAGAGGCCTCAGCCTGGCCTTCGAGGTCGTGGCAGCGGGAGACCAGCTCGACGAGCTTGCCGCCCTGGTCCTCGCTGAGGATCTGGAGCCGCTTGTTGTCCTGATCGAGGACGGTGCGCCGTTCGCGCAATTCCAGGAGTTCGCTTTCGGAACGCGACAATGCCTGGTCGATCGACTTCGCCTCGATGCGAAGGGCCTTGCTCTCGGCCGCCAACGTTCGACTCTGTTCGGTTTCGGCGAACAATTGCCGTTCGAGGTTCTCCGCGGCCAGCGACCGGTCGCGCAGGTGGACGCGGAGGCCCTCGATGGCCTCGTCCCTGTCGTGCAGGCTCGCTTCCAGATGCTGGATCTGCGCGAGGGCGGCCGTCAGATCGTTGCTGGACGTGGCGAAGCGCTGGGACACGTCCGCGAGCTCGCGCCGCATCGAGGACACGGAGGCTTGCTCCTGCACCAGCAGAGCTTCGACTTCGGAGATCCGCACCTTGGCGCGCGGAAGTTCGTCGGCGATGGCCACGATGGGCTCGAGGAGCGCCGAGAAATCCGCCTGAAGGGACTTCAGATCGTCCAGACGGTCCGACATCTCGCCGATCTGGAAGCGCACGGTTTCGTTGCGCTGCCCGATCGCGTCCAACGAAGAAACGCCGAAGTCCCCACTCCTCTTCGATTTCTTCTCGAGGTCGTTCGTTGGTATTACTGAGTTCCTGTCGCTCTCATGACGGGAATTGTCATCTTCATGTTTTGCGCGAAGTCTCGTTTTGATCGCATTCGGCGGCGTGGCTCTCTTGAAATTGATCCATGCCATTTTCTGGATTCCGCAATGGATAGTTAGTTGTAGATAAAGATTCTTATAACACTGATTGAAAAAGGTGGTTTGATTGTCAAGCCCACCCACATGCACTTTCGCGTGGGGGGGACGGGTTATGCCCTGCAAGGCGGCTCCGCAGATCCCAGGATCGGGACGACAGGCATTCTTGCATCACGTACAGCGGGTCGGCGACGCTGAGCGCTCACGTTTCGCGCGCATGCGCGGTTTGACGGTCGATGCCTTCGATCCGGCAGGATGTGCCGCCTGGCGATGAAGCGCAAGGAGGCATCATGTCGGGCCGCGGGGTTGCCGGGGGACCGATCTCGGTGCTGGCCGAGACCCTGGCGGAGGGCGCGCCGACCGCAAGCGCTCCAGCGCCATTGCCGAATCCGCCAACCCAGGGCCTATCGGGCCGGCGCTCCCGGAGGTCGGTTTCTGCGGATCCCACGCCCTGCCGTCCTTCCACTGCAACCTGCTCAGGAGGGGTCGGGCTCGCGCGTCCGGCCGCGACCGAAATCCGGCTCGGCCGTCTCCTGGCCGACCGCCACGATCCCGCGGCGGATCGCGCGGGTGCGGGTGAACAGGGCATGCAGCGCGTCGCCGTCGCCCCAGCGGATGGCGCGTTGCAGCGCCGAAAGATCCTCGTTGAAGCGTCCGAGCATCTCCAGCACCGCGTCCTTGTTGGCGAGGAACACGTCGCGCCACATGGTCGGGTCGGAGGCGGCGATACGGGTGAAATCGCGAAACCCGCCGGCGGAGAACTTGATCACCTCGGACTGCGTCACTTCTTCGAGGTCCGCGGCAGTACCGACGATGTTGTAGGCGATGAGGTGGGGCACATGGCTGGTGATGGCGAGCACGAGGTCGTGGTGCTCGGGCGTCATGCACTCGACGATGGCGCCGATCGTCTCCCAGAAGGCCTGCACCCGCGCCACCGCTTCGGGCTCGCCCTCGGGCAGGGGCGTCAGGATGCACCAGCGCCCGGAGAACAGGGTCGAGAACCCGGCATCAGGCCCCGAATACTCGGTCCCGGCCACCGGATGGGCCGGCACGAAATCGATGCCGGGATCGAGGTGGGGCGCCACGGCGGCGGCGACCGCGACCTTCACGGAGCCGACATCCGACACGACGGCACCGGGCTTCAGATGGCCGGCCATGGCTTTGGCCACTTCGCCGGCCGCACCCACCGGCACGCACAGGATGACGAGGTCGGCCTGTGCCACGCCGGCCGCGAGATCGTCGGTGACCTCGTCGGCAAGCCCGAGCGCCCGGACACGATCGAGTACGGTCGCGTCGCGGTCGATGGCGACGATGGTCTCGACCGCACCATAGTGCCGCGCGGCCCGGGCGATCGAGGAGCCGATCAGCCCGAGCCCGACGACGGCGAGGCGGCGGAACGGCGCCGGGGCGGTGTCAGCCTCGGGCACGCGCATCCTCCGATGAATTGCCCCGTACGAACTCGGTGAGCGCGGCGAGGAAAGCCTCGTTGGCGGCTTGCGTGCCGATGGTGACGCGCAGCGCACCGGGAAGGCCATAGGCCGAGACCCGCCGGACGATGACGCCGCGCGCGGTGAGATGGGCGTCGGCCTCCGCCGCGGTACGACCGGGGCTTTGCGGGAAATGCACGAGGATGAAGTTGGCGACGCTCGGCGTGACCGTGAGGCCCAGAGCCGCAACACCCTCGCTCATCCGGGCGAGCCACGTGTCGTTGTGGGCCACCGCCGCGGCAACGTGCGCCTCGTCGGCGATGGCCGCCGCCCCGGCGGCGATCCCGATCCCGGAGAGGTTGAACGGCCCCCGGATGCGGTTGACCGCGTCGACCACGTCCGGTGGTCCCACCATCCAGCCGATCCGCAGGGTCGCGAGGCCGTGGATCTTCGAGAAGGTCCGGGTCATCACGACGTTCTTCGAGGCGAGCACGAGGTCGAGCCCGGCGCCGTAATCGGCGGCGCCGACGTATTCGGCGTAGGCCCCGTCGAGGACGAGGAGAACCTGTGCCGGCAGGCCGGCATGCAGGCGCCGGATCTCGTCGAACGACAGATAGGTGCCGGTGGGGTTGTTGGGGTTGGCAAGATAGACGATCCGCGTGCGCGGGGTCACCGCGGCGAGCAGCGCGTCGACGTCGGCCTTCAATTCGCGCTCGGGGACCACCACGGGCGTACCGCCGGCGGCGAGGATCGCGATCCGGTACACGAGGAAGCCGTGCTCGGTGTAGATCCCCTCGGTTCCCGGTCCCATGAAGGCGTAGGCGAGGAATGACAGCAATTCGTCCGAGCCCGCGCCGCAGACGATCCGGGCCGGATCGAGCCGATAGCGCGCCGCGATGGCATTTCGCAGTTGCGTGGCGTTGCCGTCGGGATAGAGGGCGAGCTTCGAGGCCGCCTCGGTGAGCGCCGCAAGCGCCTTCGGGCTCGGGCCGAGGGGGGTCTCGTTCGAGGAGAGCTTGTGGACCGGATGCGCGCCGGGCGCCCCGCTCTTGCCGGGCACGTAGGCCTCGATGGCGAGAACCCCCGGGCGTGGCACCGGGCGGTCGGCGGGCAGATCGGGTTCAGCGGTCATGACGGTTACGGCGCCGGAGCGAGGGCGAAGCCGCCCCTCTAGCGCATTTCGCGTGGCGATGGACACAGGCGTCGGCGCAAAAGGATTGCCGCATGCCTCTGCCGGACCAGGCGAAGCGCGTCCCGCATCGATCGCCCGCCCCGATCGAAGGAATCCCGCATCACGGCCCGGCGGGAATCCGCTCGGCATCCGGCGCCGGGCTCGCGCTGCGTGCTTCGGCGGCCGCCTTGTCCGCGGCGGCTCGGTCCGCGGCCGCGCGCTCCAAGGCGGCCTTGTCGGCAGCGGCCTTGTCGGCCGCGATCCTTTCGGCTGCGATCCGTTCCGCCGCGGCGCGCTCCGCCGCCGCCCTGATCGCCTCAGCCCTTGCCCGATCCATCTCGATGGGGGCGCGGCGGCGCTGACGCTCGCTCTGATCGGCCTCGAACAGCTCGATGCTCTCCAATTCGCGCTTGAGGACGAAGGCGGCGAGTCCGTTGGTGAGCGGCCCCGGATCGATGCTGCGCTCGGGCTTCGCGAGGCTGCCCGCGTAACCGAACTGGATCGTCGGCGGGCCGGCGCTCCAGGCCCGCGGGCTTGCGGCTGCGGTCAGGATGCCGCGCGCATCGAGGCGCCCGCCGCGCAGGTCGAGGGCGAGGCTCCCGGTCCAGCGCCCCCCGGCGAGATCGAGGGTCAGTGGCGCGGCCCGGAGGATGCCGCCGACGAGGGTCGTCGGCACGCTCGCCGGACCCTTGGCCACGAAGGGACCGATCGCGAGGGCCTCCGACACCATTCCCTTGAGGCGTCCCTCGCGCAAGGGGTCCTCGTCCTCCAGAGCGCGGGAGAGAGCGCGGCCGATGCCGGCGGGATCGCCCTCCGGCAGGCGCAGGTCCGACAGGGTCAGGCTGCCGCTGCCGCCGAGGTTGTTGGCAAGGCCGACCACGCTCTCCCCCGAGGCGCCGAAGCGCAGGGAGGCCGAGACCCTGGCGGCGATGGGTCCAGGGCCGGCGAGCCCGGCGAGATCGGCCGCCTCGATGCGGCCTTCGCCCGCCACCGAGGCGGCACTTCCCTGGCGGGCGATCGTCGCCGCTCCGGTGATCCGGCCGCCCGCGAGCGCTCCCGAGAGGTCGTTGAGGCTCAAGGTGCCGTCGGCGAGGCGCAGGTTGAGGGCGGCCTCCGACGCCACGAAGCCGCGGCCGAGGTCGAGGATGTCGGCGCGCAGCGCCAGGAGGAGCGGCGGCCGCTCCGGCGCGGGCGCGAAACGCGCACTCGACAGGCTCGCATCGAGGCCCGGCGCGGCGCGCGGGTCGGTGGGCAGCGCCAGCACGCCGACGAGCCAAGGAACCGACAGCCGTCGCAGGCCGATGCTCCCTCCCACATCCCCGTCCGGCGCCCGCGATAGGTCGGCCGTGACGGGATTGTCCGCGATGCGCCCGCTCATCGCCACGCGGGCCTCATCGCCCGACCGCGACAGGCTCATGGTGAGGTCGGCGGGCAGCGGTCCCTGGATCGACGCGCTACGGCCGAAGGCGAGATCGAGGGCGGGGGCGAGGTCGGCGGTCTCAAGGGCGATCTCGCCCGCATCCGGCGGCAGCAGGCCGGGTTCGACCAGGATGGGCTTCCTCGTCGACAGGGCGAGACCGGCGACGGTCCCGTCGAGGGTGACGCTGAGCGGTTGCGGGCCCTCGCCCGCCCCGGCCCGACGCCCCGTGAGGGTGAGGCGCGCCGGCTGGCGCGACGCCGCGTCGGACCGCCCGACCCAGCGGCCGGCCTGGGTCGTCGCCAGGGTCGCATCGAGGCTGGCGATGCGGCCGGCTCGGCTCAGGAGCGTCAGATCGAGGTCGCTGCCCGCCGCGCTGCCCTTGGCCGCGGCTTTCAGCGAATCCGCCGCGCCGGCTTCCCGCTCGAGGGTGATGTCGAGGTCGAGGGCACCCTGGCGGAGGAAATTCGGCAGCAGCCGCGCCTCTGCCACCCAGACCCGGTCGAGCAGGGCGAGCAGGGGGGCGGCCACCGGCGCGGTGATTCGGCCGGCGATGCGGCCGGACCCATCCGGCGCGATGCGGCCCGAGAGCTTGGCATTGGCGCCCGCGAGATCGCTCACGTCGAGGGCGTCGATGGTCAGCGCCGGGCCGTCCGACTGGATGCTGGCCGCGATCGTGCCGCCGGCTCCCGCGGGTCTGCGCTCGCCGGGTACGGAGTAGCGCAGACCCGTGGCCCTCAGGGTCAGACCGAGATCGTGGCCGCGCAGGCCGCCGAGGGCCTGGGCGAAGGAGGGCAGCGTCGCGATGTCGACGCCCTGGGCGGCGAGCTGGGCGTCGAAGCGTCCGCGCCCGCCGGCCTCGCCCTGCGTGTAGCGGGCGTTCCCGGTCACCCGAGCTTCGCCGAGCGCGAGGCGCAGGTTGCGCAGGGACAGGGTCGGCGCGGCTGCGGCGATATCCGCCGCGGCCTGGATCGGCCGGCCGTCCATCACCGCAACGGCCGGCCCCTCGAGGCCGAGCTTGCGCAGGTAGCGGCCGAACCCCTCCGATGCCGGTGCGTCGACGGAGACCTGTCCGGTGAAGCGCGCCGCGGGCTCGGTGTCGAGGCTGCCGGTGGCCGAGAGCCGCGCGGCTCCGGGTGCCCTCGCCTCGAAGCGGCGCAGGACGAGGCCACCGCCGCGGTCGAGGGTGAGGCCGAGGGCGAGATCGGACCAGTCGTCGAGGCCGAGCGAGAGGCTCTCGATGCCGAGATCGAGGTCGACCAGAACCGGGAGGCCCGTGGCCACGGCCGGCCATCCGCGGCCGATCAGGGCCTGCCCTTCCGTGGAGAGCAGGAAGCCGTCGAGATCGATGCGTCGGGCGTCCAGGGCCAGGGCCGCACGGGCATTGCGCAGATCGATCTGCCCGGTACCCGAGAAGCGCAGCGCCTTCCCGCCAGGATCGATCTCGGCGGTCACCGTTTCGAGGCGCGCCACCGATCCGCGCGCCTTGAACGCCCCGGACAAGGTGTAGGGCAGGTAGGGTCCAGCCGCCTGGACCGGTGGCCCGACGACGACCCGGACCGTCCCCTCCGCCTCCGGCAGGACGGTCCGGAGAGGGCCGGCGGGCGCGCCCGCGACGGGAACGAGGCCGACCCGCGCCTCCAGCTCGAAGCGCGGGCGGCTGTCGCCGCCGCCCGACGCCTTGACGCCGACGCGGCCGTCGGCGCCGAGCTCGCCGGTGGCGATCCGGAACGGCAGGCCCGATTGCGAGCCGGTGATCCGCCAGGGGCCGGAGAGGCGCGGCGCATCGAGACGGACGTCCTCGGCGCGGACCTGGTCGGTGCGGCCGGTCCGGGCCGCCACCGTGGTGACGAGGAGCTGCCGGATCGAGAGGTCGTCCACCGCCGTGTCGCCGTCATCGGCGAAGCGGTCGGCCGGCAGGAGGAGCGCGTCTCCCTCGCTCACCGGAAGCCGGATCTCGGCCCGCCCGATGCGGGTCTCGGTGAAGCGGATCTCGCCGCGCAGGAGCGGCGTCAACCCGATCTCGGCCTTCACGAAACTGAGATCCAGGGTGGGCTTGTCCTCGCTCCTGCCGTCGCCGAGGTGAAGCCGGTCGAGGCGTAGCCGCGGGGACGGCAGCAGCCGCACCGCGATCCGTCCCTCGCTGCGCGCGGGCAGCCCGGTCGCACGCGAGATCGCCCGGTCGACGAGCGCGCGCTGTCCGTCCCACGGGAAGAAGGGTGGAATCGCCAGCGCCGCCACGAGGATCACGATGACGGCGCCCGCGACGGCGGTCAGGATGTCACGCACCAGACTCTCTTCCCGTGTCGCCCCCTCTGCGGGGAGGATTCACGGGGTGCGCGATATCGTTCCGGTCTCGGGTCTCGCCGGTCCGGTCGCTCCCCCGTGCGGCGCGCATAGCATACCGGATGAAGCGGCGCTTCAGCGTCGGGGCACGACGATCGGCGCCGCCGCAGGCGGAGCCTGGAAATCCTGGTTGCGCTGGATCTGCATCCGCGTCTGGTTGTTCTCGAACTGCTGCTGCTCCCGGATGCCTCGGATCTCGCTCTGGGTCGACAGGCGGTCGTTGGTGTTGTTCAGGGTGTTGGGGTTGCCAGAGAGCTGGGCCGAAGCCGGGGCCGAGGCGATGATCGCGAAGGCGGCGAGCGTGGTCAGGCGGAGGCGCATGGGCTGAGTCCCTATCGAGTGTTGTCGTGGCTCCGACGATATGGAAGACGACGCCGGCGGACTGAATCCGGTTCCGGGCCGCCACGCCAAGTCGCAGGCGTCCCTGCCGACCCTCGACGCCGTTCGCGTTTTGGTCCAGTGAAGCGGGCATGAAACAGCAACCCGGCGCGGCCGTCGCGCCCGCTCCAGGCTCCATCGCGGCGCGCGCCATGGCGTCCCTGCGGCCCCAGGGCGAGCCCTATCTCGAAGGGCTCAACCCCGAGCAGCGCCGTGCCGTCGAGACGACGGAGGGACCCATCCTCGTGCTCGCGGGCGCGGGCACCGGCAAGACGCGGGTTCTCACCACGCGCATCGCTCACCTCGTCTCGACCGGCAAGGCGCGGCCCTTCGACATCCTGTCGGTGACCTTCACCAACAAGGCCGCCCGCGAGATGAAGCTGCGCATCGGCGCGCTGATCGGGCCGGCGGGCGAGGGCATGCCCTGGCTCGGCACCTTCCACGCCATCGGCACCAAGATCCTGCGCCGCCACGCCGAGCTCGTCGGCCTGAAATCCGACTTCACGATCCTCGGCATGGACGACCAGCTCCGCCTGATGAAGCAGGTCATCACCGACCAGAACATCGACGAGAAGCGCTGGCCGGCCCGGGCCCTGTCCTCGGCCATCGACGGCTGGAAGAACCGGGGCCTCGGCCCCGAGCAGGTGCCGCCGGGCGAGGCCGGCGCCTTCGCCTTCGGCAAGGGCGGCGCCCTCTACACCGCCTACCAGGCGCGGCTCGCCACCCTCAACGCGGTCGATTTCGGGGACCTGCTGCTCCTCTGCCTCAAGCTCTGGCGCGAGAACCCGGACGTGCTGGAGACCTACCAGCAGCGCTTCCGCTACATCCTCGTCGACGAGTACCAGGATACCAACGTCGCCCAGTACCTGTGGCTGCGGCTCCTGGCGCTCGGCCACCGCAACGTCGCCTGCGTGGGCGACGACGATCAGTCGATCTATGGCTGGCGCGGGGCCGAGGTCGACAACATCCTGCGCTTCGAGCACGACTTCCCGGGTGCGGCCGTGGTGCGCCTGGAACGGAACTACCGTTCCACCGGCCACATCCTCGCGGCCGCCTCAGGCCTGATCGCGAAGAACGAGGGGCGGCTCGGCAAGACCCTGCGCACCGAGGACGTGGCCGGCGAGAAGGTCACCGTGTCGGGCGCCTGGGACTCGGAGGAGGAGGCGCGCCAGCTCGCCGAATCAATCGAGGGATTCCAGGCCAAGGGCCATGCCCTCTCCGAGATCGCCGTGCTGGTGCGGATCTCGGCGCAGATGCGCGAGATCGAGGACCGCTTCGTCCAGCTCGGGCTCCCCTACCGCGTCATCGGCGGCCCGCGCTTCTACGAGCGCGCCGAGATCCGCGATGCGCTCGCCTATCTGCGCGTCACCGCCAATCCCGCCGACGACCTCGCCTTCGAGCGCATCTTCAACACCCCGAAGCGGGGCTTGGGCGACGCGACCCTGCAGACCCTCCACGCCCATGCCCGCGCCCGCAAGGTACCGCTGCTGCTCGCCGCCCGCGGACTGATCGAGACCGACGACCTGAAGCCCAAGGCCCGCTCGACCCTGCGCGCCCTCGTGGAGAGTTTTTCACGATGGGCGCGGCTCGTGGAGGGCCAGCCGCAATCGGAGGTCGCCCAGACCATCCTGGAGGAATCCGGCTACACCGAGATGTGGCAGAAGGACCGCTCGGCCGACGCCGCCGGGCGGCTCGAGAACCTCAAGGAGTTCGTGCGCTCCATGGAGGAGTTCCCGGATCTCGGCGCCTTCCTCGAGCATGTCTCCCTCGTCATGGAGGCGAGCGAGCAGGAGGGGGCGGACCGCGTCAGCCTGATGACCCTGCACGCCGCCAAGGGGCTCGAATTCGACACCGTGTTCCTGCCGGGCTGGGAGGATGGGCTGTTCCCCAACCAGCGCGCGCTCGACGAGAGCGGCCGCGCCGGGCTCGAGGAGGAGCGGCGCCTCGCCCATGTCGGGCTGACGCGAGCGCGCAAGCGCGCCAAGCTCTCCTTCGCCGTCAACCGCCGCATCCACGGCCTGTGGTCGTCCACGGTGCCGAGCCGCTTCATCGACGAATTGCCGCAGGAGGCCGTCGACGTCATCGACGCGCCGGCGCATTTCTCGGCCGGTGCGTCACGTTTCGATCGGCAGGCGCCGTTCGGCTCGTCCTATGCCACGCCAGGCTGGCAGCGCGCCCAGGCCAACAGCGCAGAGAGCGCCAGGCGCAGTCAGGACTTTTCGCGGCCGACCGGCCGAAGCGGCGGTCCACGCCAGATCGACGGCGAGCTCGTGGCGACATCCACCGGTACAGCCTCGGCTTTCACGGTGGGAATGCGCGTCTTCCACATGAAGTTCGGCCCCGGCGACGTCGCCGGAGTCGATGGCAACAAGCTGACCGTTGACTTCGACAAGGCCGGCCGGAAGATGGTGCTCGACAGCTTCATTCAGCCTGGATGAAGCGTCCTTCCGGTCCGTCGAGGGCCGGAGTGCCTCCGCTGACGACGGCGAGGACCGGGATTGCGATGGAAGTGTACCCCGTCCGGGTCCAGCATTCTCTCAATCTTACACGTTCGTTCATCAAATCCTGTCGTCATGGCCCTGTCGCGTGCATCGCGGCATGGTGTGTGCACGGCAAAACCATCGCGGAGCGTCGTGAGGGCAACCTAATATCCACAGACGTCTCATCGGCGGAGGGAACTCGCCGCTCTCGATGAGTTTAGTCTGTGTAACGGAGGATTACAGCAAGGGTTGGGACGTAGCGAAGCGAAGCGTTGGCAAGTCCAGATTGGCAAGTCCAGTTGGAGTGTTGTTCGATGAAAAGACGGCGCACACGACTTGAGTTGGTTGACGAGCACCCGGCCCGATTGCACCGAACGCGTTTCGACGAGGAGCGAAACCTAAGTCCGATCCAACCCCTGACCGACCGGCAAGCGCAGTATCTCGACGCCCTCGCCCTCCACAGCCAGGTCATCGTGCTCGGCCCCGCCGGTACCGGCAAGACCTACATCGCCGGAACCCGCGCCGCCGACCAATTGCGGCAACGCCGGATCTCCAAGGTGATCATCACCCGGCCCAACGTGCCCTCGGGCCGCTCGCTCGGCTTCTTCCCCGGCACGCTGGAAGAGAAGATCGCCCCCTGGGTCGCTCCCCTGACCGAGACCATGAAGGAGCGCATGGGGGCCGCCGCCTTCGACATCGCCTGCAAGACCGGCGACATCGAGGTCGTCCCCTTCGAGGTGATGCGCGGGCGCACCTTCAAGAACTGCCTCGTCATCTTGGACGAGGCCCAGAACACCACCACGGCCGAGATCAAGATGTTCCTGACCCGCATCGGCGACGATTGCCAGGTCATCATCAACGGCGACGTCTCGCAGACGGATCTGCGCGAGACCTCCGGCCTGCGCACCATCATCCATCTCATCAAAAGCCGGATGATGCCGATCCCGATCGTGGAGTTCACCCTCGACGACATCGTCCGCTCCGGCATATGCGCGGATTGGGTGCGTGCCTTCGAGGAAACGAAACTCTGACTTGAGTGTTGTCTGCGGCAGGCCCGAACGGGAGCCTGCCGCACGCCCCGGCTTGCGAGATTCTTCTCCGGCGCGTCGCGACGGGGGAAGCAACCGGGTGCCGCGCTCGGGAAACAGAGAACAGGATGGGTCTCATGAGGAAATTGACTTTCGCCTTCGCCGTGCTCGCATCGCTGGGCGGTGCAAGCCTCGCCACCTCCGCGTCGGCCGCGCCTGGGGTGCCCATGGGCGTCACCGCGCCGGATGCCGTCACCACTACCGTTCAGATGCGCCGGATGGAGCGCCGGATGGAAAGGCGGATGATGGAGCGCCGCATGATGAGGCGTCAGATGATGAAGCGTCGGATGATGCGCCGCATGTGACCGATCGGTTCTGATCGAAACGGAAAGGGTCCCTCGCGGGGCCCTTTTTTGTGCGTTCTGCGCAGCCTCGAAGGAGGGTTGGGTCGGGCTTCCGGTGTTTCCCGACCCACCTTTGTCATTCCGGGGCCGCGAAGCGGAGCCCGGAACCGAGAGCCGCCGAGGCGGCAAGTTCGAGAATGACCTGCGGTTGTGGATTCCGGGCTCGCCTGAGCCAGTCCTC
>NZ_CAXUJR010000077.1:0-5837 GCF_964251405.1 uncultured Methylobacterium sp.
ACCACCGGCACCGCCGGCGCGCCCTCCCATTCCGAATGCGCGGGGATCGACTCGCCCTTCATGACGATGGTGAGCGGGCGCAGCCGGGCGTAGTCGCCGACCTTGGTGTCGTAGAGCACCGTCGAGAAGGCGCCGACCGAGACGCCTTTGCCCACCACGACCCGGCCGACCTTCATGATGCGGTCCTCGTACAGATGGGTCTGCAGCGCCGAGGTCCGGTTGATGGTGGCGTAGTCGCCGATGGTGACGCAGTCGAACTCGGTGATGTCGGTGGTGAGCATGCAGACGCCCTTGCCGACCTTGACGCCGAGAAGGCGCAGCATCCAGGGCAGGAACGGCGTGCCGCACAGATGCTCGAGCAGCACCTTGCCGGCGAGCCCCCAGTAGAGCACCGCCACGGCCTCGGTGCGCATGGCCCACCACGACCACATCGGCTGCATGCCGGGCTTGTAGACGCCCATCAGCAGCCATTTCACCGCGATCACCGTGAAGGACTGGATGAAAGCGATGGCGACGCTGACGAGGACGAAGCTGAGGCCGAGCCCGATCCAGTCCTCGGCCAGGATCGCCGGGTAGAAATAGACGTCGATCGCCGTGATCGCGAGGGTGATGAACAGCATCGGCGAGAACGAGGTCGAGAACGCCTCGAACATGCCGCGCCGCAGCTTGGGGCCGATGCCGGGCTCGTAGGTCCGGGCCGCCGAGCCGAGGTCGACCTTCTGGCGCGAGGGCAGCTTGATCGGCGGCGAGCCGAACCAGGTGTCGCCCGGTCCCATCATGGCGTTGGCGGGGGGCTTCGACTTGATGCCGATGAGCACGTCGTCGGGGATCACGGCGCCCGGCGGCACCACCGCGTCGTTGCCGACGAAGACGCGCGCGCCGGTGCGGACCTCGTGCATGTGCATCCAGCCGCGGCGGATCTCCTCCTCGCCGAACACCACCTCGTCGGCGATGAAGTTGCGCGCGCCGATGTCGGCGAGGTCGTAGCGGCCGGCGAGGTTGGTGGAGATCTCGGCGCCCTGCCCCATCCGGGCGCCCATCAGCCGGTACCAGGCCCGCATGTAGACCGTGGCGAAGAGCGAGGAGAGCGTCTCCAGGGTCACCTCGGCGGCGAGCGCCACCGCCCATTTGCGGAGATAAAAGCCGCTATGGATCGAGTAGGTGCCCGAACTGACCCGCGGCAGCACCAGCCAGCGGATGCCCGCGATGAGCATCACGGTGCCCGCCGTCATCAGCATGGCGGTGGGCCAGGTCAGCAGCGGCAGGTACCAGTGGTAGTCGATGTCCGTGAGCTGGCCGAGCGAATCGCTGAGCTGGTCGAAGATGTAGAAGGCCGGGAAGATCGGCAGCAATCCCACCGCCGGGATCGCGGCGAGCAGGAACGCGTAGGCGAGGGTGAGGCCCGCCCGCCGCCGGGCGGAGGCCGGGGCCGCCTCGGGGAGGGCGGCGGGATCGGCCATGCCGACCTTGACGCCCGGCGAGCCGTCCCAGACCTCGGCCGCGCCGACGATCGTGCCGGTGGGCACGGTGGTGAGATCCCCGATCTCGGCGTGATCGCCGATCACCGCATCGGGGCCGATCACGCAGGAGGTGCCGATCGCCACATCCGCGCCGATGACGACGGGGCCGATGACGAGCTCGTTGCCCACCACCTCGGCATTGGCGATGACGAGGCGCCCGCCGAGCGAGGCCCCGGCGCCGATGGTGAGGAGGTCCGGCGCCCCGACCTCGATGTCGGAGATCAGGGCGTCCCGGCCGACCCTGGCGCCGAGGAGGCGCAGGAACAGCACGATGGCCGGCGAGCCCTGCAGCCACTTGATATGGACCAGCGGCACGAGGCGCTGGGTCAGCCACCAACGGTAATAGTACACGCCCCAGAGCGGGTAGCGCCCGGGCCTCGTCCGCCCTAGGATCAGCCACTTGGCGGCAACGGCGACGCCGGCCGTGACCGCGTTGATGCCGACATAGACCATCAGCATCACGGCGAGTTCGCCAAAGAAACCGAGCCCGCCGCCGGTGAGAAGCAGGTAGGTGACGAAGATGCCGAGCCATTGCGCGGTGGCGAGCGCGATGACGAAGGGCAGGGCCGCCGCCTGCGCCAGCCCGCACAGGGCGCGACGCAGGAGCGGAGGCGGCGCGAAGGAGAGATCGCGCACGGCCATCTCGGTGCCGGCGCCGCCGGTACGCTCGATCAGGGCCTCGGCGATCGCCCGCAGGGTGCGCTTGGCATAGACGTCCTGCAGGGTGATCGCCGCGAGGGCCGGCGCCTCGCGCACGGCCCCGACGAAGCGGGCGGCGAGCAGCGAATGGCCGCCGAGATCGGTGAAGAAATCCGCCTCGAACGGGATCGCCTGGTTGCCGAAGACCTGGTTCGCCGCCGCGAGCAAAGCGGCCTCGGTCTCGTTGCCGGGCGGCTCCTGCTCGCCCGAGGTGTCGGCGATCGTCAGCGTCGCCGCTCGCAGCGCCTTGCGGTCGACCTTGCCGGAGGTGAGGCGGGGCAGCACCTCCACGCTCTCGAAATGACTGGGCACCATGTAGGGCGGCATCTGGTCGCCGAGCGTTCGGCGTAAGAGCGCCGTGTCGAGCGCCGCGCCGCGCTCGGGCACCAGGAAGGCCACGAGCCGGTCGACGCCGTCGTCGGAGCGCAGCACCACCGCTGCCTGGGCGATGCCCGGCAGCACCCCGATGCGCGACTCGATCTCGCCGAGCTCGACCCGGAAGCCGCGGATCTTGACCTGGTCGTCGATGCGCCCGTGGAAGACGATCCTCCCCGCCGCGTCGAGGGACACCGCGTCCCCGGAACGGTAGAGGATCGGGTCGCCGTCGTCGGACGCGAACGGGTTGGCGATGAACTTCTCCGCCGTCAGCTCGGGTCGCTGCAGATAGCCCTCCGCCACGCCGGGGCCGCCGATCAGCAGCTCGCCGGGCTGTCCCGGGCCGAGCAGTTCCAGCCCCTCGCCGACCACGTAGACCGAGTAGTTCGGGATCGGGCCGCCGATGGTGACGGACTCGCCCGGCCGCATCTCGGCCGCCGTCGCCACCACCGTCGCCTCGGTCGGCCCATAGGTGTTGAACAGTTGTCGCGATGCCGTGGCCCAGCGGGCGACCAGGGGCTCCGGCAGGGCCTCGCCGCCAAGCAGGATGAGGCGGACCGTGGGCAGATCCCGCGACAGCATCGCCAGCAGCGTCGGCACCGTGTCGAGGACCGTGACGCCGGCCTCCGCCAGGATCCCCGGCAGGGCCTCGACGTCGCCCATCATGGCGGGGCTCGCCACGAACAGGGTCGCTCCCACGAGGTAGGGGACCCAGATCTCCTCCATCGAGAGGTCGAAGGCCACCGAGGCGCCCTGGAACACCACGTCGTCCGCGCGCACGCCGTAGACGGCGTTTCCCGACCGCAGGAAATGGCAGATGTTGGCGTGACTGATGACGATGCCCTTGGGCAGGCCGGTCGAGCCCGAGGTGTAGATCAGGTAGGCCGGGTGGGCGGGCGTGAGGCCGGCCGCGCGCGGATCGGCGTCGGGGGCGTCGGCGGGGGTCGCGGCGAGCAAGGCCTCCACCGTCAGGGCCGGGGCGGCGCCGGGCGCCTGAGCGGCGAGATCGTCGGAGACCAGCAGGGCCTTGGCCCCGGCGTCAGTGAGGCAGACCGCGACGCGATCGGCCGGAGCCTCGGCGTCGAAGGGCAGCCAGGCGGCGCCGGAGAAGGTGATGCCGAGCTGGGCGATCAGGAGGTCCGGGCCGCGCGCCATCCACAGGCCGACTACGTCGCCGGGGCCGATCCCACGATGGGCGAGCGCACGGGCGATGGCGCGAGCGCGCCGCGCCACGTCGGCGTAACTCGCCGCCGGGCAGGTTCCGTCCGCGGCACGCCGGGCGCCGTCGACGAGGGCGGGATGATCGGGACGCGCCCCGGCGCTGGCGAGGAAGATCTCGGCCAGCACCTCGTCGCGGATCAGGTCGGGGCGAGACGGGCCGCGCAGGATGGCAGCCTCCCTGCGCGCGACCGCCGGCGGCCGGGTCTTCTCGGCGAGACTGCTCATCCGCTGCTCCGCTCGACGAACTCCGGAGATCCGGATTCGTTCTCCCACGACGTCGGCCACCGTCTCGGCCCTTCGACGGCACGCCCGCGAAGCTCGACGCCACCGTCCAGTCCCAGGGCATCTAGCACGTTTGCGCGACGCGCTTGAACCGGACTCGTGCGGCGGGAATCAGGTCCAGCGCCAACCGGTGCCGTCGAGGACGAGGACGCCGCCCTGGCGGATGCCCATTCGCGGCGCCTGTGCCGGGCTCACGTAGCCGAGACCGACCAGCACCGCGCGGGCGATGCCGCCATGAGCCACCATCACGGTGGTCCGGTCGAGGGCGGCGAGCGCCGGGGCGACGCGGTCGACGAGCATGGCGTAGCTCTCGGCCCCCTCCCCAGGCGGACGGTATTCCCAGCGGTCGCGGTCGCGCGCCAGGGCCCTGCCCCGGTCGCGCCGCCGGATCTCCGACCAGGTCGAGCCCTCCCAGTCTCCGAAGCTGATCTCCTTCAGCCGCTCGTCGAGGCGGTAGGCCTGGTGGTCGAGGTCGAGGCGGGTCCGCAGCGCCTCCATGGTCCGCCGGGTGCGGGCGAGCGGGCTCGCCACGAAGTCCGCCTCGTCCAGGCCGTCGCCCGCCACCGCGCGCAAGCGGTCTGCGGCCTCGCCGGCCTGGCGCAGGCCCTCGGCGTTGAGGGGGACGTCGCGCTGCCCCTGGAGTCGGCCCTGCGCGTTCCAGTCGGTCTGCCCATGCCGCACGAAGTAGATCGTCGGTCCCGTGCGGCGTAGGGTCATGCGCCGCACGGCGCAGAATGGTGGCCGGAACGTTCGGTCGTCACAACCCTCATCCCTTCCCGGCACCCCTGCCCGATCTGCGGACCTGGTCCTCACCGTCGCCCTGCGGCGAGCGCATTGCACGAAAGCGAGCTGACACTGTCATGTCGAAGACTCACGGCAAGCGCCAAAGGGCACAGGCCCACATGAAACGGAAGGCAATGGCGTCGCAGGACTCGGGAGCCGGTCTCGTCACCGTGGTGCCCGGGGCGCCCTTCGACCTCTCGGCGATCGATCCTGACGCCGATGGCGGCCTCGACAAGGGGGCCGCCAAGCTCGCCCTGGCGGCGCAGCGCGACCGTATCCGGACCCTGCAGGAGCGGCTCTACGCCGAGCGCAGCCGCAGCCTGCTCGTGGTGTTCCAGGCGATCGATACCGGCGGCAAGGACGGCACCATCCGGGCGGTGTTCGAGGGCGTGAACCCGCAGGGCTGCGAGGTCACCTCCTTCAAGGTGCCGAGCCAGGCCGAGCGCGACCACGACTTCCTGTGGCGCTACCACGCCCGCACCCCCGCCCGCGGCATCGTCGGGGTGTTCAACCGCAGCCATTACGAGGACGTGCTCGCGGTGCGGGTGAAGAACCTCGTACCCGAGGCGGTCTGGCGCCCGCGCTACGGCCTCATCAACGACTTCGAGCGGATGCTGACGGAAGAAGGCACCACGATCCTGAAGTTCTTCCTGCACATCTCGAAGGCCGAGCAGAAGGAGCGACTGGAGGCCCGCATCGCGGAGCCCAAGAAGCACTGGAAGTTCGATCCCGCCGACCTCGTCGAGCGCCAGGCCTGGGACGTCTACCAGGAGGCCTTCACCGAGGCCCTCGGCCGCTGCTCGACGCCGCACGCGCCCTGGCACGTGGTCCCGGCCAACCGCAAGTGGTTCCGCAACCTCGTCGTCGCCCGTACCATCGCCGAGACCATCGAGGCGATGGACCCACGGTTTCCGAAGGCGGCGTCTGGGATCGCCGGGATGACGGTGCCGGATTGAG
>NZ_CAXUJR010000077.1:5937-15669 GCF_964251405.1 uncultured Methylobacterium sp.
TCAATCCCTGTCGAGCGACAGATCCGGCGCGTCAGGGTTCTTCATCCCCACCACGTGGTATCCGGCATCGACGTGCAGGATCTCGCCGGTCATGCCGCGGGACATGTCGGAGATGAGGTAGCTCGCCGTCTCGCCGACCTCCTCGATGGTCACCGTCCGGCGCAGGGGCGCGTTGTACTCGTTCCACTTCAGGATGTAGCGGAAGTCGCCGATGCCGGAGGCGGCGAGCGTCTTGATCGGGCCGGCCGAGATCGCGTTGACGCGGATCTTCTGCGGGCCGAGATCGGCGGCGAGGTAGCGCACCGAGGCCTCGAGCGCCGCCTTGGCGACGCCCATGACGTTGTAGTGCGGCATCCACTTCTCGGCACCGTAATAGGTCAGCGTCAGGAGCGAGCCGCCATTGGGCATCAGCTTCTCGGCGCGCTGGGCGATGGCGGTGAACGAGTAGCAGGAGATCAGGAGCGACTTCGTGAAGTTGCCCTCGGACGTCTCGACGTAGCGGCCGGTGAGCTCATCCTTGTCGGAGAAGGCGATGCAGTGGACGACGAAATCGATGCCCTCCGGGAAGATCTCGGCGGCGGCGGCGAAGACCGCGTCGATCGAGGCCGAGTCGGTGACGTCGCAATGGCCGACCACGTGGGCGTCGAGTTCGCGCGCCAGGGGCTCGACACGCTTCTTCAGGGCGTCGCCCTGGTAGGTGAAGGCGAGCTTGGCGCCGTGGGCGTGGGCGCTCTTGGCGATGCCCCAGGCGATCGAACGTGCATTGGCGACACCGAGCACCAGCCCGCGTTTGCCGGCGAGGAGTCCGCCGACGGAATCGTGAACCGGGTTCGTGTCAGCCATGAATCACCTGATCGAGGGGCTGCGGCGCTTGATCCAAGGGCCACGAAGATGGGTGGGGGCCTCCCGGGGACCGAATGGCCCTGTCGCGCCCGGCATCCTTAGCGGAGGCCCGGCAGCGACGAAAGCCCGACAGGCGTCCGGCGGGCGCGCTCAGCCCTGGCCGGCCCCCGCCCGCGCGGTGCGACGGGCGAGCGCGTAATCGGTCAGCGCCGCGTCGTCGCCCGTGGGCAGGGCGATGGCCGTGGTGGCCAGGAGGTCGCCACGGCTTCCGTCCTTCCTGGGCAGCCCCTTGCCCTTGAGGCGGAAGGTGCGGCCGGAACTCGTCATGGCGGGCATCCTCATCTCGACGGCGCCGGTCAGGGTCGGCACCCGGATCGATCCCCCCAGGATCGCGTCCTCCAGCGGCACCTCGACCGTGGCGCGCAGGTCCGCACCCTCCATCCGGAATGTGGCGTGCGGCAGGATGCGGATGGTGAGGAGCGCGTCGCCCGGCTCCGAGCGCGGGCCGCCGGGCTGGCCGAGCCCGCGCAGGCGGATGACCTGGCCGTCGGCGACACCCCTGGGCACCATCACGTCGACCTCGCGCCCGCCGGGAAGACCCAGACGCAGCTTCTCCTCGCTGGCGACCTGCTCCAGGGTGACGCTCAGTTCGGCCGAGACGTCCTCGCCGCGCATCGGCGCCGCCCGCGGGCCTCCCCCGGCCCCGGCGCCCCCCGTCCTGAACGCCTCGCCGAAGAGGTGTGAGAAGATGTCCTCGCCGACCCCGCCGCCGGCACCGCCGCGCGAGCGCGCCGCGCCGCCGAAATCGAAGGCGCTGCCGCGCGCGCCCTGCCCGCCGAACCCCTCGAAGCCGGTGGCGCGGGGCTTGCCGTCGGCATCGATCTCGCCACGGTCGAACTGCGCGCGCTTGGCCGCGTCGCCGAGGATCTCGTAGGCGGAATTGGCCTCCGCGAACCGGTCCTTGGCCTTGGCGTCGTCCTTGTTGCGGTCGGGATGGTAGGTCTTGGCGAGCCGGCGATAAGCCTTCTTGATATCGGCTTCGCCGGCACCCTTGGCCACACCCAGCACGTCATAGGGATTGCGCATCGTCGGTCTTTGAATCTCGGTGCCGGCCGGAGCCGCGGACGCCTGTCCGCTTCCGTCGGAATCCGGTTTGAGGTAGTGGCCCTGTTGCTTCTTTGCAACGGTCCCTGCGCCAGGATTCGCCCCTGACGCGGCCGGCGTCAACCGGGAAGGCCGAACGCCGTTTTAGGCCTTCCTCTTCGGGTCCGAAACCTGGGGCACTCCGAAACCTCAGGCTCCGGCCTTGGCCGCCCGCATCTTCCTCAGTTCCCACTCGCTGCCGGACAGCTTGCAGCCCGTGCCGCGCAGGAAACGGCTCTTCTGCGGGGTGATGACCGATGCGAGGAAGTCCCGGCAGATGTGGTCGCCGACGACGTAGGGCAGGCCGGTGGGGTTCACGGCGCCGCGCAGCGCCGTGTCGGGATTGTCCCACTTCACCGGACGGCCGTTGCCCTGGGGATCGAGGGCGACGGTGAGGGCGGCATGGGCTCGGCGCCAGTCCTCGGCCCCGAGATCGCTCCCGAAGCCCACCGGCCGCTTGGCGATGCTGCCGGTGCTGACCGGTTCGGCGAGAGCGGCCGCCTCCTCGGTCTGGAAGGTGATCAGCGGCAAGCCGCAACCGAACAGCGGCAGGACCGTGAGGCCGATGCCGGCACCCATGAGGACGCGCCACGGCAACGGCCGTGGATCGCGGCGAGACTTCTGCTTACACTCGACCAAACGCATTACACCTGATCTCACGACACCGGATGGCAGCACCTGCCGCGAGCGTGGGCCTGGGGCCCTGCGAGATGAACACCGAGATGACGACGATGAGCAGCGACTACAGCGCGGATCGGTTAACGTTCGATGAGTCGGGGGCGGCGAGCGACTTCACCCTGCGCGACGACCCGTGGGCGCTGTTCACCGAGTGGATGGCGCAGGCGACGCGCAGCGAGCCGGAGGACGCCAACGCCATGGCGCTCGCCACGGCCGGATCCGACGGGTTGCCCGACGTGCGCATGGTGCTCCTGAAGGGCGTCGATCCTCGCGGTTTCGTGTTCTACACCAACGTCGATTCGGCCAAGGGCGGGGAGCTGCGCGAGAATCCGCAGGCCGCCCTGGTGCTGCACTGGAAGAGCCTGCGCCGCCAGGTCCGCGCCCGCGGTCCGGTCGAGCCGGTGAGCGCCGAAGAAGCGGACACCTATTTCGCGAGCCGGGCGCGGGACAGCCGCATCGGTGCCCATGCCAGCCGCCAGTCGCGGCCGCTCCTCGACCGCGCAACCCTGGAGGCCGAGGTCGCGGCCCTCTCGGCGCGCTACGAGGACGGGCCGGTGCCGCGCCCCGAGAACTGGACCGGCTTCCGGATCGTGCCGGTGTCGATCGAGTTCTGGCAGGACGGCCCGTTCCGGCTCCACGACCGGGTCCGCTTCACCCGCGCCGGCGCGGGATGGGACCGGGCGCGGCTGTATCCGTGAGGACGCCGGCTCCGCATTGCTGCGGCGCGGGATCGACCCTGGATTTCCCGCGCCCCGCGGCTTAGACCTGTGAGGCGGAACGGCGGACCAGAAGGGTGCGCCCGCCCCCGATCCTGTAAGGAACGGCCTTGGCCACATCCGTCAACGAACGTCGGCGCATCATGCTGCTCACGGGGGCGAGCCGGGGCATCGGCCACGCCACCGTCAAGCGTTTCTCGGCCGCCGGCTGGCGGGTGATCACCTGCTCGCGCCACGCGTTCCCCGAGAACTGCCCGTGGGAAATGGGTCCCGAGGACCATCTCCAGGTCGATCTCGCCGATCCCGAGGACACCATGCGGGGCATCGCCGAGGTCGCCGGGCGGCTCGCCGACGAGGGCGGGCTCCTGCACGCGCTCGTCAACAATGCCGGCATC
Organism: uncultured Methylobacterium sp.; assembly: GCF_964251405.1. Lineage (GTDB taxonomy): Bacteria > Pseudomonadota > Alphaproteobacteria > Rhizobiales > Beijerinckiaceae > Methylobacterium. The sequence continues at coordinate 9,713 of NZ_CAXUJR010000077.1, forward strand.
TCTCCCAAGGGCGAGGGCGGCGAGCGTCTGGGGGCCATCGCGACCGAATTCGGCGATTGGCGAAAAGTGTTCCAGGTCAACGTGTTCGCGCCGCTTCTTCTCGCGCGCGGCCTCTGCCACGAGCTCACCCGCGCCAAGGGCTCGATCGTCAATGTCACCTCGATCGCCGGCTCGCGCGTCCACCCCTTCGCGGGCGCGGCCTACGGCACCTCGAAGGCGGCGCTCGCCGGCCTGACCCGCGAGCTCGCCAGCGATTTCGGACCGCTCGGGGTTCGCGTGAACGCGATCTCGCCGGGCGAGATCGACACGGCGATCCTGTCGCCCGGCACCGACAAGATCGTCGCCGGAATCCCGCAGCGGCGCCTCGGCACCCCCGACGAGGTGGCCAAGGCGATCTACTTCCTGTGCACCGAGGCCTCGTCCTACGTGAACGGCGCCGAGCTGCACATCAACGGCGGCCAGCATGTCTGAAGGCGGCCTACCGCTGCTCGTCGCCCTCGTCCTGTCCGCCACCGCCGCAGCCGCCGAGCCCTCCGTCACGATCCTCGACCTGCCGTTCACCGCCCGCGCCCTGCGTGGTCCGGGCAGCGCCGTCTCGGTCTCGGTGGCGACATCGGGCCTCCTGCCGCTGGCCCGCCCGAAGAGTGTGGACCCCAAGGCGACGCTCGGCGCCGAGCCCGAGGACGCCGCCGTGGCCGTCATCTGGGGCGAGGGCGGCGGCGCCGCCCTCAGCCTGAAGGACGGGCGCATCGAGACGACCCTGATCGGCGCCGAGGCGATCGACGGCATCGCGGCCTCCGAGACGCCGCGGGGCGCCCTGCCCGGCTCGCGCGGGGTCGTGCTCGGGCCGGTGAGCGCCGGTCTCACCCGCGGCGAGGCGGGCACCCTCCTGACCATCCGCGAGCGTCAGCCCGTGGCCATGAGCACGGAACCGAAGGCCGTGCCGATCGCCGCCCATGCGGTCTCCGCCGGGTCCGGTGCCGCTTTCGCGCCCGGCCGGCCCCACGGCGCACGGGCGGAGGGTTCGCCCCTCGTCTTCGCCGTCGCCGTGCAAGGCTCGGGCGCGCCGATGCTGACGGCGGTGGGCAGATCGGGAACCGGCTGGGACGTGATTGGGCGGACGCCGCCCCAGGCCGAAGGCGCCCTCGACATCGCCGCCGTGGGACCTTTTGCCGGCCCTGGCCCCGTGCGGGTCGCGACGGTGCTGGCGCCCGAAGGCGCCGGCCGGCTCCAGCTCTGGGCCTGGGAGACGGGGAGCTTCCGACTCGTCGGCGAGGCGCCCGGCTACACCGACCGGGGGGCTGGCGCGTCCGAGGCGGATCTCGCCGCAGCGATCGATACCGACACGGACGCCATCCCCGAACTGGCGCTCGCGACCGCCGACCGCGGCAGCATCGCCATCCTCGATCTCAAGGACGGCATCCGCGAGCGCGCTCGGATCACCCTGCCCGCCAAGGCCGGGTTCGGCCTGTCCGCCCTCGGCCGTGGGCCTCAGGCGCACCTCCTCGTTGGGCTCTCCGACGGGCGCGTGGCGGTGGTGAAGCCGTGAGCGAGGCAGAGGCGAGGCTGTTTCCGACCCGGCCCTTCGTCGGTGCCTCCATCGCGGTCCTGCGCGGCGGCCGGGTCCTGCTGGCGGCCAGAGCCAACGAACCCCTGCGCGGAGTCTGGACGCTCCCCGGCGGCCTCGTCGAACCGGGCGAGACCCTTGCGGCCGCGGCGTTGCGCGAGTTGCGCGAGGAGGTCGGCGTCGAGGCCAGGGTGCTGGGCTCGCTCACCCCCACCGAGATCATCCTGCACGAGGCTGACGGGCGCCTGCGCCATCATTACGTGGTCCATCCCCATGCCGCGCTCTGGAGCGGCGGCGAGCCGGTGCCGGGGCCGGAGGCGCTCGCGGTACGCTGGGCTACCCTTGCCGAAGTGGCGGAGCTCGAGACGACGCCGGGCCTCGTCGAGACCCTGACCGAGGCCTTTTCGCGCGCGGCGGCCCAAGAAAGTGCCGTCCAAGACGGAGCCGTCTCGCCGTGAGGGCCGCATCGGCCCTCACTCTGGTGGCGGCCCTGAGCCTCGGCCTGCCGGCGCCGGTCTTCGGCCAGCAGCGGCCGCCCGCGCGGCAACCGGCCAAGCCGCCCGAGAAGGAGAAGGAGCCCCCGCCCCCGGCCGAGCCACCCCCGGCACCCTACGACCGCGATCTCATGCGCCTGGCCGAGATCATCGGCGCGCTGTCCTTCCTGCGCGGCCTCTGCGCCACCCCCGATGCCGCCGAATGGCCCCGGAGGATGTCGGCGCTGATGGAGGCCGAAGGCGTCACTCCGGGACGCCGCGATCGCCTGGCCGGCGCCTACAACCGCGGCTACCGCGGCTACGCCCTCACCTACCGGGTCTGCACGCCCGCCGCGACCCTGGCGGCCACGCGCTTCGTCGCCGAGGGCGAGCGCCTGTCGCAGTCGCTGGCCGGCCGCTTCGGCGGCTGATCGCCCCGCTTCACCGAACGTTGCCCGGTCGACCCTTGCGCCGCGTCCGTGGCCTGCGCGCCACATGGTGCGTCCGTTACCACGATCCGCGCAATTCGAGCCCTCGTGTTAACCGCTTCGCAATTCCTGGCTTCCCGGACCCGGAGACCGGCCCTATGATTCTCGAATCAGCCGCCGTTCGTCTCGGCGGCGCGAAGCGATGTGTTGGGCCCATGCAGACCGAAACCGCTCCCTCCCCCTTCGAGGCCGACATCGACGACAAGCGCGCCGCGCTCGGCTACGTCTCGGAAGCGTTCGCGGAAGGCTGTCTCGACGGACTCGACGGCGACTGCATGGCCCAGGCCGCCCTGTTCGCCGCCTTCCAGGAACTCGTCACCACCTATGGCGAGGAAGCCACCGCAAGCTATGCGGAAGGATTTCCCGAGCGCATCCGCGCGGGCGGGTTCACGACGGGCCTGCAGCACTGAGGCATCACGACGAGGCCGCCAACGCCTCCTCGAACACCACCGCCTCGCCGCGACCCGGCGCGACGAGGTCGCCCTGCCACATGACGCAGGCGCCGCGCACCAGCGTGCCGACCGGCCATCCGGTCACCGTGACGCCGTCATAGGGCGTCCAGCCGCATTTGGAGGCGATCCAGCCGTTGCGGATGGTCTCGCGGCGCTTCAGGTCCACCACCGTCACGTCGGCGTCGTAGCCCACGGCAAGGCGCCCCTTGCGGGCGATGCCGAACAGGCGCTTCGGGCCCGCACTCGTCATGTCGACGAAGCGCGCCAGCGAGAGCCGGCCGGCGGCGACGTGGTCGAGCATGATCGGCACCAGGGTCTGCACCCCGGTCATGCCCGAGGGCGAGTCCGGATAGGGTTTTGCCTTTTCCGCGAGCAGATGCGGCGCATGGTCGGAGCCCAGGATATCGGCGACTCCCTGTGACAGCCCCCACCAGATCCGGTCCCGGTGGGACGCGTCGCGGACCGGTGGGTTCATCTGGACGAGGGTGCCGAGCCGGGCGTAGGCCTCCGCGCCGTCCAGGGTGAGGTGGTGCGGCGTCACCTCGACCGAGGCGACGTCCTTGTGATCGGCGAGATACGCCATCTCCTCAGCCGTCGAGACGTGCAGGATGTGGATGCGCGCGCCCGTCTCGCGGGCGATGCGCACGAGGCGCTGCGTCGCCTTGAGCGCCGCTTCGGGCGAGCGCCAGACCGGGTGCGAGGACGGATCGCCCGGCACGCGCAGGCCCTTCCGCTCCCGCAGCATCGGCTCGTCCTCGGCGTGGAAGGCGGCGCGCCGGCGCGTGCGCGCCAGGATCTCAGCCACGCCGGCATCGTCCTCGACGAGCAGCGCGCCGGTGGAGGAGCCCACGAACACCTTGATCCCGGCCGCCCCCGGAAGGCGCTCCAGTTCGGCGACCTGGTGCGCATTCTCGTGGGTGCCGCCGACCCAGAACGCGAAGTCGCAATGCATGCGGTGATGGGCGCGCGCGACCTTGTCGTTGAGCGTCGCCGCGCTGGTGGTCAGCGGGTCGGTGTTGGGCATCTCGAACACCGCCGTCACCCCGCCCATCACGGCGGCGCGCGAGCCCGATTCGAGGTCCTCCTTGTGGTCGAGCCCCGGCTCGCGGAAATGGACCTGGGTATCGATGACACCCGGCAGCAGGTGCAGGCCGGTGCAGTCGCGGCGCTCCGCGGCCTGGGACGCGGACAGGTCGCCGAGGGCCGCGATGCGCCCTCCCCGCACCCCGAGATCGGCGCGGTGCTCACCGTCCTGGTTCACGACCGTGCCGCCCGACAGGAGGAGATCGAAGGGCTGGTCCATCGGTGTCGCTCCGGAACGGCGTTGAGACGGGGGATGCGGCGGCTTATGTCACCCTCACGCGGCGCGCAACGCCGTGCGAGGATGCTTCTCCATGCCGATCGCCCTGCTGCCGGACCGCGCCGTCGTCACCGTCTCGGGCGAGGAGGCGACGAGCTTCCTCCAGGGCGTGCTTACCTGCAACGTCGAGACGCTGGAGCCCGGCGAGGCCCGGCTCGGGGCATTGCTGAGCCCGCAGGGCAAGATCCTGTTCGATTTCCTGGTCTCGCGCTCGGGGGAGGCCGGCTTCCGGCTCGACGCACCTGCCGGCGCGGCTGCCGACCTCGTCAAGCGCCTCGGCCTCTACCGCCTGCGCGCCAAGGTCGCCATCGCGGCCGATCCGGCGCTCGGGGTCGCCGCCGCCTGGGATGGAGCCGAGACGGCAGCAGGGCTGGAGCGCTGCCGGGACGGCCGGCTCGCCGCCCTCGGCGACCGGTTGTACGTCACGAACGGCGCGTTCTCGGCCGACGCCACGGAGGACGACTACCACGCCCACCGCATCGCCCTCGGCATCCCCGAGGGCGGGCGCGACTTTCCCTATGGCGACGCCTTCCCGCATGAGGCGCTGATGGATCAACTCGGCGGTGTCGATTTCAAGAAGGGCTGCTACGTCGGCCAGGAGGTAGTCTCGCGCATGCAGCACCGGGGCACCGCCCGCACCCGCGTGGTGCCCGTGACCTACGTCTCGGGCGAGGTGCCGGAGCCTGGCGCGGAGATCACCGCCGGCCATAAGGTGCTGGGGGTCACGGCGAGCCGGGCCGGCAGCCGAGGCCTCGCCATGATCCGCCTCGACCGCCTCGCCGATGCGCTCGCCGCCGGCGAGCCCCTGCGGGTAGGAGGCGCCGTGCTCGGCGTGGAGAAGCCGGGTTTCGCCAGTTTCGCGTTTCCTGAAGTGGGCTTGGCCGGGTGATGCATTGCCCGGCGCTTCCGCCGTCATCCCAGGCGCCGAAGGCGAACCCGGGATCCAGACGCTCCGTCGGCGCGAGATGACGGCGTGGATGGAGGTGGCGTTGGCGTTTCCCTCGACGCCAGCTAAACCGCAACGATGCCCGCCGACGACACCGGCCTGATCCACCATCCCGACGGCTGCGCCCGCTGCTGGTGGGCCGGCCTCGACCCTCTCTACGTGAGCTACCACGACACCGAGTGGGGCGTGCCCGAACACGACGGCCGCGCGCTCTACGAAAAGCTGATCCTCGACGGCTTCCAGGCCGGGCTGTCCTGGATCACCATCCTGCGCCGGCGCGAGGGCTTTCGACGGGCCTTCGCCGGCTTTGAGCCGGAGGCGGTGGCGCGGTTCACGCAGGTCGATGTCGAGCGGCTGATGGGCGACACCGGCATCATCCGCAACCGCGCCAAGATCGTTGGTGCCGTCGCCGGAGCGCAGGCCTATCTCAGGATCGAGGAGAGCGGACCCGGCTTCTCGCGCTTCCTGTGGGACTTCGTCGACGGTGCCCCGATCGAGGGCAATGCGGTGAACCGCGCCGGCATCGCCACCGAGACCGAGGTCTCACGCCGGATGGCGAAGGCACTCAAGGCGCAAGGATTCAGCTTCTGCGGGCCGACCATCGTCCATGCCTTCATGCAGGCCGTGGGCCTCGTCAACGACCACCTCGTCGACTGCCATCGACACGCTGC
>NZ_CAXUJR010000077.1:15769-17540 GCF_964251405.1 uncultured Methylobacterium sp.
CGCCATGATCGTCACCCCGCCATGATCGTCATCCCACCATGACCGACGCCCCGCTCCGCGCCTGGCAGCGGATGCTGTCGGGCCGCCGCCTCGACCTCCTCGACCCGGCGCCCGCCGATATCGAGATCGCCGACATCGCCCACGGGCTCGCCCGGGTCGCGCGCTGGAACGGGCAGACGCATGGGCCGCACGTGTTCTCGGTCGCTCAGCACGCCCTGCTGGTGGAGGCGATCGGCGCCCATCTCGGCCCCGGCCCGACGCCGGCGGAGCGCCTCGAACTCCTGCTCCACGACGCTCCCGAATACGTGGTCGGGGACCTGATCTCGCCGTTCAAGGCGGCGATCGGCGATTCCTACAAGGCGGTGGAGCGGCGTCTGCTGGTGGCGATCCGGCGCCGCTATCGCCTGGACGAGCCGACGCCGGAGGCGATCGCCCTGGTCAAGCGCGCGGACACGGTCGCCGCCTATCACGAGGCGACACGGCTCGCGGGCTTCGACCCGGCTGAAGCCGAACGCATCTTCGGCGAGCCGGTCACCCTGCCCTCTCCCGTGATGGCGCTGCTCGATCCCTGGCCGACCGCGTCGGCGCAGGCGCGCTTCCTCGCGCGGTTCGCGGAACTCGGCGACCTCCGGGAGCACATCGTACCGTGACGGCGATCCACGTCTGCCCGCTCTCGCGCCTCGCCGAAACGGTGGCCGCCACCGGCGCCCGGGACGTCCTGACTCTCGCCACCGTCGGGTCTGCGGTGACGCGGCCGGACGGCATCGCCCCGAACCGTCATTGCATCATTGGCGTCAGCGACATCTCAGTTCCTCTTGAGGGCCACGTCCTGCCGGCCGAGGCCCACGTCCGTCAGATCCTCAATGTCGCAGAGGGCTGGGACCGGTCGGCGCCGCTGGTGATCCACTGCTATGCCGGGATCGGCCGCTCCACGGCTGCCGCCTTCATCGCGGCCTGCGCCCTCGATCCCGCCCGCGATGAGCGCGACGTATCGCGGGCGTTGCGGGCGGCCTCCGCAAGCGCAACGCCCAACCCGCGCCTCGTCGCGGTGGCCGACGCGATGCTCGGGCGCGAGGGCCGGATGGTCGCCGCGATCGCCGACATCGGGCGCGGCGCCGAGGCCTTCGAGGGCACGCCGTTCCGGCTCGACCTCGTCTCGTTCGCTCCTCAGGAGCCACGGGACGAGTGTGGCGCAAACGACGCCACGGACGCGGATTCTCCCCAAGGGTCCGAGCCTCGATAGCCGGCAGGGTTGCCGGGCGGTAGCGGCCCGGCCTAAACCGGCAGCTGAGGATGGACCTGAGAATGACCGTAGCTCGACCCGCGATGGCGTCGGCGCCAGAGACCGCGAACGCCCACGCCGCGGCGCCGATCCCCGAGGGCGACCTGCCCTTCGAGGCAGCCCTCGAGCAGCTCGAGGAGATCGTCCGGCGCCTGGAGAAGGGCGACGTGCCCCTCGACGAGTCGGTGGCGATCTACGAGCGCGGCGAATTGCTCAAGCGCCATTGCGAGGCGCTGCTGCAGCGGGCCGAGGCGCGGATCCAGACCATCACCCTCGACCCGGCCGGCAGGGCCGTCGGGACGGCGCCGCTCGACGTGGATTGACCGCGCGATGGCGATTTTTAGAATCCTGAATCCTCGTATGGCCGCACCGTGTTGCGGCCTTGTCTTCCCTTCGGACGTGAGGTCTTCGCGGTGTCACGGATAGTAACGAAGACCTCGATATTGGACGGTTTGTCCGAGCCTTTTGCGTTGCGGGCTTTGCCGGAGG
>NZ_CAXUJR010000078.1:0-16937 GCF_964251405.1 uncultured Methylobacterium sp.
ATCAGGAGCATGCCGCCATGGGCTTTCTGTCCGACGCCCTTTCCCGCGTGAAGCCATCCGCGACCATCGCGATGACGCAGAAGGCGCGGGAGCTCAAAGCCCAGGGCATGGACGTGATCAGCCTGTCGGTCGGCGAGCCCGACTTCGATACGCCCGATCACATCAAGGATGCGGCGATCGAGGCGATCCGGCGCGGCGAGACCAAGTACCCGCCCGTCTCCGGCATCGTCCCCCTGCGCGAGGCTATCGCCAAGAAGTTCAAGCGCGAGAACGGGCTCGACTACAAGCCTTCGCAGACCATCGTCGGCACTGGCGGCAAGCACGTCATCTACAACGCTTTGCTGGCTACCCTGAACCCCGGCGACGAGGTCGTGATCCCGCGACCCTACTGGGTCTCCTACCCGGAGATGGTGGTCCTGTGCGGCGGCACGCCGGTCTTCGCCGAGACCGCCATGGCGCACGATTTCAAGCTCCAGCCCGAAGAGCTGGAGCGGGTGATCACGCCCAAGACCAAGTGGATCATCCTCAACTCGCCCTCGAACCCGTCCGGCGCGGCCTACGGACGCGACGAGATGAAGGCGATCACCGACGTCCTGATGCGCCACCCCCAGGTCTGGGTGCTCACCGACGACATGTACGAGCACCTCGTCTACGGCGACTTCGAGTTCGTGACCCCGGCCCAGGTCGAGCCCGCGCTCTACGAGCGTACGCTCACGATGAACGGCGTCTCGAAAGCCTATGCGATGACGGGCTGGCGCATCGGCTATGCGGCGGGTCCCGAGCACCTGATCAAGGCGATGGACTTCGTCCAGGGCCAGCAGACCTCGGGCGCTTCCTCGATCTCGCAATGGGCAGCGGTGGCCGCGCTGGACGGCACGCAGGAGCACCTCGCCCGGTTCAAGGCGGCCTTCCACGAGCGCCGCGACCTCGTCGTGTCGATGCTCAACCAGACCAAGGGCCTGAAATGCCCGACGCCCGAGGGGGCCTTCTACGTCTACCCGTCCTGCGCCGAGACGATCGGGCGCAAGACACCGGCCGGCAAGACCATCGAGACCGACGAGGATTTCGTGGTCGAGCTGCTGCAGGCCGAGGGCGTCGCCGCCGTTCACGGATCGGCCTTCGGCCTCGGACCGAACCTGCGCATCTCCTACGCCACGTCGAACACGGCGCTGGAGGAGGCGTGCAACCGGATCCAGCGATTCTGCGGCTCGTTGAGCTGACACCCGACCCGGCGCAGCCTTCGGCTGCGCCGTTCCGGGACGGATCCGATCGGGGCTCGGAAGCGTCCATTAGGGATCTTGGCGCAGATTGATCCGTGATCGGGGAACCGATCCTCGATCTTCCGCGCAAGCTCCGGACCAGACCACCATGCGACGCCTTCTGACGGGCGGCATCAAGGCGATCCTCGCGATCGCCGCCCTCTCCACCGCAGCCCATTGGGCCATGAGGGTCCAGCGCGAGCCGGCCCCGGAGACGCGTGCGATCGCAGCGATCCCGGCGGATCCCGTGACGACGGGCTCGATCACGCCTCAGCCGTCGTCGCGGGCCGTTGAGCCGGTCAAGGACATGGCCAACGGTCTCGACCAGCGGCGCCTGTCGGAACTCATCGCCGGCTCGGTGCCGGAAAAGGCCAAGCCGAAGCGCGCCGAGACCGCCAAGCGCTGAACTCTCACGACCGTCGCAGGACGCTTACATCCCTGCGTCCGTCGAACCGAGCGGGCTGATTGGGATCAGGCCCTCGGAATGGCGTCGCGGCTGCATGCCGCCTCGTCGACGGTTCCCCGAAGTCTCGCGAAGTGCGCAGCGCGACGGTCCCGGCTCGCGGCTCGATCAAGGGAACCGACCTTCGGAGGGGCTGTTGGTCTGTACACCCCAAAAACCGGAGGAGGCTCAGCATGGCCAATCCAGGCCTACCGATCCCCGAACCCCTGCCCGGCGGCATTCCAGGCAACCTGCCGATGCCGCCAACCCCCGACGAGCAGCCGGATATCGGGCCGACTGGGCCGCGCTCGCCTTATCCGGTCGACGATCCCGGTGTCGGCGAGCCGGGCGGCCCGGGATCCGAGCCGGATTATCTGCCCGGCGTCCCCACGGATCCCGGCGTGCGGATGTAGCGGACCGTCAGTGATCCCCGTGCGACGCACGCACGTCGCGCGGGGCGCTCAGGATCTCTGAGAGGCTCGTCGCGACGTGACGGGCCTCTTCGTCCGTCAGCCGGAGCTGGAACGGCGGCAGGGCGCCAGCCTGCAGGGCGACCACGGCCTGACCTTGTTCGTCGGTCCCGACCTCGATCGCCGATGAGGTCACCTCCAGCATGGCGATGTCCTCGTCGCTGAGATGTTCGAGCATCCCGCCGTCGTCCGGCTCATCGATCGCCGTGAGGAGTTGGCCCACGGCCTGAACGAGGGCCCGTGCCGCGCGGGCGTCCATCACGACGGCGGTCGATTGCTCGTCCTTCTGGAACGAGAGCTGGATGTTCGCGCCTTCGAGGGAAACCGAGATGCCCGCCATGGATTGCCTAACCGCATCGCCTAACCGCTTGGGACCGAACTCTTATATGCATGGCGTGGAGCGAAAAACACAGGGCCGTCGGCGTCGGTTCCGCGGACGCCGGAAGTCCCTCGGTGCCGCGATCGACGGCCGACGCCTTGTTGCCGCCGCATCCCCGACCTAAGTAGACTGTCGCGGGGATCGGTCAGACTGACGGCTGTGACAACAGGCGTCGGCAACCTTGCCGCTCCCGCAAGACTGACAATACCCGGTACGCCATGGCCAGCAATGGTCGACGTGCTCGGGACGTGAACGATACGAGGTTTTATTCGTGAATACCGGCACTGTTAAGTGGTTCAACGAGACCAAGGGCTACGGCTTCATCCAGCCGGACGACGGCGGTAAGGATGTGTTCGTTCACATCTCCGCGGTCGAACGGGCTGGCATGCGCAACCTCGTCGAGGGCCAGAAGATCTCCTACGAGATCCAGACGGACAAGCGCAGCGGCAAGGACTCGGCTGGAAACCTCCAGGCGGCCTGAGCCCCTCCGGCGACCGACGTGAGCGTCGGCGTCACCACGCCGGATGATGAGACCGGTCTCCGCTTTCCGACGATCGACTCCGGTGGGAGGAGGTTGCCGGACGGCACAATCGCCGTCGGCATCAGAGTGCCTGCGATGTAAAAGAGTTCAGGGCTTGTTCGCACAGCGACGCCCTTTGAAAACCAAGTGAAAGATAACAAGAAAAACATGATGTTCGAATACACCCGCCGTCGCGGCGTTCGTTCGCCGGTGACAGATGCGGCGACGTTCAATGTAGCACGCCTCAGGAAAGCCGGGTTCGGCAACCTCAACAATAAGAACAACCAGACCGTCGATCTCACAGACATGATCGACCAGTCCTATAACTATCATTCTCCCCGAGAGCTGCGCTGGCACCTTGCCGAGCGCTTTGGCTTGGCACCCTCGGCGGTCGCCCTGCGCGAGAGCGCTTCGGCCTGAGAGTCGATATGCCGGCGGACCGATCCGGACCGCTGGCACACCTTCTTCACATCACCCTGCTGTGTCGCGGACGTGCATCCCTGTCGATGACAGCGGGACAGGTGCCTGACTTTCCGCAAGGGCATCATCCGACTGGCGAATGGCCGCCGCAACGGCGGTCTTCCAGACGGCGATCGTGCAGGTCCCGTACATTTCGGATTCATGACCCGACCGTCTTCGCGAGGCGGATGGCCATCATGGGAGGAGTGCGTGGATCCGCTGACCAGTCCTTGTCCGCGTTAGCCGTGCTTGGCGAAGGCATCGACCACCGCTTCTCGAACGCCGCCGCATAGCGCGACGAGTTCACCGTGAACGGGATCGGGCCGGTTATAGGTCGTCGCCTCGCCGTCGAGCTCGATGACCGCTCCGCCGGCCTCTCGCAGGATGAGATCGGCCGCCGCGAGATCCCAGTCACGGGCATTCGACGAGACCAAGCCGATATCGATGGTGCCGTCCGCCACCCTGGCGATCCGCAACGCCAGTGACGGGACACGGTCGATCGGGATCATGGCCGGCTTGACCCCGGCCGCCGTGGCACCTCTGGCCAAGCGCTCGATCATCGTCTTCGGGCCCGTGACGCGGGCGCCCTCGATCCGGTCCTGCATCGATGCAGTGATGGCGTGCCCATTGCAGGTCGCTCCCCCGCCGGCGACGGCCTCATAGAAGCGATCTGTCACGGGTGCGTGGACGAAGCCCAGCATCGGTTCGCCGCCAACCAGGAGAGCGACGGCGATCGACCAATCCGGGTGACCCGACAGGAAGGCACGGGTGCCGTCGATCGGGTCGACGATCCAGACGAAGTCGTTGCCGAGCCTCAGAGCGTCGTCGATGGTCTCCTCCGAGAGCCACGCTGCCTGCGGCAGGAGGCTGCTCAGGCGCACCTTCAGGAAGGTATCGACCGCCACATCCGCCTCCGTCACCGGCGAGCCACCGGATTTCGACCAGACGCGCGCCCGGGTTTGCGCACCCGCTCGGAAGAAAGGAAGCGCGAGCGCCGCCGCTTCACGGATGGTCTCGCGCAGGGCAGGAAGCAGCGCGCGCACGGCATCAGGGGTCATCGAGGCGGACATACGGCTCCGTGTGGCTGTCGAGCGAGGGGCGTGCGAGCAAAGCCGGCGCACGGGCCGGCCCACCCTATCCACCACCGCTCGCTGCGTTGTAGGGCGCCGTGGGGGTCGCCACAAGGATCGCGGCGGCAAGGCCGATAGAACGGGCTTTCGACGATCGGCACAAGGAACTGTTGAGCATTCCGCTGGCTTTCACCAAAGCCACGGTCGCTTAACTGTCACTCTTAAGGTCGTCGGAGGAGTTGAGACGCGAATGTGCTTGTCATGACGCACGGTCCGACTGTGCCCAAGACAAGCAAGAAGGTTTGCTTTGCAATGAAGACTTCAGCAACCATCTCCACCGGAACGCATCCCGCGCTTGCCCAGGACGGTGTCTCGTCCGTCCAGGTCGATGTCGCGCTCACGCGCCTGCCGATGTTCGGCCGGATCGCCGGGGGGTCGGTTGCCAACGGCGTCGCTTTGAGCTTCGCAACCGACGAGGCCGAGGCCTGCGGCGAGGACCGATTCGCCCTTCTCATCGTTGATGGCGAGGGGAACACCTTGAGCCGGCTCGGTCCGTTCACCGAGGACGATGTCGTCGCCATCTGGCGCGACGTAGCGGCGAAATCCGGCCTGCCGCGAATGATCGTGCGGGAGGATGGGGAACTCGCCATGGTGTCGCGCCAGCTCGGTCCGGTCGCCCTCGGGACCACCCGCTCCCGCCGTCGTCACGGCTTCCTGAACAATCGCCGTCCGCGCTTCCTCGTGCGCCGCAAGACCGGACAGCTTCCGGTGCGTCCGCTGATCCATCGCGGCGAATCCGAGATCATCAGCGGCGCCCTCTCCTAGACGCAGTCCTCTACGCGCCGGGGATGCCTTGCCAGGCCGCGTCGGCGGCAAGGCCGACGAACAACACCAGGCCTGCATCGCGGTTGGAGCGGAACAGCGAGAGCGCTCCACGCCCGTCACGATCGCGAAGTTGCGAAACCTGCCGTGCCAGATGAGCGGCGAACAGCGCGATCCCCAGAGTTCCGACCGGGCCGATCCCCGCCTGCCATCCCGCCGCACCCACGAGGATGACGGCAAGGCCGTAGCAGAGCCCGACGGCCGGTCTCACGCGATCGCCGAAGAACCGCGCCGAGGAGCGGATGCCGGCGATCTCGTCGTCCTCGATGTCCTGCACCGCGTAGATCGTGTCGTAGCCGATCACCCAGGCGATCGTCCCGGCATAGAGCAATACCGCGGGTGCTTCGATAGTACCGAAGACGGCCACCCATCCCATCAGCGCACCCCACGCGAAGGCGAGGCCGAGCACGAGCTGCGGCATCGGCATGACCCGTTTCATGAACGGGTAGATCGCCACCGGTACGAGGGAGGCGATGCCGACGGCGATCGCGGTGCCGTTGAACTGCAGAAGGACCAAAAGGCCGACGAGGGCCTGCGCCACCAGGAAGAATGCGGCATCGCGCGTGCGCAGCTGGCCCGAGGGCAGGGGACGGCCGCGGGTGCGCTCGACTCTGGCGTCGAGGTCGCGGTCGGCGATGTCGTTGTAGGTCGAGCCGGCGCCGCGCATGGCGATCGCGCCGACGAGGAACAGCAGCAGATGCAAAGGGTCGGGATAAGGGCGATGCGCCGCGACTGCCGCCAGGGCCGATGACCACCAGCAGGGCAGGAGCAGCAGCCACCAGCCGACCGGCCGGTCGATCCGCGCCAGTCGCAGATAGGGCCGCGCGGCGCGCGGTGCCCATCCGTCGACCCAATGCCCGGCGACCGCGTCCGCGACGCGGCCCTCCACCACAGGTGGTTCCGTCACGCCCGCCACCGGCCGGCGTGCTCGACGATCAGAGCGCGCCCTGCGGCATCTTCAGGCTGCCGGTGAGACCGGGGCCGCCGAGGAGGCCGCCACTGCCGCCGCCATTCTGGGCCTGGGCCCGCGCCTGCGATTCCATCTTGGACGCTTGAGCGGCCACCGTGCAGACCTTGGTCTTGATGCCGACGACCTTGGTGTGGTCGGCCTTGAAGCCGTCCGCGAAGGAATCGGGGATCGAGCACCATTCCTTGTTGGCGGCGATCCACTTCATGCCTTCGGAGCCGTTGGTCTGAAGCTTACCGAACAACGCGCAGGCCGCCTGCGGCGTCATCTTGTTCTTCGAGTTCGAAGCGACGTTCGCCTTGGCGACAAGGTCCTTCCGGGCCTGCAGCGTCTTCTGGATCTCACCGCACTCGGCGCTCTGCGCGAGGGCAGTGTCGACCGCCGATGCGCTGCCGACGACCGCAAGGATCGCCATGGCCATACGCTTGAAAGACATCTCTCATCTCCCTCTCACCCGAACGGTCCTCAGGAAAAACCCGAGCTCACCGTCCGCGTGCCGCACCAACGAAACCCTCTAGAATCGCGCATGGTCGGCGCCATCCCGAATGGTTGCCCTTTCCGCATAGGAATGTGGCGTCTTTCGAGCCGCAAAGGATCGTGGCGGCTCAGGTGTGGGCAACATCGCGAAAAGACGTCGCTGTGGCATTTCTGCAAGCCGCTCGACGGGGCGGCCCGGAAGCATCCGCGTTGACAGCCGACCGGCGGCACGCGACGACGCCGCCATGGCCGCCTACGACTTCACCGCGCCCCGCCTGTTCATCGACCGGCCGATGAGCGCCGCCGCGACGCTCCCCCTCGACCGGGCGCAGGCGAATTATCTCCTCAACGTCCTGCGCCGCGGACCCCAGGATCCCGTCCTCGTCTTCAATGGCCGCGACGGCGAATGGCGTGCCGAGATCGTCCAGAACGGCCGCAAGAGCGCGGATCTTCGGCTGGGCGAACGGACGCGGCCGCAGCCGGCAGCGGCCGATCTCCATTATCTGTTCGCCCCGCTCAAGAGCGCCCGCCTCGACTACATCGCCCAGAAGGCCGTCGAGATGGGCGCCGGGACGATCCGGCCGGTCTTCACCCGCTATACGCAGGGCGAGCGGCTCAACGCCGAGCGCCTGCGTGCCAACGCCATCGAGGCGGCCGAGCAATGCGGCATCCTGGCCATTCCCGACCTGCCCGCCGCGGCACGCCTGCCGATCGCCCTCGCCGAGCTTGCCCCGGACCGGCTCCTCGTCTTCTGCGACGAGGACGCGCCGGTCAGCGACCCGATTGCCGCTCTCAGGGCTGCGGCCGGTCCGGCGAATGCGCCTCCGCTCGCCGTCCTGATCGGCCCCGAAGGCGGGTTCGCTCCAGAGGAACGCGCGCTCATCCTGGCGAGGGCCAACACCGTGGCGCTGTCCCTAGGTCCGCGGATCCTGCGGGCCGATACGGCCGCCGTGGTGGCGCTGGCCCTGGTGCAGTCTGTGCTCGGCGACACACGCTGACGCAGGGCGTGCGTTGTTCGCCCTTGTCGCCTGGACTAAGGAGGCGACATCATCGGGGAGCGGTCTGCTCCCATCCGGCGTGCCTCCCTATCGGGATACGACCCTTTTCACCGCGAGGCAGCGCATGGCGCGCGATACGTCCGACACTACGCCGCTCACCACGCGCGACGAACTCATCGCCTGGTTCGCTGCCGGCGAGAAACCTCGCACGCGTTTCGCGATCGGCACCGAGCACGAGAAGATCCCGTTCTACCGGGCCGGCCATCAACCCGTCCCCTATGACGGGGAGCACGGCATCAGGGCTCTCCTCGAGGGGCTCGCGCGCCGCACCGGCTGGGAGGCGATCGAGGATGCCGGCCATGTCATCGGCCTCGCCGATGCAGAGGGCGGCGCGATCTCCCTCGAGCCCGGCGGACAGTTCGAACTGTCCGGCGCTCCGCTGCCCGACATCCACGCCACCGTCGCGGAACTTCACGCCCATCTCGACGCGGTCGCCGCCCTCGCCGACCCGATTGGCATCGGCTTCCTCGATCTCGGCATGAGCCCGAAATGGACGCGGGCCGAGACGCCGGTGATGCCGAAGAGCCGCTACCGCATCATGGCCGCCTACATGCCCAAGGTCGGCACGCTCGGCCTCGACATGATGCTGCGCACCGCCACCGTTCAGGTGAACCTCGACTTCTCTTCCGAAGCCGACATGGCCGCCAAGATGCGGGTTGCGCTCGCCCTCCAGCCCATCGCCACCGCGCTCTTCGCGAACTCGCCGTTCACCGACGGACGTCCCAACGGCTTCCTGTCCCGTCGTTCCGAGATCTGGCGCCATACCGATCCGGATCGCACCGGCATGCTGCCGCAGGCGTTCGAGGAGGGCTTCGGGTACGAGACCTATGTCGACTGGCTCCTCGACATGCCGATGTATTTCGTCAAGCGCGGCGAAACCTATCACGACGTCTCCGGAGCCTCGTTCCGTGACCTCATGGCAGGTCGTCTGGCGGCATTGCCCGGCGAATACGCGACCGTGTCGGATTGGGCGAACCACGCATCGACCGCCTTCCCGGAGGTGCGCCTCAAGCGTTTCATCGAGATGCGCGGGGCCGATGTCGGCGGCCCGGCAATGATCGCCGCACAGTCGGCCTTCTGGGTCGGTCTCCTCTACGACAACACGGCTTTGGCTGATGCCGGTGCCCTCGTTCGTGACTGGCACGCGACCGACCGCGAATCCCTGCGGGCGACCGTGCCGCGGCTCGGCCTCGCCGCAATGGTCGCGGGGCGCAGCGTCGGAACGGTGGCCGCCGAGGCCTTGACTATCGCGCGGCGCGGCCTTGCGGCGCGAGCACGCCGGGACGAAGCCGGGCGCGACGAGACCGTCTATCTCCAGCCGCTGGAAGCGATCATCGCGTCGGGTCGCTCCCTGGCCGAGGAGCATCTCGCCGCGTTCGAACGATCCTGGCAGCGCTCCGTGGAGCCGGCGTTCCGGGATTGTACCTTCTGAGCGAGCGCGGCGGATGGCGGCAGAGCAGGCCCGCTCCGTGCGGCCCAAGGTCGTGCCGGCGCGCACGCATGGAACTCCACCGTTCGGCTACGGTTCATCTTGTCTGTGGTCTTTAACACCTACATTCACGAGATGGAGATTTCTCGCATGTCGCGCATCATGTCTCTCGCCCTCGCCGGAACCACTGCCGTCGGCATGATGGCCGGATCGTTCACCCCATCCCAGGCTGCGCCGATGCCGGCGGTGAATGCCGGGCAGATCGCCGGGCAGGCAAATCACGTTGAGGAAGTCCGCTATCGTGGCCGCGGCTATTACGGCGGCGGTTACGGCCGTGGTTACGGCCGCCGCGGCTACGGCGGCGGTGGTGCCCTTGCAGCTGGCGCGGCCCTCGGCATCATCGGCGGTGCGTTGGCTGCCAGCGCGGCGCCCCGCTACGGCTATTACGATGGTGGATACGGTGGCTATGCCCGTCCGGTCTATGGCTACGGCGGATATGGCGGCTACGCCCGTCCCGTCTATGGCTACCCGGCCTATGGCTACGGCTACTACGGCTACTGAGATCGTTCGCGAGGTCCGGGTTCGATAATCTCCGAACCTCTCCAGGATCGCGGTTGATCAAGACCCCGCCGGCATCGCGCCGGCGGGGTCTTTTCATGGCGGCAGGCCTTTGACGAAGGCAGGCCTTTGCATGAAGGGAGCTCTTTGCAGGAGCGGGGGACGCGGCCGATGAGTGAGACCGTGCCGCACACCGAACTCGATCTCACCGGCCTGAAATGCCCGCTTCCCGTCCTGCGGACCCGTCGGGCATTGCGCCTCCTCGGGCCAGGGCAAACCCTCAGCGTGGTCTGCACAGATCCCCTCTCCGCCATCGACATCCCCCATCTGGTGCGCGAGGAGGGCGATCGTCTGGAGGGTCAGGATCGGTTCGACGGCGTCTTACGGTTCGTCATCCGAAAATCCGACGTCCCGTTGAGGTGAAACGCCGTCCGTCATGACCGAACGGTCTGTCCCGACGCTTTCGACCGCCTCATTCCTGCGCCATCTCTGTTGCTAACCGCGGCCAACAGGTCCGGTGTCCCGCCATCGGGCGCGACCGTCGTCAGGCCGAGAGGGACAGCATGGCACCGGTCATCAATGGCACCCGCACCCTCCATGATGGCTGGAGCCGCTTCCTCGTGGCCGAGATCACCCTCGAGGACGGGACCCGCATCAAGCGCGAGATCGAGGATCACGGCCGGGCCGTCGCGGTGCTGCCCTACGATCCGGTCCGTCGGGTCGCTCTGCTCGTGGAGCAGTTCAGGCCGCCGACCTTCCTGGCCGCCGGACTCACATCGCTGCTCGAGGTACCGGCAGGGCTCCTCGACGAAGCCAACCCTGAAGAGGGAGCACGGCGCGAGGTCAGCGAGGAAGCCGGCGTCACGCTGCATGACCTCGAACATGTCACAACCGGCTGGAGCATGCCCGGCATCTCGACGGAGCAGATCGACCTCTACCTCGCCGCCTACGATGCCGCCGACCGCCATGGTGGCGGTGGCGGCCTCGCCGAGGAGCAGGAGAACATCGGCGTCCACGAGATCGATCTCGCCACCCTGGCCGCCATGAGCGATGCCGGCGCGATCAGCGACATCAAGACTCTCATGCTGGTCTTCGCCCTGAGGCTGCGCCACCCGGCGCTGTTCGGCCCGGCCTGATCGGCGACGCTTCTCAGGCCTTGGACGAGAACGGGTCAGGCTTCGACCGAATCTCGACCGGCGGATTGCCGGGTCGGTCCGAGTACGCGGTTCCGAGCAGCGAGAGAAACCGCCACGACTTGATGAAGTACCGGCGGAACAGCCGTCGCGGGTCCTGCGCGAAGCGGAACAGCCATTCGAGGCCGCTGCGCTGCATGAAGAGCGGCGCCCGTGGCTGCAAACCCATGATGACGCCCAGGGCGCCACCGACCGCGACCACGAGCGGTGCTCCGATGGCAGCGCCCTGCTGGTCGACCCAGATTTCGGATTTCGGTGCCCCGATCGCCATGATCAGGAGCGTCGTCCCGTGAACGCGGATTCGCTCGGCAAGCTCTGCGCCGTAGGCGGCATCTTGCTCGAAGCCCAACGGCGGCACGACGAAGGCCACCGCCTCCGGGGTGCCGCCCCCGCGAAGGATGTAGGCCGTGGCCGCCTGGCCGATCCGCTCGTTGGCACAGACGACGAAGGCCCGTCCCTCGGTCGCCCAGTGGCGCGCGAGGGCACTGTCGAGGATATCGTGACCGGTGATGCGACGGGCGTCCCGCGCGCCGCGAAGGCGCGCGAGCCAGACCAGAGGCATGCCGTCGAGCGTGCGTGCAGCCGCCCCATCATAGGCCCGGCGGAATGCAGGGCTCTCCGACAGGGTAATGATGTGGTCCATGTTGGTGGTCACGATCAGCCGCGGCCGTGCCCTGCCGGCCGAGTCAGCGACGGTGAGGATATCGTCCGCACTTCCCCTGACGAAATCCAGCCCGAACAATCTTATTGCCATGGGTGGGGTACCGCCGGAGCAGGATGCCCTTCTCCCGCCGTTCCCGACTCCGTCGTCAGACCCCTTGTCATCGTCCACGCCAATCCATGAGCGTAAAGCGTCCGGACGCCGTAGAAGGTCCATTCCGCTGCCTCCATGATCATCAAGCATCGATCGCCCGAAAGCTGCGGCCATGGGGGACAGGAGCTGTCTTGGAGCGTCTCCGGTCCCGACCGGCGCCGAGCAGAAGGGCGATCCCGGCTCCCACCATCAGGCCGAGTCCCAAGACCAAGGGGAGGACGACCTTGGGAGAGGGCGGCCAGCTTCGCACACGCGCTGGCGTCGCGGAGGAGATGACGCGGACATTGGCGTTGTTCAGCCGCTCCTGCTCGTTCGTCTCGCGCGACCGGCGCAGGAAGGTCTCGTAGACGGCCTTGCGCGATTCGAGTTCCCGTTCGAGCTCGCGCAGGCCGACATTGGCGCGGTCGTTGGCGGCGGTCTCGACCTTGGCGGCCTCGAGGCTCTTGCGGATGGCGGTCTCGCTCGCGGCCGAGCGGTCGTAATCCTTCTGCGAGTTGTCGATGATGCGTTCCTTCTCCCGCTGGATCAGCCGCTGGAGGTCGCGCTGCTGCGCATATTGCTCCGCCATGGCGGGATGACGCTCTCCGAGGCGGGTGGCGAGCTCGGCTGTGTTGCGCGAGAGCGTCGCATATTGCTGCCGGAGGTTCTGCATCTCGGTCGATTGCAGCATCTCCGGTAAAGCGGTTCCCGCCTCGCCCGCCCGCATGCGCTTGGCTTGGCCGAGGCGCTCGCGCGCCTCCGCGGCCCGGATCGAGGCGGTGACGAGCTGCTGGTTGAGGTCGCCGAGCTGCTGGTCGCTGAGAAGGCGACCGCTGGTGCTCACGAGCTTGTTGTCCTGGCGATAGCGAACAACCTTGCGCTCGGCTTCCTCCACCCCCTGCCGAAGGGTGGCAAGCCGCCCCGTAAGCGACTCGGAGGCGCGCCGCGCCACGTCCGTTCTCGCCGCCGCCTCTTCGGCGAAGAACGCGTCGCCGATGGCGTTGGCGATCCGTGCCGACTTCTCGGGATCCTGGGTCTCGACGATGACGTCGATGACGAAGGTGCGCTCCGGACGGCGTACCGTGGTCTTCAGCCGCAGAGCATCGAGGGCGAGGTTGACCGGATCGCGGCCACCCGGCGGAGGCTCCATGCCAAGGACCTGCTTGATGCCGTTGATCAGCGGGCTGGCGGAAGGGGGGCGAAGGAACTCGTCGTCGTCGGCGAGATCCAGCTTGCGAACGACCCGGCGCAGGACGTTGTCGGATTGGATGACCCGAACCTGGCTCTCGGCGAGGGATACCCCGCTATCGGCCTGCGGCGTCCGGTTGCTGATGTCGTTGTCGAGGACGCGCAGATCGGCCGGATCGACCAGGATCTGGATGCCGGAGGTGTAGCGCGGCGGCAGGATGGTGAGCACAGCCACCGCCAATGTGACCATGAAGAGGACGCTCAGCACGATGAAGCCGAAGCCCTGCCGAAGTCGGCGAAGGAGAACCTTGGCATCGGGGCCGGGCCTGACCGGCGCTGCCGCCATCACCGGCTCACCCCTGATGTTGTTCCCAAACTCGAACATCGATTCCGTTCCCCGAACGTGACGCCCTCGGCACGATTTTCAAGACCGTGACCGTTTCGATGCAAGACCGTGCTGCTTCGGCACAACCGGCCCGCTCGAAACTGGGAGCGTGGGAAACTTTGCACTGACCATGCCATGCTTTCCGGGGTGCTCGATCAGGGCTCGCGGATGTGTCGGCCGTTGAAGGATGGGAACGTTGTAGATCTGATGGGAGCAACGCTCACCCTTGACTAGTGCATGACCTCCGACGTGGGGAATAGGTCCGCAGCAAAAGCTTGTGTGAATACAAGATTTATGACCGCTTGGGCGGGGCTGGGCCGACGATGAGTGGCGCACGGGCCGGCGGCGGAACCGGCCGAGGTGGAACTTGTCGAGTCCGTGGATATCCGCCGATGGATCAGGCCGGTGCGACGATACCGTCGAGGTCGTCGGCGTAGGCATCGTCGCCTATGTCGAGGAAGGCGCGGAAACGCTCGGCATCCCTGGCCGCGAGGACGTTCCAACGCTCGACATTGGGCCGGGCTTGTTCCGCCATCGCGCGGATCCGACCGTCGCGCAGGCCCTGGATCAGGGTCGCGGCAGCTTTTTCCGGGTCGGATGGGGTGATGAACATCCCCGATGCGCCGAGGACCTCGGAAAAGACCTCGCCTTCCGGCGCGACGACCGGCAATCCACCATGCTGGGCTTCGAGGAGCGGCAGGCCGAGGCCCTCGGCGCGGGAGGTCGACATCAGGAGATGGCATCGCGCGACCAGGGCTCTGAGGCCGCCGTCGTCGAGATAGCCATGGACCGTGAGGAACGGCGGCGGGTCGGCCAGGAAGGCGTGGCGGCCCCAGCCGGTTCTCCCGACGAGGTGAAGTTCGACCGCGATCCCGGCGGCGTGGAGCGCTGCCGCGATGGCGATCATGGCCGGGTAATCCTTTCGCGGCTCGATCGTGCCGATGGCGAGGAGGCGCAGGGGTTCGCCGAGACGGTGAGTGGCCGGCCCCGGCAACTCGGCGAGACCGAAGACGTCGCGGACGCGCGGCCGCATCAGCGCCACGAGCGCGTCGCGTCGGCAGAACGCCCGGAGCGCGAGACCGGTGGTCCGCGAGTTCACCAGGAAGCGGCGCCCGAGGCGGGCCGCGAAGGCAAAGCTCGGCGCCATGTAGAGCCGGCTCCTCCAATTCAGCTCCTGCGATCGCGTGATGAGGAACGTGTCATGGACGTAGGTGATGCAGCGCGTGCCCAGCGCCATCGACAATGGGCCGGGTGGAAAGCCCGGGAACACGAACAGCGCGGAGCGGTCGGCGAGGCCGAGCGCCGGCAGGCCGATCTGCTGCCAGGCGATGAGGCTCGCGAGGCTCGTGCTTCGGATCTCGCGAACCTCGTGCGGCGCCAGCGCCTGCGACGAGAGGAGATACGTCGCGACCCGCTCGATACCGGTCACATGGCCGCGGAGATGGGTCTGATCGACGTAGATCCGTCGCGGCGTCCCGCCATGCCCCGTCACGGCCTCGTCCCGAGGCGACGGCGCACCATGCTGGAGACGTGGAGAAGCCGTCTCAGCCAGAACGGCATTCCCCGCCCGAGCAGTACGTGCTTGATGCGCCGCAGGGTCCTCATGGCCGGATGGGATCGCGTCGGCACTGTTCCGGCATGGCCCGGGTCACGCGCCTTGGCGAAGGCGAAGTGACCGAGGAGGGCAGGGTCGAACCGGAACCGGCCCGACCGGTCCTGCGCCGAACCGATGCCGCGCGACGCGAGCACATCCTGCAGCCGCAACGCAGCGGCAGCATAGCTGTTGCGATTCTCCAGAGCGATGCGTCCCCAGGCGCCGAGATGTCGGCGCAAGCCTTCGTCCTCGATCAACCGCGACAGCTCTGCCGCGAGGTCGTCCGCTCGTTCCGATGCCAGGATATTCGAAACCACGAGAACACCCGAGACGCCGTCGATGACCGCCGTGGTCAGTCCGCACGAGCGATAGGCCACGGTCGGCGTGCCGCAAAGGCCAGCCTCGATCGGCGTCTGACCGAGGGTCTCGGTCTGGCTGGCGGTGACGTAGACGTCGCAGGCTCCATACCAATCGGCCAAGGTCGCCTCGTCCCCGATCGGGCCCGTGGAGATGAGGGTGGACAGACCGAAGACCGATGGATCGTCGAGGCGGCCGACAGCGACGAAGCTGATCCCGTGGCGCGCAACCTTCCGCAATGCAGCCGAAAGGTCGGCGAACCCCTTGCCCGGAGCGTCGACGATGACGGCGCCGAACATGACGATGACGTCGCCCTCGGGCAGGCCGAGGCGCTGCCTCAGTGTCGCGCGGTCGCCCGGCTGGAACACACCCGTCGGAAATGCCAGCGCGATCTCCGCGATGTCCGTGCCCGGCGGTGCGAGTTCGTGGGCGGCCAGCGCCGTCCAGGCGGAATTCGCCAGGAGCAGTGGGGCGATGGATCCGCCCAGGACGTCCTGCTTGTCGGCATAGGCGCGCGCGATCCGGCTCGGGCTCAGCTGCGGATATTGATCGGGCGATGGGCACCGGGTGTCGCAGCCGGTCGCGATCAGCCGACAGCCCTTCGGGAAGGCGCAACGCCCGGTGAGGGGAAACAGGTCGTGGAGAACGATCGCGACGGGAAGGTGGGCCGCCAGCCGCGCGAGGAAGCGCGTGCCCCGGGTCACGCCGTGGACGTTGCCGACGAGGACGAGGTCGTGCCCGCCGGCGACGATCGCGGCCTCCGAACGCGGGAAGGTGTCCGTCCATTCCGCGGCCGCGGGCGGCGATTCCTGCGCCAGGATGCGATGCGTGATCCGGTGGCCGGCCAGTCTCAGGGCGTCGCTCAGGCGCCGATGCGCGATACCGGCCCCTGCCGTGTAGCCGAGATCCGTCAAGGCGACGATGGATAGGCCTTCGGATGCCGCGGGCGTATGCCAACGGCCGTTGGAAGCCTGCCGCAGCAGCACCGGCCGTCCGATCCTCGCCAGACGCGCCCCATCAGCCGCCAGCCGGTGCCAGAGGCTCGAGCTCGGACGGTCAGCCGGGCGGACGAGCCCGCCGGCTTTCCGAACGGCCGCCCAATCCAAGAGGAATTCGCCGCCGGTCACCGCAATGTCATCGGCCGTGGCAAGGAGGGCCGCCTCGACCGGACCCGACGGATGCGCCACGACGTCGATACCGGTCACGCCGCGATCGAAGAGGATTCGAAGGCCGACGACGACCTGGGCACCCGTCAGTGCGGCCTCCAAAGCCATGGCGGCCAACGCACCGGGAGCAAGGAGATCGCCGGCGCGGACCAGGACGATGTACCGTGTGGCCGGATCGGCCAGAGCTGCAGCCTCGGCGGAATCCACCGACTCGACCACGGCGTGGTGGCCGTTCGGATAGGCTTGGCGTTCGATCGATGCGAACGTCGCCGTCAGCCCCCGGCGATCCGT
>NZ_CAXUJR010000079.1:0-5015 GCF_964251405.1 uncultured Methylobacterium sp.
ATACTCGCCGGGGAGATCGGGGTGTCCACGTCCAATATCTCGTTCCACCTCAAGGAGCTGGAGCATGCCGGCTTGATCGCATCCCGGCGCGAGGGCCGTTCGATCATCTACGGTGCGGTCTATCCGGCCTTGTCCGGCCTGATCGACTTCCTGATGAACGATTGCTGCCGCGGCCGTCCGGAGGTCTGCAACCCGGCACTGACGGCGTTCGACGCCTGCACTGCGTCCACAAGGGATCCAACGTGATCGATGTCGTCATCTACCACAACCCAGCCTGCGGGACCTCACGCAACACCCTTGCGCTGATCCACAATGCCGGGATCGAGCCGCACGTGATCGACTATCTTAAGACCCCGCCGACGCGGGACATGCTGCGCCAGCTCGCGGTGCGGGCAGGCCTCACGATCCGCGATCTCCTGCGCGAGAAGGGCACGCCCTACGCCGAGCTCGGCCTCGGCGATCCCTCGCTCACCGACGACCGGCTCCTCGACGCCATGGCCGAGCATCCGGTCCTGATGAACCGGCCGCTCGTGGTCAGCCCCAAGGGTGTCGCCCTGTGCCGTCCGTCCGAGGCGGTACTGGACCTGCTACCGCCCCAGCAGGGCGAGTTCGTCAAGGAGGACGGCGAGCGCGTCGTCGACGGGCACGGCCGGCGCATCGGCACCGCCTGACCTTTCCGCTTCACCGCAAAAAGAAAAAGAAAACGCTCGATGCTCGCGTTCGCCATCTTCGCCGTGACCCTCGTCTTCGTCATCTGGCAGCCGAAGGGACTCGGGATCGGGTGGAGCGCGTTGGCCGGGGCCGGGGTAGCGCTGGCGACGGGGGTCATCACCCCCGGCGACGTCCCGGTCGTGTGGGGAATCGTCTGGGACGCGACCTTCACCTTCGTCGCGCTGATCGTCATTTCGCTCCTCCTCGACGAAGCCGGCTTCTTCCACTGGGCCGCGCTCCACATCGGGCGTTGGAGCGGTGGGAGGGGCCGGCTTCTGTTCCCGCTGGTGATCCTGCTGGGCGCGGCGATGACGGCCTTTTTTGCCAATGACGGGGCGATCCTGCTGCTGACGCCGATCGTACTCGCGATCCTGGTTCGCCTCGACTTCAAGCCGGCGGCCTCCATGGCCTTCATCGTGGCCTGCGGCTTCGTAGCCGATTCGACCAGCCTGCCGCTGGTGATCTCGAACCTCGTCAACATCGTCAGCGCCAACCTCTTTTCCATCTCGTTCAGCCGTTATGCCGCCGTGATGGTTCCGGTGAACCTCGTCTCGCTCGCGGCAACGCTGGCAGTGCTGTGGCTCTACTACCGGCGCGACCTGCCGCTCTCCTATTCGGTCGCGGACCTGGAGGCGCCGCGTACGGCGATCCGCGACGGGCTCGTGTTCAAGGCAGCTTTCCCGGTTCTGGCGGTCATGCTGGCTGCCTATTTCATCACCGCGCCGCTGGGCGTGCACGTCTCGGTCGTGACGGGGGCCGGCGCGGCGCTCCTGCTCGCCCTGGCAGGGCGCTGGTACTCGGGTGGCCGGGGCCGCGTCATCCCCATCGCGAAGGTCCTGATCGGCGCGCCCTGGCAGATCGTGCTGTTCAGCCTCGGCATGTACCTCGTGGTGTACGGCCTCAAGAATGCCGGGCTCACCGACACCCTCGCGCAGGGTCTCGCCTGGCTCGGCGGCCATGGACCGGCGGTGGCGGCCATCGGCACCGGATTCGCTGCCGCCATCCTGTCGTCGGTGATGAACAACATGCCGAGCGTCCTCATCGGAGCGCTGGCCATTCAGCAGGCCCCCGACCTGCCGCCACTGACGCGCGAGCTGATGGTCTACGCCAACGTGATCGGCTGCGATCTCGGCCCGAAATTCACGCCGATCGGCAGCTTGGCGACCCTGCTCTGGCTGCATGTCCTCGCCGCCAAGGGGCAGCGCATCACCTGGGGCGCGTATATGAAGGTCGGCCTCGTCATCACGCCGCCGGTCCTGCTGGCGGCCCTAGCGGCCCTCGCGATCTGGCTGCCGTTTCTCGGACCGCAATAGAGTTGGCGATGGAGCAGGAACGACGCTGGCCCGTGATCTCGGCGCTCGGCGTCGTGCAGATTTTGTCCTGGGGCTCGTCCTTCTACCTGCTCGGTGTCCTGGCGGCGCCGATCGCGCAGGAGACGGGCTGGCCGCTGTCGTGGATCGTCGGCGGCCTGTCGGCCGGACTTCTCGTGGCCGGACTGGTGTCGCCCAGAGTCGGGCGCACCATCGCGCAGCATGGCGGACGGCCGGTCCTGGCCTTCTCGGCCTTGGTCATGGCGCTCGGGCTCGGCGTGCTCGCCAGCGCCCCCAACCTGCCGGTGTTCCTCGCCGCCTGGCTGCTCATCGGCCTCGGCATGGGCACGGGCCTCTATGATCCCGCCTTCGCCACCCTCGGGCGGCTCTACGGTGCGCAGGCCCGATCCGCCATCGCGACGCTGACCCTGTGGGGCGGCTTTGCCAGCACCGCGAGCTGGCCGTTCTCGGCGCTCCTCGTCGACAAGGTCGGCTGGCGCGGGACCTGCCTCGCCTACGCGGCGCTCCAGATCACTGTGTCGCTGCCGCTGATCCTCCGGCTGATTCCGGCCTTTCGGGCCGAAGCGCCCATCGATCTAACGCCCAAGATCGGCCGCCCCGTCCTCAGCCCGCGCGAGCGACGGGCCTTCTTCGCCATGGCGGCGATCCTGGTTCTGGGCGGGACGGTGATGACGATGATCTCCGTTCATCTCCTCACCCTGCTGCAAGCCCGGGCCGTACCGTTGGCCTCGGCGGTGGCGTTCGGAGCACTGATCGGCCCGTCTCAGGTGGCCGCGCGGGTGATCGAGATGACGGGCAGAGGACGGCATCATCCACTATGGACGCTGACGGCCGCGATGGCCCTTGTCGCCCTCGGCGTCGGGCTGCTCGCCCTCGACCTGCCGGTCGTCGGCTTGGCGCTCGTCCTGTACGGTGCCGGCAATGGCATCTACTCGATCGCGCGCGGAACGGTGCCGCTGTCGCTGTTCGGGCCGGAGCGCTACGCACCCCTGCTCGGTCTGCTCGCCCGCCCTGGATTGATGGCGCAAGCGGCCGCTCCGCTGCTCGGCGCCTTCGTCCTCACGCATGGTGGCGCCGAGGCCTTGTTCGCCCTGCTGGCGACGCTCGCGCTCGCGAATGTCGCCCTTGTCGGCGCGCTCTGGCGGTATCGCTAGAGCGGAGCCGCTCGATCCGGGCCATTGCGAGGCTGGATGCTTAGCACTCGTAGGGGATGAGACGCGAATGGCGTCCGACATCCGGACGGTAGCAGATGCGCGGCTTGCCGACGGGAGCGCGGACCGCTTCGTGACGATGCCGCAGGCTACCGTCGGGAGCGACGTTGCGATGGGTCCGATCGCCTACGCCACAGTTCCAGCACGGTTCGGCGACGGCCGGAACGGCGAGGCCGATGAGAAGGCAGGCGGCGCTCGCGGTGCGGGCCAGGGTCATGTCCAGGATCATGGCAGAAAATCCCCGTGATGGTTGCTGTCCATCCATGTGTGGCTCCCCACCGCCGAAGACACCACCGATGCGAGCGGCAGCGTCCATTTCTCCCAGTCCGTCTGAGGGACGACCTCTGCCGCGCGCCCGACGATGCGACCAAGAATCGACCGGTTCGGCGCGGGCGGGGCGGTCCGCTTCCTCGGAACGCGTTGCCTGCCGCATCGCGGCAGGTTTCGTTGCCGATAGAATCGGATCGGCTTTGCGAACGGCATCGATCTGTATCATACTGCTCGTCATGCCTTCGTCAGGATCGATAAGCCATGGGACGGGCCGGACTTCTCATTTTATGCAGTCTGTTATTGATTTCTCCATGTCTTTCGGCTGAGGAATACTCTTTCGACCGCTATCTTTCGGATCGCTCCGGTTGCTCGGCCCACCGTCAGATCTTGGACAAGCGCCTGAAGGAGGTGCGGTCCGATGTCATGGCGGCGGCCAAGGCCGGTGATGCCCAGGGGATCGACCTGTTCGGACGGCGCGCTGCGGATTGGAGTGAGCGCGACGTCCAGACCGTCCTGGCCGCGTTCAGGCGGTGTGAGGAACGGATCGTCCGCACGAGCCTCGACGGGCGGGATCAGCAGAGCAGGAACGCGACGATCCGAGATTACGAGGTCGTCATCGCGCGGGAAGCAGCGCGAATCGAGGAGACCTTGCGCGAGATCATCGCGGCGGACCGCGGCAACTCGGTGCGCCCCGGCGCGGAGACGTCGGGAGAACGACGTGCCGGACGCGGCGATGCTCCCCCCGACCGATGGAACCGTGGCGGCGCGCAGCCTCCCGCTGCCGAGACGGAGCAGGACTCTGCCCGCCTACGCGGTCTCGCCGACCGAGCGGACCAGTCCGATCTCGAGCGGACACGCCGGGCGGAGATCCAGGCGGGCCGGCTGGAGGAAGCGCGGCGGGTGGCTCGCGACCGCGAGCACGATCGCATGAGGGCCGAGATGTCCCCGGCCAGACGGCAATCCGGCGCCGAGTCGGCGGAGCGGACGGGCGAGCCAGGCGCCGCCGGATCCTTCGCCTACGCGCCGAGGCCGGTCGTCGACCGCATCAACTGCGTGGTGACGCGCGAAGCGTTCGATCAGGTGCAGCGGGGCATGCCCCTGACCCGGGTCGAGGCCGTGATCGGCTGTCGCGGAACCCTGACCACGACCACGAATTCCGCCGATCTCGGCAAGATCGAGGTCCATCTCTGGGACGACAGGAAGACGAGCGGCACCATCACGGTGCACTTCCTGAACGACCTCGTCTACAGCAAGAGCCAAGTCGGCCTAAACTGATCCGTCCCCGATCGCCGGCCCCCTACTCCGCCGCCGGCCTGCGCTCCTCCTCCCGCGCATCGGTGAATTGCAGCGCGGCGAGCTGGGCGTAGAGGCCGGGTTTCACCAGCAGGCTGTCGTGGGTGCCCTGCTCGACG
Organism: uncultured Methylobacterium sp.; assembly: GCF_964251405.1. Classification (GTDB taxonomy): domain Bacteria; phylum Pseudomonadota; class Alphaproteobacteria; order Rhizobiales; family Beijerinckiaceae; genus Methylobacterium. Next base: position 4,936 of record NZ_CAXUJR010000079.1, read on the forward strand.
ATGCGGCCACCGTCGAGGACGAGGATGCGGTCGGCGGCGCGGATCGTCGCGAGGCGGTGGGCGATGACGATGGTGGTGCG
>NZ_CAXUJR010000079.1:5115-10473 GCF_964251405.1 uncultured Methylobacterium sp.
TGCGGTCGGCGGCGCGGATCGTCGCGAGGCGGTGGGCGATGACGATGGTGGTGCGTCCCCGCATCAGGGTGTCGAGGGCGGTCTGCACCGCCCGCTCACTCTCGGCGTCCAGAGCCGAGGTCGCCTCGTCGAGGAGCAGGATCGGCGCATCCTTCAGGATCGCACGCGCGATGGCGACGCGCTGGCGCTGGCCGCCCGACAAGGTCACGCCGCGCTCGCCCACCAGGGTCTCGTAACCTTGCGGCAGGGCCTGAATGAACCCGCTCGCATGGGCGAGCTCGGCGGCGCGGCGGATCTCCAAATCGGTGGCGCCGGGGCGGCCGTACCGGATGTTCTCGGACACCGTACCGGAAAAGATCGTCGGCTCCTGGGGCACGAGGGAGAGGCGCTCGCGCAAGGCCTCGGGATCCACCTGTGCGATGTCGACCCCGTCGATGCGCACGCTGCCCGAGGCCGGATCGTAGAATCGTAGGATGAGTTGAAGCACCGTGGTCTTGCCGGCGCCCGACGGGCCGACGAGGGCGACCCGCTCGCCGTGGGCGACGGAGAAGCTGATGCCGTCGAGGGCCGCGTGCTCGGGCCGGGTCGGGTATTGGAAGCGCACGGCATCGAAGGCGAGCTCGCCCCGCGGCGGGGCCGGTAGTGCACGGGGTTCTGCCGGGGCCTGAATCACCGGTTCGGCGGCCAGGATCTCGCCGAGGCGCTCGGCGGCGCCCGCCGCCTGGGCGAGCTCGCCGTAGACCTCGGAGAGTTGGCCGAGCGAGCTCGCGCCGAAGACCGCGTAGAGGACGAATTGCGAGAGCTGGCCCGCCGTCATGGTACCGGCGAGGACGCCTTGGGCGCCGTACCACATCACCCCGACCACGCTCGACGAGATCAGGAAGATCGCGACTCCTGTGAGCAGCGACCTAGCCCGGACCGAATCGCGCGCCGCCGCATAGGCGTTCTCCGAGGCCTGCGCGAAGCGCGCCGCGGTGGTCCGGCCCATGCCGAAGGCCTGCATCGTGCGGATCGCTCCCACCGCTTCGGAGGCGTAGGCAGAGGCGTCGGCCAGACGGTCCTGCGCCGCCCGCGAGCGCCGTCTCACCCCCCGCCCGGACAGGATGAGTGGGAAGACGATGAGCGGGATCGCCACGAGGACGAGAATAGAGAGCTTGGGGCTCGTGATCACCATCATCGTCACGGCGCCCACGAACAGGAAGGCGTTGCGCAGGAGGATCGAGATCGAGATGCCGAACACCGATTTGACCTGCGTCGCGTCCGCGGTCAGCCGCGAGATGATCTCGCCCGATTGCGAGCGGTCGAAGAAGGCCGGATCGAGAACGGTGAGGCGCCGGAACACCGCACTGCGCAGGTCGGCGACCACGCGCTCGCCCAGCGTCACGACGGTGTAGTAACGGGCGGCGCTGGCGAGCGCGAGCACCGCCACGACCCCGAACAGGCCGGCGAAATAGGCGTCGATCATCGGTGCGCCCTCGGGCGAGAACCCGTGGTCGATCACACGCCGCAGGGCGATCGGGACGACGAGAGTGGCTCCCGAGGCGACCAGCAATGCCAGGAACGCCGCCAGGATGCGGCCGCGATAGGCGGTCGCGAACGGGATCAGCGGTCGCAGTGAACCCAGCGAGGCCTTTCCGCGGCCTTCGTCGCCGCGGCGATCCTCGCCGGGGCTGCGGTTAGATTTGCGGGCCATCATGCCTCGGTGCTGTCGACGGTCGCGGACCGCCCTGAGAGAAATGTGGTCGGCACCGTCGAGGTCGGCCTCCATGCCGGCTTGTTCGATGCGGAACGGTGGGGTATAGGCGCCGCTTCATCCGATTGCGCGTGATCTATGGCCGCGGGCCGCCAGGCGGGCCGGTCGGCGTGGCTATTGAAGGACTTCGTCATGGCAAAGAGCGCGGCCGACAAGGCCAAGGGGACAGAGCATCCCGACTACCACTTCATCAAGGTCGTGATGACCGATGGGTCCGAGTACCTGACCCGGTCGACCTACGGCAAGGACGGCGACACGCTGAACCTCGACATCGACCCCAACACCCATCCGGCCTGGACCGGCGGCGAGCAGAAGATGCTCGATCGCGGCGGCCGCGTCTCGCGCTTCAACTCGCGCTTCGGCAGCCTCTCCTTCGGCAAGAAGTAAGGCTCGGCCCCACCCGTCTCCAGGACGAGTGGCTGACACGAAACAGGCGGCGTCCTCCCGGGCGCCGCCTGTTTCGTTTTGGGATGCAATCGACCTGCGCGTTCTCGGCGCGTCGGCCCCGAAAGCCGGAAGTAGCCCTCGGCGAAATCCGGTGCAGCACAGATGACGTCGAGCCGTGGATCCCGACCGGATGTCCGGTTCGGTCCGCCAAAGAGCGATCGCGCTCAATAGGCCGTCTTGAAGGTGGTCCGAAGGAGATCGTGCTGTGCGGCGACCGGGCTGCGCGTGGCCACCGGCGTCGGGCGGTCGTCGCTGATCAGCCCGTCGAGATGCAGCACGCGCGCATGCAGGCGGCGGGTGCGGACGATGAGGTCCTGAAGGCTGGTCGGCAGGACCGCGCCGGCATCGGCTCTGGGAAGGTCCGGCGTGGTCAGGCGGACGCGGGTCTTCTCCTGCATCGCCTGCGCGGCACTGATCTCGCCCTCGGCCACGGCACGCTGCACGAGGAGCCACGATGCGATCTGCATCAGGCGGGTCGTCAGCCGCATGCTCTCGCTGGCATAGGCGAGCGTTCCGTCGCGGGAGAGAAGGCGCGATTCCTCGCGGCCCTGCCCGTCCAGGTAAGCGGCCGATTCCTCGACGAGCGCCATGCCTTCGCGGAACAGCGCCTTGAAGGCCTCCGACGCCAGATAGGTCGCTCCGAAATCGACCCAGTCTCGCTCGTCCCGGAAGGTGACGTCGAACCCGTTCATGGTGCCTCCTGTGCCGCGGCTGGATCGTCACCGTTCCGCTCTGGAACACGATCCCTGCGTCGGCACTCTTCCTGGCAAACCTAACGCCGAAAGCGGGTCCGCGCGCCGTTGACCTCAGGTTAACGTTAATCTTGCCGCGAAGGTGCCGGGCCCCTGGCATATCCGCACGATTCGGCCTGCACGCCCGTCCAGATGGGGAAATTGGCCGTCGAGGCCGCGATGCAGGTGTACGGCACAAAAAAATGCCGCCCGATGAAGGCGGCACGTGGAAAGTCTAAGGGAGGCATCGAGCGAGCGGACGACGTGTCAGCTCCACGTCCAGAACCCTGGACATGAGCCTGTTTGGTAGAACATGGTTAACGAGTCGTTAAACCCCTGCCTCCGGGGTCGTCGTCGACGAGGCTTTCGCGACGGGGCAACCGGGCTCGACCCAGGTCCGAGCACGGAGCCGGTGGGGCGAAATCACATTGACTTGACCCACCCCTTCCGCCATAAGCCGCGCCATCGCGACGCCGCGCCCCCTGGGGGCGCACTTCGCGTTTGCAGACACATTCTTGGGGCAGGCCAGGGGATGTCGCGCGGGGCCTCACGGTCCGCCGCACCGGCCCTCGTCCATCGGAGATCGCGCGATGAAGAGAACCTATCAACCGAGCAAGCTCGTGCGCAAGCGTCGCCACGGCTTCCGTGCCCGCATGGCGACCGCCGGTGGCCGCAAGGTGATCGCGGCGCGTCGCGCCCACGGCCGCAAGAAGCTCTCGGCCTGATCGGTTGCCGGCGTCGTCCGCTGGCGGCGCGTCGGGACTGGACGAGATCGTGGGGCAGGCTGTCGACGCAGGTGCCGCCACGATCGACCTGACGACGTCGGCGGTTAAACGCCTGACGCGGCGAGCTGACTTCCTCGCCGTGGCAGGGGGCCGACGTTTCCATACCGAAAGAATGACGGCTCAGGGCATGTTGCGCGCAGGCACCGAGCTGCAAGGACTTCGTGTCGGCCTGACCGTGACGAAACGAGTCGGCCATGCGACCGAGCGCAACCGCATCAAGCGTCGCCTGCGCAGCGTCGTCATCGCGGCCACCCCGAACCTGCCTCGTCTCCCGGCGGACATTGTGCTGGTGGCACGTAGGCCGACCCTTCACGCACCGTTCGATCAGCTGGTTCAGGATCTTCGTCGGGCCGTCGACGCAGTCACGAAGCCACCATCCGGAGACAACTCCGGGAAACGCCCGCGGCGTGGCGATGCGCCATCGCGCCGTGGCGGCAAATCCGGTCGCTTGCCCGAACCTGGCACCAGTGCCAGCGGGCCGGGATCGCTTCATCGACGTGCGGCCGTCGAGTCGCCCTCGATGCCGCCTGACATCCAACCTCCTCGCGAACCTGTGTAACGGATCGACCGATGGGTAATGACAAGACGAACATGATCGTCGCGATCGCCCTGTCGCTGGCGGTCCTGCTCGGCTGGAACTACTTCATCGCGGCGCCGCGTGTGGAGCAGCAGCGCCAGACCGCGCTTCAGGAAAAGGCGGCGGCCCAGGGCCGTGCCCCCACGGGTGAAGCGTTGAGCGGACCCGATGGGGTGCCGACCCCGAGCCCGAAGGAGGGCCAGCCGTCCTCGCCGATTCCCGGCACATTGGCCGGATCGGGCCAGACGATCGAAACGCGCGACGCGGCGCTCGCCCGGTCCCCGCGCATCCGCATCGACACGCCTGCGCTGGCCGGCTCGGTCGCCCTCAAGGGCGGACGCATCGACGACGTGTCGCTCAAGGGCTACCACGAGACCGTCGACGACAAGAGCCCACGGATCGTGCTCCTCTCGCCCACCGGCAGCGCCAACCCGTACTTCGCCGAGTTCGGCTGGGTCGGCCAGAATGCCGGGCCGCTCCCCACCGGAGAGACCGTCTGGACTGCCGACGGTTCCGTCCTGTCCCCCGGTACGCCGCTGACGCTGACCTTCGACAACGGCGCCGGCCTGATCTTCAAGCGCGTGCTCGCCGTCGACGACAAGTTCATGTTCACCGTCCGAGACGAGGTCGAGAACAAGAGCGCGAACGCCGTGACGCTGTACCCGTACAGCCTCGTCTCGCGCTGGGGCAAACCGCAGGTGCAGGGCTTCTACGTCCTGCACGAGGGCATGATCGGCGTGCTCGGCGGCGACGGCCTCCAGGAATACACCTACGACCACGTCGCCAAGGAGCCGGGCTACGGCAATGCCGGCACCAGGGGGAAAGCCTGGCCAAACGTCACCGGCGGCTTCGTCGGCATCACCGACAAGTACTGGGCGGCGGCCGCCATCCCCGACCAGAATGAGGCCTATACGGGCGCCTTCACTGAGCGCACCGACGGCCCGACCAAGGTCTACCAGGCGAGCGTGCGCGGCGAAGGCCGCACCATCGCGCCGGGCGCCTCCATGGGTGCGACGCAGCGGCTGTTCGCCGGCGCCAAGGAAGTCAATGCGATCACGACCTACG
>NZ_CAXUJR010000079.1:10573-16512 GCF_964251405.1 uncultured Methylobacterium sp.
GCGACGCAGCGGCTGTTCGCCGGCGCCAAGGAAGTCAATGCGATCACGACCTACGAGAAGGAGATCGGGATCAAACAGTTCGATCTGATGATCGACTGGGGCTGGTTCCACTTCATCACCAAGCCGATGTTCCGGGCGCTCGACTTCTTCTTCCATCTGTTCGGCAATTTCGGCGTCTCGATCCTCGTCGTCACGTTGCTCCTGAAGATCCTGTTCCTGCCGATCGCGAACAAGTCGTACAAGTCGATGGCCAAGATGAAGGCCGTCCAGCCGGAGATGGTCTCCATCCGCGAGCGCTACGGCGACGACAAGGTGAAACAGCAACAGGCGATGATGGAGCTGTACAAGAAGGAGAAGATCAATCCCGTGGCCGGCTGCTGGCCGGTGCTGATCCAGATCCCGGTCTTCTTCGCGCTCTACAAGGTTCTGTTCATCACCATCGAGATGCGGCACGCGCCGTTCTTCGGCTGGATCCAGGATCTCGCCGCACCCGACCCGTCGAGCTTGCTCAACCTGTTCGGACTGTTGCCCTTCGCGGCGCCGGACTTCGTCCATCTCGGCATCTGGCCCATCATCATGGGCATCACGATGTTCATCCAGATGAAGATGAATCCCGCGCCGCCGGATCCGATCCAGGCGCAGATCTTCACCTTCATGCCGATCGTGTTCACCTTCATGCTCGGCTCGTTCCCGGCCGGTCTGGTCATCTACTGGGCCTGGAACAACACCCTGTCGGTGATCCAGCAATACGTGATCATGCGCCAGAACGGCGTGAAGGTAGAGTTGTGGGACAATCTCAGCGGGATGTTTAAGAAGAAGCCCGCCGACAAGGTCCCGGCCGCCAAGAGCTGATCCGTTCGCAAGAGCTGATCCTTCCGGTCGATGGGTGGGGCACCCTGATCCATCCACCCGTCGGAGCCATGCCATGTCCCAAACCGAAGACGACGCGGCCCTTTTGGAAGCCGGCCGCCTGCTGTTCGCGGGCGCAGCCGACTTCCTCTCCTCCGCCCCGACGGTGGCCGCCCTTCCCGCCATGAAGGGCGTCGAGATCGCGTTTGCCGGCCGCTCGAACGTCGGCAAGTCGAGCCTCGTCAACGCACTGACCGGGCGAAACACCCTGGCGCGGACCTCGCACACGCCGGGTCGGACGCAGCAACTCAATTTCTTCGATATCGGCGGTCGGCTCACCCTCGTGGACATGCCCGGCTACGGCTACGCCAAGGTCGAGAAGGCCAAGGTCGAAGCCTGGACCGACCTCATCCACGACTACCTCAAGGGCCGGGCCAACCTCGCCCGCGTCTTCATGCTGATCGATTCCCGACACGGGCTAAAGGGCATCGACACGGATGTGCTCGACGGCCTCGACAAGGCGGCGGTGAGCTATCAGATCGTGTTGACCAAGGGCGATGCCCTGAAGAAATCGGAGATCACCGCACGGGTGGCGGCGACCCAGGCGGCGCTGGCGAAGCGCCCGGCGGCCTATCCGGAGATCTTGATCACCTCGAGCCGCGACGACAGCGGCGTGCCGGAGTTGCGGGCGAGCGTGGCGCGGTTGCTCGCCGAGCGCGGCGCGTGAGCCTCGCCCTGCCGGAGCGGATCTTGCTGGCGCTCGGCGCGATCGCGGGCCTGCTCGGCGTTGCCGCGAGTGCTGCAGCCGCTCATATTTCCAGCGGCGACGGCCTGAAAACCGCCGCGCAATTTCTGCTGTTTCACGCACCCGCCGTGTTCGGGCTCGTCGCACTCGCGGCGACCGGCGTTTCGCATCGCCTCCTGACGCGGCTGGCAGCCACCGCCCTCCTGATCGGGCTCGTCTTGTTCTCGGGCGATCTCGCGCTGCGGGCGCTTCAAGGAACGTCGCTGTTTCCCATGGCCGCGCCGAGCGGCGGTTTTGTGCTGATGGCAGGCTGGCTCCTCGCCGCCGCAGCGGCGTTCGTCCCTGCGCAGCGGCGATAGCTACGCCGTCGATCGCTCTTGTTCGTCCCGGTGGGGCGGTCGACGAGAGGGTACGGGGTGTTCCTGAGAGCGCGTCGTCGTCGGAGCGGCACGACCAAAGCTACTTGATCAGCGGTGGGAGTTGGGGCTCCGAGCCGGCCGGCAGCGCCGTCTGTGCTGCGTTCATGGTCATGGCAAGAAGCGTGTAATAGCCGTTGATGCCGGCCATCTCGATCGCGCCTTGCTCGCCGAACTTTGCCACCACTCGCTGATAGGTCGTGTCGCTCACGCCCTTGTTGCGGTGGAGCTCTGTCGAGAAGGCGTAAGTCAGCGTCTCCTCCTCGCCCATGACGTCGGGTCGGCGCCCGAGCTGGATCGCGGTCACGACATCCGGGTCGAGTCTCGCTTTCAGCGCGATCGGCTGGTGGATGTGCCATTCGAGTTGCTGGCTCCACTCCCGCGCGGTGATCAGGATGATGAATTCGGACAGCCGGAGCGGCAGTACGCTCCGATAGCGTAGGTGCAGGCCCATGTTGCTGGCGTTCGTCATCAGTTCCGGGCTGCGCAGCAGCGGTACGAATGGACCGAACACCGGCACCTTTCTCGCCGCCAGGAAGTCAGCGGACGCCTTCGTCTGGGCTTCGGTCTGCCGGTCCGCCGGGATTTCCGGCAGGCGGTCCTGAGCCGGGCTTGGACCGATCGCGGTCAAGGTCATGACTATCCCAAGGCAAATTCGTGCGGACATCGAGGTGGCAATCCCGTGCGAAAGGCTTTCTTCTCAGACGATACTCTTCCTAGGGCATCACCGGCGGGTGATAGGTCAGCGTGAAGGCCAGCGCCCACAGCAGGAACAACACCACCGGCAGATGGACCAGAAGCTGCAGGAAGCTGAAACCGACAATGTCGCGGGCCTTCAGGCCGAGGATGCCGAGCAACGGCAGCATCCAGAACGGGTTGATCAGGTTCGGCAGGGCCTCGGCGGCGTTGTAGACCATCACCGCCCAGCCGAGATGGACGTTCAGCTCGTTGGCCGCCTGCATCACGTAGGGCGCCTCGAGGAGCCACTTGCCTCCGCCCGACGGCACGAAGAAGCCGAGCACCGCCGAGTAGACGCCCATCGAGATGGGGAAGCTGCCCGTGGTGTTCAGGCTGACGAAGGCATGGGTGATCAGGTCCGAGACCGAAGTTCCGCCCGCGTTCTTGGCGCCCGTCAGCATGGCGCTGATGGCCGCGTAGAGCGGAAACTGGATCAGAATTCCGGCCGTGGCCGGGACCGAGCGCGCCACGGCGCGCAGGAACCGGATCGGCCGCCAATGCAGCAGCAACCCGAGGGTGAGGAACAGGAGGTTGTAGGTATTGAGGTTCGAGATCGCGGTGATCCAGGATTGCCGGGCGAATTCCTGCCAAATCCAGCCCGCCGCCAGGACGACGAGCAGGATGGTGAGGATCGGCGAGTGCTCCAGCCACTCGCCGGGCTGCGTCGGCCGTGCGATCGTCTCCTCCTCGCGGGCGACGTCGACGCCCATGTCCTCGGCGGTCACGGCCGTGTCTCGGCCCGGCGCCGAGGCGACGGCGATGACCACCGAGATCACGAACAGGATCGCGGCGATCAGCATCGACTGCCAGAGGAAGATCGTCTCGCTGAACGGGATCACGCCGGTGATCGGCAGGAGCGACTTGGGCAGGCTCGCCGGGTTGGCCTGCAGCTGGGCGGCCGAGGAGCTGAGCCCCATCGCCCAGGTGGCGCCGAGCCCGAGATAGGCGGCGGCTCCCGCCGCGCGGTAGTCCATGCGCAATTCGGTGCGGCGGGCCAGCGCACGGGCGAGCAGGCCGCCGAAGATGAGGCTCAGGCCCCAGCTCAGGAAGGACGACAGCATGGTCGCGGCCGCCACGAACCCGACGGCACCCGCGCCGGTCTTCGGAACCCCGGCGAGGCGGTCGATCAGCCGCTGCACCGGCGGCACGGTCGCCACGACGTAGCCGCCGATGGTGACGAAGGCCATTTGCATCGTGAAGGGGATCAGGCTCCAGAAGCCGTCGCCGAAGGTCTTGGCGATGGCGGCGGGTGGCGCGCCGTTGGCGAGGGCGCCCAGCGCCACGACCACCACGGCGATGGCCACGAACACGAAGGCGTCCGGGAACCAGCGCTCGGCCCAGGCCGTGAAGCGGATGCCGAGCTGCGCGAGCCTACCGTCGGACGCCGCTCCGCGCTGAGGTTCTGGCGATGCCATGGGTCGTCCCTTGTGGGGCCGGTCGTCCGCCGCCGGCGCCCTGCGACATGTCGCGCAAACGGCGAGGTCGCTCAACCCCTGCGACGCTGATCGATCCTCGCGAGACCCTCGCCGACGCGCACGAATAGGGCCGCCGATCCGGATGGGATCGACGGCCCCGTCGCAACGCGAGGCAACTCAGTTCAGGGTGACCGTCGGGGGACGCGGGGCCACGCCCACAGCTCGATCGCCGATCATCAGGCCGAGCGGTCCGAGCCTGACCTGAACGGCCTCGCCGTCGTGGAGCACCCCCTCGAGGATCTGCTGCGCCAGCGGATCCTGGATGTTCTTCTGGATCACTCGCTTGAGAGGACGCGCGCCGTAGGCGGGGTCGTAGCCCTTGTCGGCGAGCCAGTCGCGGGCATCCGGCTCGATGGTGAGCGTGATCTTGCGCTCGTCGAGGAGCGTCTGCAGCCGCCCGAGCTGGATCTCCACGATGGTGCCCATCTCAGACCGGCGCAGGCGATGGAACAGGATGATCTCGTCGATCCGGTTCAGGAATTCAGGCCGGAAGTGCCGGCGCACCGTTCCCATCACCTCGTCGCGGACGGCATCGGTATCCTCGCCCTCGGACTGGTTCACCAGATACTCGGCTCCGAGATTCGACGTCATGATCAGGAGAGTGTTGCGGAAATCGACCGTCCGCCCCTGCCCGTCCGTCAGCCGCCCGTCGTCGAGCACCTGCAGCAGGACGTTGAATACGTCCGGATGGGCCTTCTCGATCTCGTCGAACAGCACGACCTGGTAGGGACGCCGCCGCACCGCCTCGGTGAGCGCCCCGCCCTCCTCATATCCGACATAGCCGGGGGGCGCGCCGATGAGGCGGGCCACCGAATGCTTCTCCATGTATTCCGACATGTCGATGCGCACCAAAGCCGTGTCGTCGTCGAACAGAAAGCCGGCGAGCGCCTTCGTCAGCTCGGTCTTGCCCACACCCGTGGGGCCGAGGAACATGAACGACCCGATCGGCCGGTTCGGGTCCTGAAGACCGGCCCGCGCCCGGCGCACGGCGGTCGCCACCGCCTCCACCGCCTCGCGCTGGCCGACGACACGCTTGCCCAAAGCCGCCTCCATGGCCAGCAGCTTGTCGCGCTCGCCCTCCAGCATCTTGTCTACCGGCACGCCGGTCCAGCGCGAGACGACGCCCGCGATATGGGCCGGTGTCACCGCCTCCTCGACCATGCCGTCGCGGGCGACCGCTCCCTCGGTTGCGGCCTCGATCTCGGCGAGCTGCTTCTCCAAGCCCGGGATCACCCCGTAGGCGAGTTCGCCCGCGCGCTGGTACTGTCCCTGGCGCTGAGCGCTGGCGAGCTCGGTACGGGCCTCGTCGAGCTTCTTCTTGAGACCGGCCGCAGCACCGAGCTTGTCCTTCTCGGCTTTCCAGCGGGCGGTGATGGAGGCGGATTGCTCCTCGAGGTCGGCGAGTTCGCGCTCGAGTCTCGCCAGCCGGTCGCGTGAGGCCGAATCCGTCTCCTTCTTCAGCGCCTCCCCCTCGATCTTGCGGCGCACGATCTCGCGGTCGACGTTGTCGAGTTCCTCCGGCTTCGAATCGACCTGCATGCGCAGGCGCGAGCCGGCCTCGTCCATGAGGTCGATCGCCTTGTCGGGCAGGAAGCGGTCGGTGATGTAGCGGTTCGACAGGGTCGCGGCGGCGACGAGCGCCGCATCCTGGATGCGGACGCCGTGGTGCTGCTCGTACTTCTCCTTGATGCCGCGCAGGATCGAGACCGTGTCCTC
>NZ_CAXUJR010000080.1:0-16187 GCF_964251405.1 uncultured Methylobacterium sp.
GTCGCGGTCGCGCAGGCGGACGGTTTCGAGCCGGGCCGCGAGCCGGGTCTCTACCGCCATCATTCGAAACGCATCGTGCATGTCCGACGGCCCCATCACGTCCGCCGCCACGTCGTGCGTCACGCCTATGGCCGCCTGTCGATCGCCCCGGGCAGGCTCACGCAGTCCCTGAACATCCCGATCTACAACATCCCGCCGCGCCGGTTCCCGTAAATCCCGCTCAGCTCTCCAACTCACTGTCCCAGTACAGGTAGTCGAGCCAGGTGTGGTGGTACTCGCGGTGGTCGAATTCCGGCTGGCGGTGGTGCAGTTCGTACCGCGTCGGCCGGCGCGGCTCGTGGAGGAGGGGCATGTCGGCCTCCGACGGCGTGCGGTTGGCCTTGCGCAGGTTGCAGGGCGAGCAGGCGGCGACCACGTTCTCCCAGCTCGACAGACCTCCGCGCGAGCGCGGCACCACGTGGTCGAAGGTCAGGCCACCCGACGGCAGGCGCAGGCCGCAATACTGGCAGGAGAAGGTGTCGCGCAGGTAGATGTTGTAGCGTGTGAAGGCGGGGCTGCGCGCCAAGGTGACGTAGTTCTTGAGCGCCACGACGCTCGGCACCTTCAGGGAGCGGCTCGGCGAGCGGGCCTCTGTATCGTAGCTCGCCACCAGGGTGACGCGGTCGAGGAACAGGGCGGTGAAGGCGTCCTTCCAGGACCACAGCGAGAGCGGATTGTAGGAGAGCGGCCGGTAATCCGCGTTCAGCACGAGCGTCTGGAGATCGAGCATCTGCGCTACTCTCTGTACGATGGGCTGGAAGGGCAACGCGCCACACGCGTCGAACGCGCCGCCCCCTCGGCATCGAAGAGCGTGGTCCGCTGGCCGCGACAATGCCGGAGGAGGGGCTGCCTGGGCCGAAACCGGGAGGGTGCGGGACGCGGCGATGCCAGCGGCCAAAAGCGATCGCATCGGGCGGAAACGCCCGGTGCGTGGCGGGGATCATCGGCGTGGACGATCAGCGCCACCTCCTCGCACAGATACGAAAAGGCACGGTCCATTACGCGGTAGTCTAATATCACCGTGACATGCTTGTGAAGGTTGGGTCTGCGGCCCCAACGTCACACGCACAGGATTGCCGCCGACACCGCGGCACGATCGGGGTGCCCGCGCGCCTGGAACATCGCCGGGAGCACCCTTTCGCCCCATTGCTCGGCGAAACGGACCCCGGATCGACACGACACCCGCCGCGCGGCACGAGGCCTGCGAATCCCTCGGGCTTCGCGAGTCCAGGCGGTCGCTGGCCATAGGGCCGGAAAGGAACGAGATGGGTCAGGGCTTGTGCTGGAAGAGCGCGCGGATCGCGACGCTCGCGGCCGTCCTCATGGGGACGCTGGGTCTGGCTCCGAACCTGTCTCGTGCCCAGGAACCGGCCCGGGAACCCGCCAAGGAAACGGTCAAGGAAACGGTCAAGCCTCCGGCCCCGGCCAAGCCGGCGGCGGCCGACGAGGAGACCGAGGAAGCGGAGGAGAAGCCCGTCGTCTCGGAGAGGATCCTGGCGATCCGAACGAGGCTCGAGGGCGCCAAGCAGGATCTCGATGCCCGTGAGAAGATCCTCGGCAACCGCTCGGTCGGGACCGGCGACCTGCTCCGGGCGCGGGATGGGCTCGATGCGGTCGCCGACCGGATTCGGCGGATCATCGGATTCATGCAGCCGCGCCTCGACGCGGCCCGCGAGCGCCTGAACCAGCTCGGGCCCAAGCCCAAGGAAGGCGAGGAGGGCGAGGACGTCGCCAAGGAGCGCGCGGAGCGCGAGCACGCCGTCGCCGAAATCGACGAGACCCAGCGCCTCGCCAAGTCGCTGCTCGTGCAGAGCGACCAGATCCTCGACCAGGTCTCCAACCGCCGGCGCGCCGCCTTCACCCGCGGGCTGTTCGAGCGGTCTTCGCCGCTGGTGAGCCCCGATCTCTGGATGCGGGTCACGGCCGACATCCCGCGCGACCTGCGGGCCTTACAGAGCACGGTCGCCGAGTTCCCGGACCTGTTCACCCGACACGGCACCCTGCCGAACCTGCTCCTGCTCGGGGTCGCCTTCGGCATCTCCGCGGCTTTGTATTTCGGGCGTCGCAACATCGCCCCTCATGTCGGACGCCGCCGAGGGTCCGCGACCCATCCCTCGCGGCACCAGAAGCTCCTGGCGGCCTGGCGGGTCTTCCTCATCGGAACGGTGCCGGCGCTCGCGGGCAGCTACGCCGTCTACTACGCCCTCGATTCGACCGATCTGATGCCGGCCCGCCTGATGCCGATGGCCGGCGCCATCCTGATCGGGCTCGCCTTCGTGGCCTTCGTGCAGTCCCTGGCCGACGCGCTGCTGTCGCCGGACAAGCCGTCGTGGCGACTGGCGCCCGTGAGCGACGCGGCGGCCTCGCGCCTCACCCTGCTGGCGGTCAGCATCGCCATCGTCATCTCGGTGGTGAAGTCGATCGAGGCCTTGAACTCCGGCATCTCGGCGGCCCTTCCGGTCTCCATCGCGACACGTGGGCTCGGCGCCCTCGCCACGGTGCTGATCCTCGCCATCGGCCTGCACCGGTTCGCCGACACCCAGGACCAGGAGGAGGCCTGCCTCGGCCCCTACGTTCCGCCGGAGCACGCCACCACCATCGGCGGCCCCGCCCGACTTGTCGGATGGGCCGCGGTCGCGGGCGTCGGTGCGGCGGCGATCGTCGGCTACGTCGCCTTCTCGGCCTTCCTCATCGACCAGCTCGTCTGGACCGCGAGCCTGTTCGCGCTGCTCTACCTGCTGATCTCCAGCGCCGACACCTTCATCGGCGGCTCTCTGACCGAGCAGACCCGCGTCGCCACGGCTCTGCAGGCCAATACCGGACTGCGCAAGCGCTCGATCAACCAGATCGCGGTGCTCGCCACCGGCTTCGCCCGGGTGGCGCTGGTGCTCGTCGCCGTCCTGCTCGCGCTGGCACCCTGGGGCCTCGACTCGGTCGACGTGCTTACCTCGGTGCGCACCGCCTTCTTCGGCTTCAAGGTCGGGGACGTCACCGTCTCGCTCTCCACCATCACCTTCGCGGTCGGCATCCTGGTGCTCGGCGTGGCGGTCACCAAGGCGATCCAGAGGTGGCTGGAGAGGACCTACCTCCCGGCCACGGACCTCGACGCGGGCCTGCGCAACTCGATCTCCACGGTGAGCGGCTATTGCGGGTTCCTGCTCGCCCTGGCGCTCGCCTTCTCGTATCTGGGCCTCAGCCTCGAGAAGTTGACCATCGTGGCCGGCGCGCTCTCGGTGGGTATCGGCTTTGGCCTGCAATCCATCGTCAACAACTTCGTCTCGGGCCTGCTCCTGTTGTGGGAGCGTCCGATCCGGGTCGGCGACCAGGTCGTCATCGGCGACAGCGAGGGCATCGTGAAGCGCATCTCGGTGCGCTCCACCGAGATCCAGACCTTCGACCGCTCGGCAGTCATCGTGCCGAACTCGAACCTGATCTCCGGGATCGTGAAGAACCGGGTGCGCGGCGACCGCACCGGCCGGGTCACCGTCACGGTCAGCGTCCTGCGCAACCAAGACCCGGTCCACGCGGCCGAGCTGATCACCGCCTGCGCCCGCCAGCACCCGGACGTGCTCAAGGAGCCGCCCCCCCGCATCGTCTTCAAGAAGATCGGCGACCCGTTCCTGGACTTCGAGCTGGTCGCCATGATCGTCGACGTCGGCTTGAGCCTGAAGGTGCAGAGCGATCTCAACTTCGCGGTGTTCAAGACTTTGTCGGATGCCGGCATGATCCCGGCCATGGGTCCCGGATCGAGCATCGTCACGGTGCAGGGGCTCGAACCCGTGGAGAGCGCGCTGGGCCAGATCGCGAGCGTCTTCGCCGGCAGACCGGCGGCCCGGTCGTCGGTCATCGAGCCGCAGGTCGAGACGCCGCCCCTGGACGGGACCGAAGATCCGGAGATCCCGGCGACGGAGTCCAAGGCGCCCGTACGGCGCCGGACGGCACGGGCCTCGTCGTGAAGCGCTCCGGTCCTGTCGGCAGAGCCGTCGCGCTCGTCCTTGCGGCGCCGCTCCTGTCGGCCTGCGTGACGGAGCGGTCCGGCGAGGCGCCCTTGCCGAGCCTCTACCTCGCGCTGGCGACGCCCTCGGCCCAGGTCGATGCCGCAACCGCCCGCGACATGATCTCGGCCTACCGCGCCAAGACCGGGCTCGCGGCGCTCGTCCTCGATCCCGACCTCCAGCGCCTTGCCGAGGCCGAGGCCGCCGCCATGGCGGCGGCCGACCGCCCGAGCCGGGCCGAGACCGTCAAAGGGGCGGTCGGGCGGCTCGGCTTTGCCGGTGCCGAGGCCAACCTCTCCGCGGGCTATCACACCCTCGCCGAGGCCTTCTCGGGCTGGCGGGAGAGCAAGGGGCACGACGCCGTCATGCGCGCGCCCGAGGCCCGTCGCATGGGCATCGCCACGGCCTATGCGCCGAATTCGAAGTACAAGGTCTACTGGGCGCTGCTGGTCGCGCGGTGAAGCATCGATCCGAACCCGATGCACGGGGCGCTACGGCAGCGTCTTCGTGAACGGAGTCGGCGGCGCCTCGGTGAGGAGAGTCACCGTCACCCGGCGGTTGGCCGAGAGGTAGGGGTTGTCGGGAAACAGCGGCTCGGTGTCGGCCTTGCCGGTGACGGAGGCGAAACGGTCGTCGGGCACGCCCGCATTGGCCAGGATCTCGCGCACGCTGATGGCGCGGTTGGCCGAGAGCTCCCAGGGCGGGGCAGGGGGCCTCGTACCGGGCCGGTCGGTGGCGGTATAGCCGGTCACGGCGATGCGGTTGGCCATCTTGCGGATGGCGGGCGCCAGCCTCTCGAGCAGGCGCCGGGTGCGGTCGTTGGGCCGGCTCGAGCCGTCCGGGAACATCGAGGCCCCGTCCTGGTCCACCAGCGAGAGCTCGACGCCGCGCTTGCTCGGGGCGACGATGATGTTCTTCGAGAGCTCGGCCACCTCGGGCATGTCCTGCATCGCCTGACGCAGGCTCACGGCGGCAAGCCCGGCCCCGTCGGGATAGCCGGCATCCGGAATGCCATCATCGATGATGGCATCGGTGCCCGGCGGCGTCGGCCGGTCAGTGGATTTCTCCGGAGAGACGTCGCGCAGGTTCTTGATGTGCTGGGCGTTGGGCAATCCGTCCTTCTCGACGATGCCGGCGAACCGGGACTCTTTGCTGACGCCGAAGGCGTCGCGCATGGAGCCGGCGACGATCTGCATCTTCTTCTGGTCCTGCGTCGAGTAGGCGGCGATCATGACGAAGAAGCTCATCAGGAGCGCCATCAGGTCGGCGAAGGTCACGAACCAGCCGTGGCCGCCATGCGCGCCGCCGCGCTTCTTCTTGGCCAAGGCTGCCTCCCGTCCTCAGGCCGGCTCGGCCGAAAGGTCTTCGCGATGGTTGTGCGGCAGGTAGGCGATCAGCATCTCACGCACGAGGGACGCGCTCTTGGCGTCGCGGATCAGCAGGATTCCGTCGATGATGAGGGAGCGCGAGACGTCCTCCTCCTCGAGCTTCAGGTGGAGCTTGTCGGCGATGGGCAAGGTGATCGCGTTGGCGAGCAGGGCGCCGTAGAGCGTGGCGAGCAGGGCGGTCGCCATTGCCGGCCCGAGCTTAGAGGGGTCAGACATGTTGGCGAACATCGTCACCATGCCGAGGATCGTGCCGATCATCCCCCAGGCCGGGGCGCAGTCGCCGAACGCGCGGTAGATCTTCGAGCCCTCGTCGAGATGCATGAGGAAGTTGTCGCGGTCGCGCTCCATCGTGTCGCGGATGAACTCGCGGTCGTAGCCGTCGGCGATGTAGCGGGCGCCCTGCGCCAGGAACGGGTCGGAGATCTCCATGCTCTCCAGCGCCATCGGCCCGCTCTTGCGCACCACGTCGGCGATCTTGGTGATCTCCTCGATGAGGTCGCGCGGCTTGATCGCCCGCATGGTGAAGGCGTAGCGCAGGCCCATCGGCAGGCCGTGGGCGATCGTCGTGAACGGGAAGCGCATCATGGTGGCGGCGGTGGCGCCGCCGAAAATCACGATGACGGCGTGCTTGTCGAAATACGCGGCGAAGTTGCCGCCATCGATCATGATCAGCACGAAGACGGTCGCTATGCCGCCGAAAAGGCCGACACCGGTTGCGAGATCCATGATGGGCAAGCCTGAGCGGCAGGAACGCGCCGCGAATGAGCGCCGGGCAGAGACCCGTTCACAGGCGTAGGCGAACGCGGTGAACGAACCGTAAAAGCTCTGGCGCGACGCGGCCCATTCGTGTCATTCGCCGTTCAGGGAGAGGCTGCCATAAGCCGATCAACGCCAAGGGTTTGCGGTCCCGAAAAGGGGCGCGACCCGACGGCGAAGGAAATAACAAACGGCTCCGCCAGTCCGGGGACCGTTACGATCGGCTTCGGAGCACACGTCATCATGTCGTTGGTTCGTCTCTATGCACGGGTCATGGGCCTTCTGGGCGCTGACAAGCGGCTCGCCGTCTTCCTGGCGGCGGCCAACGTGACCCTGGCGGTCGCGGCCTTCGTGGAGCCGTTGCTCATGGGCCGGATCATCGACAAGCTCACCCATCTGAACAAGAGCACGGACGCCTTCGCCACGCTGCTGCCGCTGGTGGCGGCCTGGGTCGGATTCGGCCTGTTCACGATCGCCGCGGGCGTGGCCATCGCCCTGCACGCCGATCGGCTTGCCCACCGCAACCGCCTCTCGGCGATGGCGAATTATTTCGAGCACGTCCTCGAACTGCCGCTCGCCTTCCATTCCTCGAACCATTCCGGCCGCGTCCTCAAGGCGATGCTGGAGGGTTCGAACGGCATGTTCTGGCTGTGGCTCGGCTTCTTCCGCGACCATTTCGTCGCCGTCGTCTCCCTCGGCGTGCTCCTGCCGCTGACCCTGTTCGTGAACTGGCAGCTCGGCGCGATCCTGGTGGTGCTGGTGCTCGTCTTCACGGTGCTGACCACGCTCGTCATCCGCCGCACCGAGACCCTGCAGGGCAAGGTCGAAGCCTACCAGTCAGGCCTCGCCGAACACGCCTCGGACGCGCTCGGCAACGTCGCGGTCATCCAATCCTTCACCCGCGCCAAGGCGGAGAAGGACGCGATGCACGGCATCATCCGCAACCTGCTCGCCGCACAGATCCCGGTCCTGTCGTGGTGGGCGCTCGCCAACGTCGCCACCCGCGCCTCCGCGACGCTCACCATGACGGCGATCTTCATCACCGGCATCGTGCTGCACCAGCATGGCCTCGCCACCGTCGGCGAGGTCGTGGCCTTCATGAGCCTGGCGACCATGCTGGTCGCCCGCCTCGACCAGGTCGCGAGCTGCATCAACGGCCTGTTCCAGCAGATGCCCAAGATCGCCGAGTTCTTCGAGATCCTCGACACGGCGCCCGCCGTCCACGACCGTCCGAACGCCCGTCACGTCGCGCGCTTCGAGGGCGAGGTCACCTTCGACGCCGTCGGCTTCTCCTACACCCCGCGCCGCAAGGCGGTGGAGGAGGTCTCCTTCACGGCCCGGGCCGGCGAGACCGTGGCGCTGGTCGGCACCACCGGCTCGGGCAAGTCGACGACGCTCGGCCTGCTTCACCGCGCCTTCGACCCGGACAAGGGCGCCATCCGCATCGACGGCACCGACATCCGCGACATCGGCCTCTCGTCCCTGCGTCACAACATCGGCGTTGTGTTCCAGGAGCCGATGCTGTTCGCCCGCTCGATCCGCGAGAACCTGCAGGTCGGCCGCCCCGACGCGACGGATGCCGAGATGCTCGACGCGCTGGAGCGTGCCCAGGCCACCGAGTTCATGGCCCGCCAGTCCGACGGTCTCGACACGGTGATCGGCGAGCGCGGCCGCTCGCTCTCGGGCGGCGAGCGCCAGCGCCTCTCGATCGCGCGGGCTCTCCTCAAGAACCCGCCGGTGCTGATCCTCGACGAGGCGACGAGTGCTCTCGACGCCACCACCGAGCGCAAGCTCCAGGGCGCGCTAGAGGCCGTGATGGAGGGACGCACCACCTTCGTGATCGCCCACCGCCTGGCGACGATCCGCAACGCCGACCGCATCCTCGTCTTCCACGAGGGCCGGATCGTCGAATCGGGCGGCTTCGACGAGCTCGTGGCTCAGAACGGCCGCTTCGCGGAACTCGCGAGGGCGCAATTCATGGCCGGTGCGCACGAAGCGGACGAGGTGCTGCCGCTGGCCGCGTGATCGGCATTCCCCTCTCCCCCTTGCGGGGAGGGGTCGGGTGGTTCCACTAGCCTTCGCAGCGGGCCGCCCAGCCTCCCCAATATTCACCTCCTCCCCTCACAAGGAAGGAGGGACCCTTACACCTCCTCGGCCCACACCCGGAACACCGTCAGCCGGTTCAGCCCGAACGTGTGGGTGAGCGGCACGTCCGCCGCGTCGCGACCTCGGGCGACGAGGATGCGGCCGCGGCGGGGCGCGTTGTTGCGCGGATCGAAAGTGTGCCAGGCGCCGCCGAGATACACCTCGATCCAGGCCGCGAAATCGCCGGGCGGATGTGGCTCCGGTTCCCCGATGAAGCTGAGATAGCCGGTGCAGTAGCGCGTCGGGATGTTGAGCGCTCTCAGGAACGCGACGCTGAGATGGGCGTAGTCGCGGCAGACCCCGCGCCCGACCGCGAGCGCGTCGGTGGCGGTGCGGTCGACGCGGGAATAGTCGTAGCCGAAGGCGATGTGGGCGTGGACGTAGTCGCACACCGCCTGTACCCGGACCCACCCCATGGGCGAGTCCCCGAACAGCCGCCAGGCTTCGTCCGACACGAGGTCGGATTCGCAGTAGCGGCTCGCCACGAGGAAGGGCAACGTCTCGGGCGGCAGGTCCTCCACGGCGTGCTGGACGGCGTCGGCCACCACCGGGTCGGGGGTGCCGTCATCCTTCTTCTCGGCCTCGACCAGCAGGGTGAGGAGTCCCGCCGGGGCGACGAGGCGGACGCAGCGGTTGCCGAAGGGATCGAGAAAGGTCTCGGCATCGACGGCCGGGTCGGTGCGAAGGGTGTCGGGTCCCAGCAGCATGCCGCGGCAATCGGGGTGGGAGGTCAGCCGCGCGATCAGCGGTGTCGGATAGGCCAGCTCGTAGCCCATCTCGCAGCCGAACCGGATCCGCATGCCGTCACCTCTCGCCCGCCACCCCGACGGTCCGCCCGCCTCATGCCCGCGCCGGCTCTTCGGGGATAGGACGCGCAGGTCACAGGCGAATGTCAGGACGCGCAGGCCGACGTGACCGGACGCCGCGTTCTAGAGCGGTGACGCCGGCTCCTGCCCGGCCAACTTCACCCCATCCTGCATGCCGCCCTGCGCCTGATCCCGCCGCGCCTGCATCCTTGCCTGAAGCCGTCGCCGCCGTGCTGCAATGACGGTGCCATTGATCTCGCCGCCGAACAGGAACATCGCGGCGAGCCAATACAGGAAGACGAGGAAGACCATCGCGGTGGCGAGGCCCCCGTAGGTCGAGGCATAGGCGCTGGAGAAGCGGTCGAGATAGAAGCCGAAGCCGACGCCGGCGAGGAACCACAGCAGCAGCGTCACGGCGACGCCGGGCAGGACGGCGACGAGGGAACGGCGCCCGGCAGCGACGAACTTGTGGGCGATCACCAGGACCGCCGCGATCAGCGTCGCGGTGATGCCGATGCGGCCGATTGCGACCGTGAGGCCCAGCGGCTCCAGCCCGGGAGCGACCGTGATGAGGTTGCGCCAGATCAGCGGGCCGAGCACCACGAGGAGGGCGAAGGCCAGCATCGCGCAGGCCCCGCAGACCACGTAGCCGATCGATTCGAGCCGGGTCAGCCACCAGGGCCGGGTCTCCCGCAGGCCGTAAGCGCGGTTGAGCCCGACCCGGAGGCTCTCGACGCCGGAGGACGAGAAGTAGAGCGCCAGCGCCGCGCCCAGGGTCACGACCCCGCCGCGCTGCTCGGTGAGCACCCGGTGCATCTCCCCGACGATGGGCTTGGCGACCTCGCGCGGCCAGGCATCGAAGATGAGCACGCCGGCCTCGTCGGCGAGCGACTTGGTGCCGAGCACGCCGGCGAGCGCCGCGAGCAGGATCAGGAACGGGAACAGCGAGGTCAGGCTGGAGAGAGCGATATGGCTCGCGATCGCCCAGCCGTCATGGGCGACGAAGCGCTGGGCGGCGATGGCGGTGACGTTCATGCTGGTACGCAGGCGGCTCACGGGCGAGGGGGGTCTCCTGAGGGGTGCAAAGGTGCCTTCTAGACGCGTCTGATGGCGACGGTGCAACGCATGGGGTGGAAAAGCGTGCGCGCCCGCATCGTTGCGCAGGTCCGGGTTGTGTTCGGGCGGGCGGTATGGTGCCTGCGCCCGGGTGATGTCCAACGCCTCCGCGGCCCGCGCCGCCATCCCCGCCGTTTTCGTCCTGATCTGGGCGACCGGCTTCATCGCCGCCCGCTTCGTGGCTCCCCATGCCGAACCGCTGACCTTCGTGGCGGTGCGCGTCGTCGGGGTCTCGCTGGTGCTCGCCGGCATTGCCGCCGCCATGGGAGCACGCTGGCCGCGCAGCCGCGGGGAATGGCGCGATGCGATCGTCGCCGGACTCCTGATGCAGGGGATCTACGTCATCGGCGTCTTCTGGTCGATCAAGAACGGCCTGCCCGCTGGCATCGCGGCCCTGGTCGGCAGCCTGCAGCCGCTGCTCACCGCGATGCTGGCGCGGCCGCTTCTGGGCGAGCGGGTCAGCCGGCGCCGCTGGGCGGGCATCGCCCTCGGATTCGCCGGCGCGATCCTGGTCCTGGCGCCGAAGCTCGGCGTCGCCGGGGAGGCCGGCATCCCGACGCTGCCGTTGGGCGCGTGCCTCGGCGCCATGGTGGCGATGACGCTCGGCACCCTCTGGCAGAAGAGCCACGCCGCCGATGCCGACCTCCTCAGCAACGCCACCGTCCAGTTCGTCGGCGCCTCCCTGCTGGCGGTGCCGGTCGCGCTGGCCTTCGGGGACGGCCGCTTCGACGCGACGCCGCAGCTCTGGTTCGGCCTCGCCTGGTCGGTGCTCGTCAATTCCGTGGCGGGCATCCTGCTGCTGCTCGTGCTGATCCGGCGGGGAGCGGTGGCGGGCGTCGCCTCGCTGTTCTTCCTCGTGCCCCCGGTCTCGGCGGCCATGGCCTACGCCCTCTACGGCGAGGCGCTCACCCTCGTCCAGATCGCCGGAATGGCGGTCGCGGCGGCGGGCGTCGCCATTGCCAGCCGGGGCTGAAACGGGTTCGGATCAGTCGTCGCGAGACGACCGCCCAGTCCCGAAGGCTTGAGCGTCAGCGGCTCGGTTCGAATGGCCGGACGAGTTTTCGATGCTGCGCCACTTGCTGCGCTTCGGCCCCGGATCTGACTGCGCTGACGCTACACCCATCCCGGGAAGGATGCGTGACAGCAAACGCGATGGTCGATCAACCTCATGCTGTCGCAAAGTAATACAGTATACCAGTCTGAATGATGCCGACTGCGTCGACGCGTCTCTACAGTGGCGCCGATCCTGCCTATAATGACAGGCATCATAGAACTCTTGCGTAGGAAGCGACCCCATGTCCGCATCGCCCGCCGTCACCATCGAACCGCAGGATCTCATCGGGCTCGCCCGCGAGGCCGGCGAAGCGGCCAAGGGCCTCGTCGCCGAGGCGACGCGCCGGGTCCGCACCAGAGTCCTGTCCGGCGAGGGCAAGATCTCGGCAGAGAAGATGGAAGCCGAGCAGCACGCGACCCACGGCCTGGCCTGGCTCGCGACCTACGGCGAGGGCGTGCGCGAGCTCGCCGCCTATGCGGCGCGCCTCACCGAATCGGGCGAGTTCGGCGAGACCGAGGCGCTGCTGGTGAAGATCGGTATCGGCGAATACCTCGACCAGATGTTCTCGGGCATTCCGATGAGCCAGGGCGAGATGGTGCGCCCGACCGGCTCGCTTGGCCTCGCGGCGCGCGAGATCGCGAAGTTCCGGACCCCGGCCGTCGAGACGATGATCGCGGAGGGCAACACCCCCGAGAACCGGGCCGCGCTCGTCGCCCGCATCCGCGACAACGGCGGCTCGGCCACGATCGGCAAGTCCGGCCTCGACGAGGACATGGAGGCGATCCGCTCCGAAATGCGCCGCTTCGGCCTCGCCGAGGTCGTGCCGCACGCCCACGAGTGGCACAGCCAGAACGCCTACATTCCCATGGAGATCGTCACCAAGATGGCCGAGCTCGGCGTCTTCGGCCTGACTATCCCGGAGGAATATGGCGGCATGGGCCTGCCCAAGATCTCGATGTGCGTGGTCTCCGAGGAACTGTCGCGCGCCTATATCGGTGTCGGCTCGCTCGGCACTCGCTCGGAGATCGCCGCCGAACTGATCCTCTGCGGCGGCACCGAGGAGCAGAAGCACCGGTTCCTTCCCGGCATCGCATCGGGCGACACCCTGCCGACCGCCGTGTTCACCGAGCCGAATACCGGCTCGGACCTGGCGTCCCTGCGCACCAAGGCGGTCAAGGACGGCGACGTCTGGCGGATCTCGGGCAACAAGACCTGGATCACGCACCCCGTGCGCGCCGACATCATGACCTGCCTCGTGCGCACCAAGCCGGAGGAGAAGGGCCATAAGGGGCTCTCGCTCCTCATCGCCGAGAAGCCGCGCGGCACCGACGAGGAGCCTTTCCCGGTGGCCGGCCTGTCGGGCGGCGAGATTCACGTGCTCGGCTATCGCGGCATGAAGGAATACGAGCTCGCCTTCGACAATTTCGAGGTGCCGGCCGCCAACCTTCTCGGCGAGGTCGAGGGCAAGGGCTTCGCCCAGCTCATGCAGACCTTCGAGTCCGCCCGCATCCAGACAGCGGCACGCGCCATCGGCGTGGCGCAGAACGCCCTCGACCTCGGCCTGCGCTACGCGGAGGACCGCGTGCAATTCGGCAAGGCGCTGATCGAGTTCCCCCGCGTCGCCGACAAGATCGCCATGATGGCGGTGGAGATCAACATCGCCCGCCAGCTCACCTACTTCTCCGCCCGCGAGAAGGACGAGGGCAAGCGCTGCGATCTCGAGGCCGGAATGGCGAAGCTGCTCGGCGCCCGCGTCGCATGGGCGGCGGCGGACAACGCCCTGCAGATCCACGGCGGCAACGGCTTCGCGCTCGAATACGCGGTCAGCCGCGTACTCTGCGATGCCCGCATCCTGTCGATCTTCGAGGGTGCGGCGGAGATCCAGGCACAGGTGATCGCGCGGCGGCTGCTCGAGACGGCTTGAGACCAAATCTGGTCGTCGCTGAGCGGTCCATACTGCCCCCTCTGCTCCACTTTGTGGAGCAGAGCTGGTGGCGGGGCGGCTCGCCGTCGAGGCCAGCATCATCAGCCCCATCGCCGTTCCCTCCCCGCAAAGGGGAGGGGATGCTCGTTGAGTGTGTCTTACTTAGTGATCTTCACCGAGACCGGGTCGCTCGACGGGAACGTCTCCTCAAGCCCGTCGTCCAGGCGTTCATCGAGGGACTTCTGGTCGTTCTCGGGGCGATCGTTGTCCTTCGTCTTCGCGGTGTCCTGGCGAAGGCCCGTCGGCTTGCCCGCGTCGGGCGTCTTGCTGTCGTCGGCCATGGGCTTCTCCTCGATCCGGACTCGCATCGCCGCTGCGATGCATGTGCCCGGTCAACGCATGGTGGAGCCCAGTGTTGCGAGGCGGGGCAACGGCATCCGGTTCGGCCGCGACGCAGCTGCACGCCTCACCGTGTCGTAGACGCCCTGCAACCGGTCGAGATGCGCGTCGAGGGTCAGCGGTTTCGCCCAGTAGCGTTCGTAGGCGGCCCGCCCCATGCGGGTCGCGAGATCGTCGTCCTTCAACCGGCGCAGGTGCGCGGCAAGGGCTTGTGCGTCGCCGCTGCGGAACCAGAAGCCGTTCTCGCCGTCCTCCACCGCCTCGCGGCCGGCGCACTCGTCGCTGACCACAACCGGCGCACCGCAGGCCAGCGCCTCGTAGACCGTGAGCGGCTGGCCCTCGTACCAGACGCTCGGGAAGACCAGCGCCCGGGCCTGGCGCATGGCGGCCTCCACCTCCCGTGGGTTCTTCCAGCCGAGCATCACCGCCTCCGGGTAGCCCGCGGCAAGCTCGTCGGTCTGCGGCCCGTCGCCGATGAAGACCGGGCGCACGCCCGCCAGCCGGGCGGCCTCGGCGAAGACCGGCGCACCCTTCTCGGTGGAGATCCGGCCGACGAACAGGAAGTCTCCCGGAGGTCCGTCGCGAAACGGAGCCCGTTCGACGCCGATCGGGTTGTCGACCCGGTGGAACACCGTCGTCGACGGAAGGTGGGGCGTCACCACCCGCTCCTGCAGCGTGCTGATGGTGACGATGTGCGGGAAAAGGGTGCGCAGCCCAGCGACGTGATCGAGCGCGACATGGCGCACGAGCCGGAGGGCTTTGCGCGGATAACTGCGCGCATCGCAGTTCGTGGTGACGCAAGCGAGGGACATCGGCGTGCGGTGGCAGATGCGCCCCACGGGGTACTCGTAGAAGCCGCCATTCGGGCAGACGAGGAAGAACTCGTGCATCGTGTAGACCAGCGGCAGCCCCGAGCGGTGCAGGGCGACGCCGATCGAGGGTGACAGCGCCTTGGCGAAAGCGTGGACGTGCACGACCGTGTCGCGCGGATCGCACAGCCGCAGTTCGGCCGCGAGGCGGCGGGACGCCGTGTGGTTCCAGATCGCCTGGGCGGCGAAGGCGAGGCGGTTGCGGGTGGTCGAGATGTCGTCCTGGTCGAGACAGACGACGCGGATGCCGGCGGCCTCCAGCCTGGGATCGGCAGGGCCTACGGCGGCGAAGAGCGTGACGCGCTGGCCTCGCGCGACGAGGCCGAGGGCCTCGTCGATGGCGACCTTGGCTTGCCCGCCATTGACGAAGGCGTGGTCGGCGACGAGGACGACATGCATGACGGTTCGACCTTCATGGCCACGGGTTCGCCGAAATCTTTACGCTCCGTGCGTTGATCGCCCGTAAACCTCGCGACACTCTTCGCCTTGCTCGCGAAGACGCCATCGAACCTGGTTCATCGCCCATGCACGTCGTCGTTCTGGCCGAGTTCGCCGTGGCGAGCGGAGGCGCCGAGAAGGTTGCGGTCGAATCGGCGCGGGGCCTCGCCGAGGCGGGCGTCGACGTCTCCTACGTCCAGGCCATAGCCGGGCCGGCCGACCCGCTCCTCGACCATCCGCGCATCGCCCGGATCGAACTCGGCAATGCCGATATCTGGGACAGGCCACGCCTGGCGGCGGCCATGGCGGGAATCTGGGACCGGGCCTCGGCCCGGCGCCTCGGGGCGACCCTCGATGGGCTCGCGGTGCCGCCCGACGCCATCCATCTCCACCAATGGACCCGCAGCCTGTCGCCAAGCGTGTTTCCCGTGCTGCTCGGGCGTGGGGCGCCGGTGCTGCTGACCCTGCACGATTACTTCCTCGCCTGCCCGAACGGCGTCTATTACCGCTTCGATCGGGCCGAGCCCTGCGGGGAGCGGCCGCTCTCGGTCGGCTGCCTTCTGGCCCCGTGCGACGGCCGCAGCCGCCTGCACAAGCTCGTGCGGGTCGGCCGGACCGCGGCTCTGCGCGGCGCGATCCGCGGGCGCCGGCTCGACGTGGTCCATGTCTGCGACGCCAGCCTCAATCGGATGGGCGACCTCCTCGACGGCTTAAGCCTGCACCACCACCGCATCGACAATCCGGTGGGCGCCGTCCGGGCCGAGCCGGCAGAGCCGGCGCGGGGCGATTGCATCGCCTATGTGGGCCGCCTGACGCGGGAGAAGGGCGCCGATCTCGTGGCGCAGGCGGCGGCCGCCGCCGGTATGCGGGCCCTCTTCATCGGGGCCGGCCCGCTCGAAGGCGAACTACGCGCCCAGCCGCATGTGGAGGTCCTGGGCTGGCAGTCGCCCGAGGCGGTCTCGGCGATCCTGCGCCGGCGCGCACGGGCTCTTGCGGCTCCCTCGCGCTGGTACGAGACGGGGCCGCTCACGGTCTACGAAGCGTTGGCGGCCGGCATCCCCGTCGTCGCGTCGAACCGGGCGGGAGCCAGCGAGAAGGTGGTGGATGGCCTCACCGGTTACGTCTGCGAGCCGAATCTCGACGCCATGACGGGGATATTTCGCAGGCTCGACGCCGATCCGCGCGTCAGGGCGCTCGGCCTGGAAGCTCATCGCCGCTACTGGTCGGCACCGTTGACGGCGGAAATTCATGCCAAGCG
>NZ_CAXUJR010000081.1:0-16051 GCF_964251405.1 uncultured Methylobacterium sp.
GTGCGGAACCCGTAGCGCTCGACGGTGATGGCCTGCGTGGCGACGACATCCCCACGGTCGACGGGAGCCTCGGCAGACGCATCCCAGGCGTCGTGGCAGATGAAGCCGTAGGCGAAGGGATCGAGGCCGTGCGCCCGCAGGATCGCGATGGCCTCCTGCACCGTGAGCCCGATATGGCGGCGGGCGCTCTCCCCCTTCAGACGGGTCGCCTCGAGGAAGCGGAACGTTCCGATCCGCGAGGCGAGGGCTTTCGAGGCCGCGATCTCCACGACGGATAAAGGGAGGACGGCCGTTTTCTCGCGGGCGTCCGAGGTGTTGATGGTGCCGGTGGCCGCGAAGAGCGTGGCGTAGCGGTTGGACGGGCCGCCGAGGTTGAGGCCGTTGTCGGGACTCGGCAGCCGTGGCGCGTACTGGGCGTCCGTGCCGGCAGTCCAGGTTCCGCCGGTTCGCAGGATCGGACCGCTTCCGAGGCGGATCGTCCCGTCGTCGCCATTGACGGCTCCGATCAGGATCCAATTGCTCGCCGGCACGAAAGCCGCCGTGAACTGGACGATTCGGAAAGTGAACGCGCCCAGTCCGCCTCCCGGCACATGGACCGCGTAGAGCGCCTCCCCGGCGTTCAGGACGACTCCATCCACGGTCGCGGATCTGGCGGTCCCGTCCCAGCATTGCTGGGCCGGGATCACGGCCGTCGGCTGTGACAGACCGATCTGGCCGGCGGCGAAGCTCGCCATGGCGGCGGGACCTACGAGGAACCGGGCCGTCCATTTGAGCCGCCCGCTGGGGCCGCCCCAGGTGACGATCCCGCCGCCGGAGAGGGTGGCTTGCGCCAGAACGTAATCGTTTCCCGATCCCGTGAGGGTGCCGAGCCCGGTATCGAGTGCGGATCGCGGCGACGGGGTGCCGAGACCAAGGCGGCCGTCGCTCCCGAGCCGCAGGCGCTCAACGCCGTTCGTCGCAACGGCCCAGATGTCGGCGCCGGGCGCGAAGATCCCGGTATTGGCATCCCCGGTTGGGGCGAAGGCCGGCGCGGCGGCGGTTCCGGGCACATGCGCGAGGGCACCGCTGGCGCGGTTGATCCGCAGGGCCTCGACGAAGGAGCTGCCGTTGGCCGAGACCTTCACGTGCAGGTCGTCGTCGCCGGTGAGGCCGATCTCGGCGCGCGCCGAGAACCCCGTCTGCATCAGGAGCGACAGGGTCCTGGCCGAAGCCTCCTTGTTGAGGGTGTAGCGCAGGTCGCCGCTGCCGCCCTCCCCCGTGCCGAGTGCGGTCCAGAGCGCCTTGTTGAGCTTGGCCGCGAAGGGGTTGTCGGCGTCCGCGGTGGTGCCGAGGCCGAGGCGCGAGAGGTTCTGCAAGGCCGTGAACGTCTCGCGGAAACCGACCCAGGCCGTTCCGTCATAGGCGTAGATGTCGCCCTCGTCGGCGATCCAGGCGAACCACCCTCGTCGCGGTGGGAACCCGGCCCAGTGGCCGTCCTGGTAGCGCGCGATCTGCCCCGCCAGTCCCGCCCAGGCACCGGTCGGGTTCGCCGACACGACGAGGTAGCGGTCGCCCTCCCCCGGGCTTTCGGGCGGAGCCGTGAGGTCCTTGTCGAGGCAGGCGAGCTGCACGAGGGTGTCGAGGGCGGCGAGCGCCTCGTTGTGGGTGACGTGCTTGGAGGCCTGCGCCGCCGCGATCAGCGGCAGCGCGAGGTTGGCCGTGACCTGGGACATCCGGTTTCTCCGTGTGAGGGGGAGTTCGTGACGGGGACCGCGTCGTTCAGCCGGCCCGGACCGGCACCCTCGCCCGGGTCGCCGTCCCGCGTCCGGCGACCGCGCCGACCTGCGCCACGGCGATGTCGAGGCTGGTCTGGGGATTCGTGAAATCCGCGGTCTCGTCGGCGGCGGAATAGACGACGCCCGGCGCCGTCGCGGTCAGGCTCCGGACGACGCCGCCATCCGCATCGTGGAGGTCGAGGACGTAGCGCTCGCCCGGCTCGTCGAGGGGGACCTCCGGCGGCTCCCAGGCATCGGCGTCGCGCCTGGCCCGCCGCGTCCAGGCGATGTGGACGCCTTCGCCCGTGCGGACGGCGCGCAGGTGGACGGGAGCGAGCGGCCGCAGAGCCGCCAAGCCCGCCTCGGCCTCGACCTCCACCATGAGCGGGTTGGCGGGATCGCGCCCCGCCGGGCCGATCCGGTAGCGGAACGGCCGGCCGA
Organism: uncultured Methylobacterium sp.; assembly: GCF_964251405.1. GTDB lineage: Bacteria > Pseudomonadota > Alphaproteobacteria > Rhizobiales > Beijerinckiaceae > Methylobacterium. The sequence continues at coordinate 2,196 of NZ_CAXUJR010000081.1, forward strand.
CCTCGTCGAGTCGGTCGACGAGCGGCACCACGGCACCGTCGTCGAGGCGCACGATCAGGCTGCCCGCGGCGGCGATGCGGCCCGCCGCCGCCTCGCTGCCGGCGAGCCCGCGCAGGAGCCGGGTCAGGCGGTAGCGCCCCTCGCCGACGAGCTCGACGCCGGCCGCGGCCAGGATCTCGATCGCGCCGTCCGCTCCGCGAAGGGCGAAGAGGTTGCCGCCGGCCAGGGCCGCTTCCTCGGGGATCGCCGAGAGGGCGCCACCGTGGCGCAGGGCGACGTCGAGTCCCGCATGGCGGTCGAAGCGCCAGAGCAGTCCCGGCGGCAGGGCGGTCAGGGTCTCGCCGAGGCAGGCGGGGTAGTCGACCTGCGCCCGCAGGCCGAGCGGCGCCCCCTCGCCGGATGCGCGCCAGACCGCCATCGCGCCGGGCCAGGGATCGGCGGTGACGGCGAGGTATTGCAGCGGCGTCGGGCTGCCGCGATCGAGCGGCAGGTCGAGCACGACGGCGAAGGGTCGCCCCGGGAAGACCGCCGGCTGCCCGCGCGGCCTCACGACCGTGCGGACGGGCCGGGACGCCGCGGGCCCGCGAAGGGGCACCGCCCGGGTCTCGATGCGGCGGCCTCCCGGGTCGTCGGTGATCCGCACGATGCGGTGGTGTGCCGTGGCGCCGGGCAAGCTCAGGAGGTCTCCGGGTTCGAGGTCGACGCGGCGCGGGCTCACGCCGAAGCGCGCCGTCTCGCGCGCCGCGATGGCCGCGTCGAGGACGTCCTCGGCGAAGTCTTCCGCAGCCTCCCGGCGCGTGACGATCGGCGCCTCCAGCCGGCTCTCGCGACGCCTGCCGCCGGCGGGGCGGGTCGCCGCGGCGGTGGCGGTCCGGTACTCGGCATTCTCCGCGTCCGTGAAGCTGAGCTCGACCGAGCGCGGCAGCTCACTCTCCTCGGCCCTGACCAGGGTCATCGGCGCCTCCCCGCCGTCGTCCCGCACGAGGTCGTCCTCGGCGAGCGGGACCGGGCGCTCGCGCCGGGGGCCACGGACGCGCAGGGTGCCGGCCGTCGCCGAGACGTCGAGGCCGTAGATCTCGGCCAAAGGTTCGAGGGCGCCGCGGGCCGAGAGGGGACGGTCGAGGACGTAGCCGTCGAGGAAGGCGTCGGCCGCGATCCGGCGCGGCGCGGCGACACCGTGGTCGACGAGGATCGCGGCGATGAGCCGGTCGAGCTCGAGGCCCTCGATCCGCCCGGTGATCCAGTGGCCGACGCGCCAGTTCACGGCGTCCGTCCAGACCGTGTCGAAATCCGGGAAGGCCGGGTAGGGCCGCGCGTCCCAGCACCACACGAAGATCGCCTCCGGGTCGACCATGGTGGCGCCGTAGAGCGGCGAGACCGGGTTGTGGGCCGGATCGAAGCTGGGCAGTCCGGCATCGAAGCGCCGGAGGATCGCGCCGAGGCCTCGGGCCTGGATGAGGTCGTCGCGGGCTCCCGACGAGAACGGCGGGGCAGCGTTCTCGGAGGATTTCGGGTCGGGGAAGACGTTGGGGCCGTTGGTGCCCCTGTCCACCGCAGGCACCCCGATCTCGGTGAGCCAGATCGGCTTGGAGCGCGCCGTCCAGGCCGTCGCGCGGGTCTCGACGCCGCCGTCGCGCTCGACATGGCCGTTGGACCACCAGGCGACGAGGTCCTTGGCGCGGTAGATCCAGGGCTTGGCGTAGGCGCCGTCGGTGATCGGCGTGCGACGCTGCGCCGTCCGGTCGGCCTCGCTCGCGTAGTACCAGTCGAAGGCCTCGCCGGCGCCGAGCCCGCGCTTGAGATAGGCAGGATCGTAGATCGAGTCCGCCTGCGCGAGGTCGGCATGGTCCTCGCCGTCCCGCCAGTCGGACAGGGGCGGGTAGTAGTCGATGCCGACGGCGTCGACGGCGGGATCAGCGAACAGCGCGTCGAGGGGAAAGCGAACGGTCGCGCCGCCGTCACGGACATGGGCGTCGTACTCGGTCCAGTCGGCGGCGTAGGCGAGCTTGACGGAAGTGCCGAGGCGCCTCCTCACCTCGGCGGCGAGCGCCCGAAATCCTTCCACCGCCGGATAGCGCCCGGCCTCCGCCCGAACCCGGGTCAAGCCTACGAACTCGCTGCCGACGATGAAGCCCTGGAGGGGGATGCCGTCCCGTGCCCAGGACGCGGCGAGGTCGGCGTAGTGCAGGAGGAAGCGGCGGTAGCCGTCGGCGCCGTCGAAGAAGGCGGCGACCTGCGCCTCCGCTGCCGCAGTCCCGTCCGGGCTCCCCGCGAGACCGGGGGCCGGCGCGCAGGTGATACGCCCGCGCCAGGGATAGGGCGGCTGGCCCGGGGCGGAGGGGTCGCGCGGGTGCGGAAGAACGTTGCCGGCGGGCACGTCCATCATCACGAAGGGATAGAGCACCACCTCGAGGCCGCGCCGGCCGAGCTCGGCCACGAGCCGGGTCAGGCCGGCATCGGACGGGGTGCCGCCATAGGCCGGTCCCCCGGTCGGCGCGGTCGAGACCGTCCCGACCTGGCCGCGGCCGAGGCCGGCCACGCTCCAGACGTCGCCCGTGGTGGCCTTGCCCGGGTTGTCGACCTTGGGACGGACCGTGCAATGGCCGGCGCGCAGATCGTCCCCGAACCAGCTCGCCACCACCGAGACCCGCCCGAGCCGGGGGCACAGGGCCTGCAGGGCGTCGAGCGAGGCGATGACGTCTGTGGCACCCTGGAGCTGGAAGCGATTGGCCGGCCGGCTCGTGCCGTAGCCGGCATCCTCGGTGACGAGGGTCGGGTCGAGGCCGAACTCGGTGGAGCCCGGGATGAGGCAGACGGCGCGGATCATGCCCGCGAGCCCATCGACCGGGCGCACCACCTCGAAGGCGAGCTGCGGGATCCGGTTCCCGAACTCGGCGAGCGGCAGCCTCTCGAACACGATGTAGGCGAGCCCGCGATAGGCCGGGGCGTCGGCGCCTTCCTTGGCGGCGATCAGGGGATCGGGCGACTGGTCGTCGGCCCCGGTGTGCAGGCGGTAGCTCAGGGCGGTGAGATCGATCTCGCAGCCGTCGGCCCAGACCCTGCGCAGGCCCGCGATCGTGCCCTCGCACAGGCCGATCGCGAGGTTGGCGTAATACGCATAGGTGGTCCGCACGGTCTTCTGGCCGCCGCTGCCGCCCTTCGAGCCCGCCGAGGCGCGCTCGACCGTGGTGTCGGCGACCTCGATGGGCCGCGTCGCCCAGATCAGGGTGCCGCCGATCCTCGCCCGTCCATAGAGCCGCGGGATCGGCGTGCCCTCGGTGGAGCTCAGGCCGGCCACCTCCGAGAGCCGCGGCCCCTCGACGAAGCGCGGGCTCGCCCGGGAGCCGAACAGCGCCCCGCCGAGTGCCGAGCCGGCGCTCGAGCCGAGGGCGCTGCCGACGATGCCGCCGATCGGCCCGCCCAGAGCCGTGCCGAGCGCCGCCCCGGCCGTCTGCAGGATCAGCGTGGCCATGGCGGACTCCGGATGTGGAGGGGTGTGGAGGGTTACGAGACGATTGGAGGAAGATACAAAAACTTGTATGGTTCTCGGATGCGGAACCGATCCAAAGACGTCGTGTTTTTGGGCGGCGCTCTGGATGACCTCCGTGCGTTTCTGCCTTCGGCCCGTCGCGAAGCCGGCTACAAGCTCGATCGAGTCCAATCAGGACGTGATCCGGACGATTGGAAGCCGATGACGTCCATCGGATCGGGCGTGAGATCCGCATCCGCGAGGCGAGCGGCGCTTTCCGGGTGATCTATCTCGCGATGATAGCCGAGGCCGTGTTCGTGCTGCATTGCTTCCGAAAGACGACGCAGAAGACCAGTCGCGACGATCTGGCGCTCGCGAAGCGCCGGTACGGCGACGCCATCAGGGGAGACTCGTCATGAGCGCCGACCGCTTTTCGAGTATCTGGGACGCGATCGAGAACACGCCGGCGCAGGCCGAAAACATGAAGCTTCGCTCCATGCTGATGATGGCCCTGAAGGATCACATCGCCGGCGAGGGATTGAGCCATGCGCAGGCGGCGAAGACGCTCGGTGTCACGCAGCCACGGATCTCGGACCTGATGCGCGGCAAGATCGATCTGTTCGGGCTCGACACCCTCGTGAACATGCAGAGCGCCGCCGGCCTGCAGGTCGAGATGAGCGTGACGAAGGCGGCCTGATGCTCACCCGTCCGCATCCGGGAACCGGAACACATGCGTCAGGTGCCGGCGCCACCAGCGGGTGAGGGCCACCTCCGTCACCGCGGCGCCGTCATGGGCGTGGATCATCGTGCCCGCACCCGTGGCGATCGCGCAATGCTTCGAGGGCAGGTGGGCGCGGAAGGCGAAGAGCAGCACGGTGCCCACCGCCGGCTCGGCCTCGGCGGCGGGCAGGGCCGAGGGAACGAGATGGCGCGCGGCAGCCTCGGCCAACGGGTCCGTGCCGCCGGGTGCCGATTCGGCCCAGCTCGCCGCATAGGGCGGGGCCGCCTCCGGCTCCGGGCCGCGGACCTCGCGCCAGACCCCGCGCACGAGGCCGAGGCAATCGCAGCCGACCCCCCGCAGCGAGGCCTGATGGCGATAGGGGGTGCCGATCCAGGCGCGAGCGATGGCGACGATCGTCTCTGATGAGGACATGGCGGGTCGCTCCAGGGGCGATCAGCGAAACAGGCTGCCGCCGTCGAGCGCGGGACCGGAGCCGGGGGCGTAGCGCAGTACGAAGTCGTTGCCCGGCATGTGCGGGAAGCCCTGGAAGTTCAGGACGTTGGCGAAGCGCCCGCGGCAGGTCGAGAGATGCTTGTCGCAGCCGGCGGTGAGGCTGAACGCCTCGCCGATGGCGACCTCGCGCGGCGGCATCTCCCACAGGACGAGACCTCCGCCGACCTGTGCGCGAATATCGGCGCTGAGCCCCGCATTGGCGCCCTCGGTCCATGTCAGGCGGCCGCCATCGAACCAGGCGTCCGGAAACGAACCTGCCAGGGTCACGGCGAAGCCGACGGACGTGGAGAGAGCCGACACCGTCCCGGTCGTGTGGAACCGCGGATCGGCGAGGTTCACCCGGCAACGGCCGTCGCCGAGATCGGCGCTGCAGGTGGCGCGGTAGGTCCGGCCCCGTTCCACGTCGAGGTCCTGCATCAGACCGCGCAACTCGGCGACGAAGGCCCCACCGGTGCGGCGGACCTCGCCGACGGTCCCGACATCGAGGAGGAGCCTGGTCTCCGGGTTCGTCCAGTCGACGAGCCAGGTCTCGACGCTGGCGCCGTCGTAGAGCCCGCCGGCGACATCGGCCTCTTCGATGCCGGAGGAGCGCAGGGCGCCCGCCACCTCGCCGCCGCCGACGGCGAAGCCGAGCTCGGCGCTGGCCTCGGCCGCCTCCAGCCCCGAGCGGGCGGCATAGGCCAGGCCCGCGACGACGAGGTCGCGGTCGTGGTCGGTGAAGCCCAGCACGGCTCCGTCCCGGCGGGTCAGGGACCAGCAATGGCACAGGGTCGTGGCCCCGCTCGCGACATGCGCGGCGAGGTCGGGGGGCAGGTCGCGCATGGGGACAAATCCTCTACGGCACGATCTCGACGAGCGGCACCTTCGGGATCTCGCCGGCCGTGAAGGCCGAGAGATCCACGGAGAGGTCGTCGGTGTCGAAGCGGACGGGCACGTCGAAGGCGAAACCCGCCGTCACCGCGGCGCCTGCCCGGGGTACCGCGTCGGCGGCGAAGGTGACGAGGCCGGTGGCCGCGTCGCAGGTCACCTTGGAGGCCGGGACCGCGATCCCCGCCACGGCGACGCGCACGCTCTCGGCCAAGGGCTTGGTGATGACGCGGCGGTAGGGCAGCGGCCCGTTGCCATAGGTTTTCGCCAGTTGGAACACCCGCGTCGTGCCGTCGCCGATTCCCAGGAACTGGTCGGTGGCGGCCACCGGCCGCGAGGGCGGCCCGGAGAGGTGGTCGACCCGGTCGCGGTAGCGGAAGCCGTAGAGGCGCCCGCGCCGCTCCTCGAAGAAGCTCAGGAACCGCGTGGAGCGCGTCGAGGGTGCGGATGCCGAAGCCCGCGTCGTAGCGACGGCGCGAATCCGCCCATCGGCTGTTGCGGTGCTCGCGGCCGGAGGCCAGCGTCACGATCTCGGTGAGCCGGCTCGGGCCGCCGCTACCGCGCAGGGACACGTCGAGGGGAAAGCGGACCTCGTGGAAGTCGCCTGGCATCGGGTGGTCTCCTCGAGAATGCGGAAGGTCCGGCTCACGTCGCCCGTCGTCCCCGGGCCACCGCCCGTGCCAGGCTCGCGGCGACCTGCGCCTCCGAGCGTCGGAAGCCCGCCACGTCCGGGGTCGTGATATTGACGGTGACGGTGGCGCCGCCTGCGGCCCCCGCGGCAACGCCGAGGCGGCCGTCGCTGCCGCGGCGCAAGGGAAGGATCGCCTCCGGCCCGGCCTCGCCCATCAGGCCGGTGCCGTCCTGCATCGGGAAGTAGGTCGGCGAGGCGACCACGCCGCCGCTGGCGAAGGGCCGCACGCGCCCCTGCCCGATCACGCCGCCGCGGGCGAAGGCGGTGGTATCCTCCGTGGCGCCGGTGTTGAGCAGGCTCTTCACGAGGCTGGTGATGCCGCTCTTGATCGGCGTCGCGATGGCCTTGCCCGCCACGCTGGCGAGCCTGGTGCCGAGCGAGGTCAGGACGCCGTCGAGCTGGCGGCCGCTGTTCACGTTGATGGACAAGGCCTTGCTCAGGCTCTGGCCGAACTTCTGCGAGAGCTTGTCGAGGCTCTCCAACTGCTTGGCGCGGCCGGCGAGGCTGCGGTCGGTCTCGGTCTCGGCCATGGGCGGCTCCGGGTCAGGGCAGGTCTGGGTCAGGGCAGGTCTGGGTCAGGGCAGGTCTGGGTAGGCGGCCAGCAGCCGGTCGAGGTCGGCCCGGCGCAACGGCATGGCCTGCCGCCTCGAAAATCCGGCCGCGGCGGCGAGTTCGCGCGGCGTGGCACGCCACAGGTCGTCCGGCCGCCAGTGCAGGGTGTGGAGGGCGAGGGTCAGCACGTCGTCCCACGGGAAGGCGGAAGGGGCATCCGGCGCGCCCACAGAGGGGGCCTCCGAGACCCCCGCCGAGACCCCCTCCGAGGCTTGCCCGCCCGTGGTCAGCGAGGGTCCGGCGGATCGTCTCCGCCGAAGGCCGCCGTGAGCACCTCGCCGAGCGCCAGCGCGATCGGCGCGATGCCTCCGCCGAGCGGGAGGCGGGCCACCGCCGCGTCGTCGAGGTCGTGCCCGCCCCCGCGCAGGGCGGCCCCCAGCAGCGCGATGAGGTCCCGGCTGGCAAGGCGCCCATCGGCGAAGCGCTCGGCGAGACCGGCGAGGTCGCGGGCGCCCACCGCGTCCTCGAGTTCCGCCAGGGCGCCGAGCGTCAGGCACAGGGTGTAGCGGTCGGGTCCGATGACGAGGGGCACCTCGCCGCGCCTGCGGTTGGCCATCACAGGCTCACGAAGGTGAGGGACCCGGCGGAATCGAGGGCGATGTCGAAGGTGATCTCTCCGGCATGGTCGCCGCGGTATTCGAGGCTGGTGACCTGGAACAGGCCCGTGATGGTGCCGAAGGACGGCACGACGATCTGGTAGGTCTCGATGGTGCCGTCGAAGAAGACCTGGCGCAGCCGCGCATCCGAGGCCTCGTCGCGAAAGACGCCCGAGCCGGAGATCGCGGCCCGGCGCACCCCTGCGCCCGCCAGCAACTCGCGCCAGCGCCCCGCGGATTCGGCGGACGTGATGTCGACGGTCTCGGCGTTGAAGGCGATCTGCCGGGCACGAAGCCCGGCGACGGCGACGAAGCCGGCGCCCTCCGCGATGCGGACGAGGAGGTCCTTGCCTTTCTGGGCGGTCATGTCGGGCTCCGGGTTCGGGAACGGGGCAACGGGTCAGGCGGCATCGGTCTCGGTCACCGCCTGCAGGGTCAGGGTCGCGCTGGCCTCGCCGCTGCGCGGGCCGCGGGCCGCCGACAGCGCCTGGACGCGCAGGAGCACCAGGGCGTGGCCCGGCAGCGACAAGGGCGCGTCGGCCAGGAGATCGCCGATCCGGGCGGCGGCCTCGACGGCGCTGCGGGTCGAGCCGGGTTTGGCGAACACGATCAGGGCGAGGCTGTGCGCGTGCCGCGTGGCCCCATCGACGGAATCGGTCCGGATCTCGGCGTCCCCGAAGACGACATAGACCGGGCTCGATCCACGCGGCGGCTCGTCGTAGAGGCGGAACGTGCCGCCCAACAGCCGGGCCAGCGCGGCGTCGGTGGCGAGGTAGGCCAGGATCGCGGCACGCAGGGCCAGCAGCGGGCTCGTCGGCAGGACGGTTCCGGTCATGGCAAGGTCTCCCGATCGGGGCCGGTCTCGACGAGTTCCTCGACCTCACAGAGAAGGTCGCGGCGGCGCCCGTCGGGATCGGCGGCCGCGCGGATCGCGAAGCGGCGCGGACCGGCGACGAGGCGCATCGCCGGCGTGATCCCGTCGCGATAGGCAAGGCGGACCCGGTGCGTGGTGCGCAGGTCGCTGCGTCCGCCCCGGACCCGCTCCGATGCGCCGAGCGAGGTGATCGCCCCCCACAGGAGCGGCCCCGCCACGTAGCGGCGCAGGGTCCCGCCGAACCCGTCCGCATCCTCGATCGGTCGTTCGAGCACGAACCGGCGGCGGCGTGCGCCGATGGGGGACAGGGTCATCGCAGGGCTCCGGTGGGGTGTCGTCTGGCGGCTTTCCAGGCCGAAGCGCCGGAAGCCGCGAAGCGTTGGCGACGGTTGCGGTTTGATGGCTTCACCCCGGTGCTTCCTCGCCTCTCCCCCCCGGGCGGGCAGAAGGGATGCGCGCGACCGAAGCGATCAACCGGACCCGAATTAGAGACGCAGCCGCCGCCAGGGGGCGATCAGCGCGGCCACGGTCGGCGGCAGGGCGTCGGGGGTGTCGCCGCGCTGCTCGAACCCATGCGCGACGAGAAGCCGGATCGCTGCCACGAGCGGCGCCGGCGGTGGCGAACGGCCGCCATAGCCCGCAATGACTTCGATCCGCGCCGCACTTCCCCCCAGGGCGGGCACCGATGGGGCCACGACGAGGCCCGGTGCCTCGATCGGGTCGTCCCCGAGCCGGACGAGGCCGGGAGCCAGGGGCGTCACCGTCCCGGCCGCATCGATCGTCCCTGTCTCGGCGAGGGAGACGAGGGGGCTTAAAGGGAGCGGCACCCATCCGTCCGCCGGCCAGGCGGTGAGCGTGACCCGGTAGCGGCCGGGAACGAGGATGCGCCGGGTCGCGGCCTCGATCGTGGCGCGGGCGGCACTGATGAGGGCACCGACGAGAGCGTCCTCGGCACCGCCATCGTCGGGATCGAGGCGCAGGTGGCCGCGCATCTCGGCCAAGGTCACCGGCTCGACGATGGGCTCGTCCAGGCGTATCGGGGTCATCGGCGTCTCCGGGTGCGCTGGGGCGGTCAGGGCGTGGGCATGCGGTTGGGTTTCGGGCGGACACTCGGCGCGGTGGTGCTCGGTTCGGTGGCCCTCGCGGGGCCGGCCCTCGCCGTGGTCGGCGGTCGCGAGGCGCCGGAGGCGTCCGCCTCCAGCGTGATGGTCCTGTCCTCGGATGGCGGCGTCTGCACCGGCATCGTGGTCGCCCGCGACGCCGTCCTCACCGCCGCCCATTGCGTTGCGGCCCGTGCCGAGCACCGGGTGCATTTTCGCGACGAGGCCGGCGCCCCGGTGCTGGTCGAGCTCGCCGGCCGCGCGGCCCATCCGGGCTACGATGCCGGTGCGGTCGCCGGGCGCCGGCGCTCCATCGACCTCGCCCTCCTGCGCACCGCGAGACCGCTGCCGCCGCGCTTCGTCCCGACGCCCTTGAGCGCCGCCATGCCGAGGGCCGGCGAGACGCTGGCCTTGTCCGGCTACGGCGCGGCGCGAGCCGGCGACGCCCGCAGCACCGGCACCTTCCGCAGCGTCGTGCTTCCCGTGGTCGAGCCCTACGGACAGAGCCGCATCCTGGTCTGGCTCAAGAGCCCGGGACCGAAAGCCGGGGCGTGCCAGGGCGATTCCGGCGGTCCGATCGGACCCGAGGGCGGGGGGGCCGTGCTCGCCATCTCGGCCTGGATCGGCGGCGCCTGCGGCGGCGTCTCCCAGGGGGTCCTTCTCGGGCCGCAGCGCGGCTGGATCGACGGGACCCTGTCGGGCTGGGGCTCGTCCGCCGCGTGGGCGACGCCCTGATCACCGGCAGCGGATACGACGCCCCGCGCCCGCGGACAGGCGGCATGGCTGGTCTCCCAGGGGATGGAACCAGTCCTTGGCCGAACCCCTTCCTTCGGTTAGGCTTGCCCGCGGCCAGACTTATGGCCTTGAGCCATCACGCGTCTCCGGGCGCCGGAGACATCGATGCTCGCGACCGTCCTGGGTAAAGCCGTCCTGCTGGCCGGGCTGCTATCGGTCGTCGGCGCGGGTCCGGCGCTGGCGGTGATCAACGGCGAGGTCTCGCGTGACCGGGACGGCCTGCGCGCCTCCGTGGTGCGCATCGAGAGCACCCGGGGCGAGATCTGCTCGGGCACCCTGATCGGACCCGATCTCGTCCTCACCGCCGCCCATTGCGTGATGCATCGGGCCGGCTACAGCGTCGTCGCCGTCGACCGCAATTTCCGCCAGCAGCGGATCCTCGCCATCGCCGCCTCGATGCATCCCGACTTCGTTCCCGGTACCACGCCGGAGGACCAGCCCGGCATCGACCTCGCCCTGATCAAGCTCGAGCGCCCGCTCGGCGCCGACTTCCAGCCCCTCGATCCGCGCGGGAGTGCCATCGCCACGGGCGAGGCCGTGGACATCGCCGGCTTCGGCGTCGTGGCGGAGAACCGGCGCGGAACCGCCGGCACCCTGCGCTCGGCGCAACTCGTCTCGATCGGCTCGCTGGAGGTCGCCAACCGCGTCACCATGGTCACCGACCGCCGGCGCCTTGCCGAGACCACCGGATCGGGCGCGTGTCTGGGCGATTCCGGCGGCCCGATCCTGCGCGGCGGCCGCGGCGGCTACCAGGTCGTCGGCGTCGTGAGCTGGTCGAGCGGCGCCATGCGCCAGAACGCCCGCGCCCGCACCGCCTGCGGCGGCTTCACGGCGGTGACGCCCACCGGCGAGCATGCCGGCTGGATCGCCGCCCGCTCGGCCGAACTCGCCCGCATCCAGCCCGGCGACGTGATGCCGGCCGGCCGCGGAAACCGCTCGGACTGGATGGCGAAGCCGGGGCGGCGTTGAGCACCGCCACAACCGGACGGTTTCAGGCGAACTTCAACAGCTTGATCGCGTCGAAGTCCTGGACGCCGCCGCCGACGCGCTTCGTGGTGTAGAACAGCACGTAGGGCTTGGCCGAGTAGGGGTCGCGCAGGACGCGCAGTCCCGTCCGGTCGACCACGAGGTAGCCGCGCCTGAAATCGCCGAAGGCGATGGAGAGGCTGTTGGCCGCCACGTCCGGCATCGCCTCGGATTCCGCGATGGGAAAGCCCAGCAGGGTCGCGGCCCGGTCGGTGGCGAGCGGGGGCTGCCAGAGGTAGTTGCCGCTCGTATCCTTCATCTTGCGGATCGTGCTCTGCACCTTGCGGTTCATCACGAAGGTGGCGTTCTGACGATAGCCGGCGCGCAGGGCGTAGACGAGGTCGAACAGGACGTCGACGGGATTGCTGGCCGCGAAGCCCCCCGCCACGTCGGTGCCCACGAAGCCGAGCTTGCCCGGCACCCAGGCGCTGTTGGCCACATTGTCGGAGGCGAGGAAGCCTTTCGGGCGGCTGACGCCGTTGCCGGTGACGAAGGCGGTGCTCTCCTGCTCCGAGAAGGCGATCTCGATCTCGTCCGCGAGCCAGGCGTCGATGTCGACGACGGCGTCGTCGAGGAGCGTCTGCGTCGCCGCCGGCATCGCGTAGAGTTCCATGGCCGGGAAGCTCAACTCGGTCAGGGGCGGCGCATCGGTCTGCGGCCGCGCGGCGGTCTCGGCGGCCCAGCCAGAGACCGCGTCGCTCGACGAGACCGCGCGCTTGTAGAGGCCGCCCGAGATCGTGCGGACGCTGGCGAGAGCCCGGATCGGCGAGAGGTTGGCGAGGCGGCGCAGCACGTCGATCTCCATCATGGCGGGCACGAGGTAGCCGCCGTCCGGGCCGGAGCCGGCCGAGAGCGCGTTCTCCTCGAGGCGCTTCAAGCCTCCGCTCTCGCCGGCACGGACATAGAGGTCGAAGGCGGCCTTGTGCTCGGAGGCCGCCGCATCCCGGGGCGGATGGCCGGCACCCAGCGGCGGACGGCGGCCTTCGAGGGCGAGCCGGTCGAGACGGGTGCGGGCGGTGTCGAGGGCCGCGTCGATCCGGGCGAGTTTCTCCTCGGTCACCACGTCGGTGGAGAACCGGGCATCGATCTCGGCGAGGCGGGTGTCGTTGGTCTCCTTGAACGCCGCGAAGGCGCGCGACAGCTCGGCGAGCGCTGCATTGGCATCGCCGTCGCCGCCCGAGGCCTTGTTCTCGAGGGCGGGGCCGGACTTGATCTCGAACGGGGCGTGGATGGTCATAGGGAACCTCTGGTGTCGGTGGGGAAGGCGGTGCGGGGCCGGGTGGAGACGGGCGCGAGGCGGCGGGCCAGCGCCCTCAGCTCCGCGGAAAGGTCGGTGCCGGCCCGGGCCGGGGCAGCGACGAGCGCGCCCGGCTGCAGCGGGAAGGTCACCAGCGAGATCTCCCAGAGATCCACGGCCTGGAGCCGGCGCAGGCCGGCGCGTTCGGGCACGGCACGGATGGTGCGAAAGCCGATCGAGAGCCCGTCGAGCGCGCCATCGCGCATCAGCGCATCGATCTCTCGGGCGCGCTGCACGGCGAGGTTGAGGCGGCCCTCGACCTTGAGCCCGCGGGCATCCTCGCGGATCGTGAGCCAGCGCCCGATCGGCTCGGCCGGATCGTGCTGCCAGAGCATGCGCACGCCGGCCGGCCCGCGCTTGGCGAGGCTCGCAGAGAACGCGCCTGCCGCCACCACGTCCCGTCCGAGATCCGGCACGCCGAACAGGCTGGCATAGCCGGTGAAATGGCCGTCCATGGTGGGTCCGATCGATGAGGGATGTCGTGGATTGAAGCGCGGGATATCCTGTCCCGCGTCGAGGAGATCCGAGGACAGGATGTTGCCGCTCTCCATCAAGGACGACCCGACGGCGGAGCTCGTGGCACAGGTCGCCGGATCGGCGTTGCGAGTGCCCCTGATGCCGACGGACAACGTGCCCGGCGACGATGTCCCGGCTAGGACAGTAACCCCAAAGGTGTATTTTCAGACCGAGGCGAAAGCCGCACACTTCGCCCGCACCACCTCCGAAAACCGGAATGAGAGGGCATCATGAGCTTCGAGAACACGCTGCGCAGCGCAACCGTCGCGTTTTGCCTGATGGCGCCGACACTGGCTTTGGCGGACCCCGCAGCCGACGCCCGGGCCGCCGCGGAACGCTGGGACCAAGCCTACAACAAGGGCGACATGGATGGTCTCAAGGGCCTGTACGTGTCCGATGCCATGGTGATCCCGAAGGGCGCGGCGGTCTCCGGCGCGGACAGCATCCAGACGTTCTTCTCGGGGCTGAAATCGAAGGGATTCGACGATCACACCGTGAAGGTCCAGGCGGCGCAGATGCGCGGCGACCTCCTCGTCGCCACCGGCCGCTGGCAGATGTCGGGCCCCGGCGGCGAGGGCGGCGCGAAGAAGACGTTCGAGGGCAACTGGGTCAACGTCTTTCAGAAGGAGGGCACGGGCTGGCGCAGCGTCCTCCATACCTGGAACTGAAAGGCGTCCTCATCCCGCCCTCGCGCCGTAGCCGACCGCCTCCCGCTTCTCGTCGTCGGACAGGAAGTCCGCCCCCTGGACCCGGCGCCACAGCGATTCCCGCTCCGGCGC
>NZ_CAXUJR010000082.1:0-15833 GCF_964251405.1 uncultured Methylobacterium sp.
GTCGTACTGTCGCAGCCCGAACCCGTCGCTGCGCCGCCGGTGAAGGAGGCGGCCAGGGCCGAGGTCAAGCCTGACGCCAAAGCCGAGGCGAAGCGGAAAACCAAGAGCGACGCAGCGGTTCCGTCCGGCGCCAAGACGGAAGCGAAGGACAAGCCGACGGAGGAGGCCAAGGCGCCGGCGACGTCCGACGCCGCCCGCCCGAGCCCGGCTCCGGTCAAGGTCGTCAGTGTCGATGCGGAGGAGGGGGGGCGTCTCTACGTGACCGGCCAGGCTTCGCCCGGCGCGACCGTGCGGCTCTACCTCAACGAGACCCTCGTGGCTCCCGGGAGTGCCGGGCCGGACGGCCGCCTCGCTTTCGCCATCGGCCGCGGCGTGACGCCCGGCGACTACCGGGTGCGCATCGACGAGGTCGATTCGGTCTCCGGCAAGGTCAAGACGCGCTCGGAGGTGGCCTTCGCCGTCCCGGGGGCAGCCCCGAAATCCGCTCCTCAGCGGCCGTCCCGCGAGCGCGACACGGTCGCTGCCCTGTCGCCGACCAAGCCCCCGGTGGCGACGGCCCCGGCGACGATGGCTCCGGCCGGCAAGCCTCCGGAGGCGAGATCTCCCGAGGCGGCCGTTTCCGAATACAAGGTGCCGGAGGCCAAGACATCGGGATCAACGACATCGGGACCAACGACATCGGGATCAAAGCCCTTGGAGCCCCGGCAGCCCACGCCTGACCGCCAGGGAGTTGTCCCCGAGCGACAGGCCGCCCTGGCACGCGTCGATGATCCGCGCCCTTCCGTCAGCGCTCCGGCGACGCCGGCAGCCTCGACCGCACCCGTCGGATCCGGGACCGCTTCCGATCGTGCTGACCCCGGACGAGCAGAGCGGTCCGAGGTGGGCGAGCGCACCGTGTTCATTCCGGAGATCGGGACGGCCAAGATCGCCCGCGGCGACAACCTTTGGCAAATCAGCCGGAGGGTCTATGGCAGGGGAACCCGCTACACGGTGATCTTCGACGCCAACCAGAGCCAAATCCGCAACCCGGACAGGATCTATCCCGGCCAGGTCTTCGTCCTTCCCATCAATGCCGCCGAGCGGCCGGACGGGAAACGGGGGTGACGGCACGGTATGCCGAAGCCGTCGTCGAACGGGACTGCAAGGCCCAGCCCTTCCGGTCGCCGACCGGAACCCGACACCGCGATTAAATCATCGAGATCCTGCGAAAGATCGCCGATGCGCGGCGCCTGATCATCGACGACGGGGTGGGGTAACGCACCTCAGACTGGTCGCTGCGCCTGTTGTGATGCCGCCGCCGGTCTATATGGAGTCTTAAGACACCTCCTCCCGAGACCATTCCCGCATGAAACCCGACTCCGCACCCGCGGCGAGCGGAGGCACCGCGCCGTCCGAGCGCCCCGGCCTCATCGCCACCTATCGCCGCCTGTGGCCCTATCTCTGGCCGCACGGTCGGCCGGACCTGCAGCGCCGCGTCTTCCTCGCCTTCGGCCTGCTCATGGTCGCCAAGGTCGTGACGATGGTGACGCCGTTCACCTTCAAATGGGCCACCGATGCCCTCGTCGCGATCACCAGCGCGAAGGACGGAACGATACCGGCCGAGATCCCCACCGGGATCTTCGCCTTGCCGATGCTGATGATCGGGCTCTACGGCCTGTCGCGAATCCTCATGGCCGGGCTGACGCAGGTGCGCGACGGCCTGTTCGCCAAGGTCGCGATGAACGCGGTGCGGCGCCTGGCGCTTCAGACCTTCGAGCACATGCACCGATTGAGCCTGCGCTTCCACCTCGAGCGCAAGACCGGCGGACTCACCCGCGTGCTGGAGCGGGGCCGCGGCGGCATCGAGGAACTGTCGCGGCTGATGGTGCTCACACTGGTGCCGACGATCGTCGAGTTCCTGCTCGTGCTCGGGGTGCTCGCCTACCAGTTCGACTGGCTCTACTCGGTCGTCGTGTTCGTGACGGTGGCGGCCTACCTCGCCTTCACCTGGAAGGCGACGCAGTGGCGCATCGAGATCCGCCGCCGGATGAACAACTCCGACACCGACGCCAACACCAAGGCGGTCGATTCGCTGCTCAACTTCGAGACGGTGAAGTATTTCGGTGCGGAGCGGCGGGAGGCCGAGCGCTACGACGGCTCCATGGCCAAGTACGAGAAGGCCTCGACCCAGACCTACGTCTCGCTCGCCGTGCTCAACGCCGGCCAGGCCGTGATCTTCACTGTTGGCATGACGATCGTGATGTGGCTCGCCGCGCGCGACATCATGGCCGGGCGGACTACGCTCGGCGGCTTCGTGCTCGTCAACACCCTGCTCATCCAACTCGCGATGCCGCTCAACTTCATGGGCATGATCTACCGCGAGATCAAACAGGCGCTCATCGACATCGACGACATGTTCCAGATCCTGCACCGCAACCCCGAGATCGCCGACAGGGCGGGGGCGGCGCCCCTGCGGATCAGCGCGGGCGTGGTGCGGTTCGAGGACGTCCACTTCTCCTACAACCCGGACAGGCCGATCCTGCGCGGCGTCAGCTTCGAGGTGCCGGCCGGGCGCACGGTCGCCATCGTCGGCCCGTCGGGGGCGGGCAAGTCGACGCTGTCGCGCCTGCTGTTCCGGTTCTACGAGCCGCAAGCCGGCCGCATTCTCATCGACGGGCAGGACATCGCCGGGGTGCAGCAGGCGAGCCTGCGCGCGGCCATCGGCATGGTGCCGCAGGACACGGTGTTGTTCAACGACACCATCGGCTACAACATACGCTACGGCCAGTGGGACGCGACCCCCGACGCGGTGCGCGAGGCGGCCGCCCTCGCCCAGATCGATCGCTTCGTCTCCGCCCTGCCGGAGGGCTACGACACCCCGGTGGGCGAGCGCGGCCTTAAGCTGTCGGGCGGCGAGAAGCAGCGCGTCGCCATCGCCCGCACGATCCTGAAGGGTCCGCCGATCCTCGTTCTCGACGAGGCGACCTCGGCGCTCGACTCGTTCACCGAGCGCGAGATCCAGGATGCCCTCGACACGATCTCGAAGGGACGCACCACCCTCGTCATCGCCCACCGGCTCTCGACGGTTGTCAACGCCGACGAGATCATCGTCCTCGACCAGGGCATCATCGTCGAGCGCGGCAGCCACGACCGGCTGCTCGACGAGGACGGCGTCTACGCGGCGATGTGGAACCGCCAGCGCGAGGCCGACGAGGCGCGGGAGATCCTGAAGCGGGCGGAGGACGAGAAGGCCGCGACCGTGCCGATCCGGACGACCGTGGCCTCGGTTCGCCGTGCGCCCGACATAGTGCCGGCGGAATAGGGACGGCGCCGGGCCAGAGCCAGTCTTCACCCCCTGGACGGCTTACCCCAGCGCCATCGCGGGTGACATCGGCGGCGCAGTCTGCGGCATCTCCGCCGCAACCTCCCGTATCAGGACCGCGAAGAGGGCGATCAGGACCAGCGATCCACCTCCGAAGCCGTGCATCTGCAACGGCATGATCATAGCAGGCAGGACCCAAGCAAGGATGGTGACCCGGCCGGGAGCTTCCTCCCCGTCTGCGCGGAACAGGCGCCAAGTCAGAATGGCGGCGACGGCGGTCAGGTCGTAGTTGAAGGCGTAGGGCGTCAGCAGCATGGCCGCTGCAGCGAGCACACCGGCCCGCAGTCGCGGATCGCGCGTTCGCCGCACGGCCCAGACCGTGAGTCCGAGAACGTGAAGCGAGACGGCCGCCTGCAGGATCCAGGCAGCGCTCATGCCGAGGCCGGCCGTGCGCGCGCCCGCGAAGACGGACGCCATCATGTAGGGATAGAAGCCGGAGAATCTCTCCAGAAGCGAGTATTGGAAAGCGCTCGTCGCCCCGAGATAGTGCTGCCAGGGCTCGATGCCGAATGCTCCGACCGAGGCGGCCACGAGCGCGAGCGTCGTGAGGGCCGCGGCGCCGATCGTGCGCCACGCGCCGAGCGCCAGGAGCGCGAAGGGCAGCACGAGACCGAGATGCGGCTTGCAGGTGAGCAGGCCGAACAGGATGCCGGCCAGGATCGGTCGACGGTCGAGGGCAAGCAGGCCCCCGAGGAGCAGGGATGCGGTCAGGAAGCAGTTCTGGCCGCCGACCGCGTTGATGAGACAGGCCGGCGCGAGGGCGAGCATGACGAGCGCCCCGACGCGGCGCCCCGCTGGAATCTGGCTCAAGGTCACGGCGGCGAGACGGGCACGCGACATAAGGATGAGATTGCGCTCGTCAGCCCAAGTCGCTTTGCCCAAACGCCCGCATGCCCAGCGGAACGTTGCGTCGTGATAGTGCAGGAACGGGATCGCCGTGTGGTGCTCGATGGGAAAGTAGCGGTGCGGCACCGTCAGGAACACGACCCGGGCCACCCGCAGCATCTCGCGCACCATCAGGCGCTGGTTCTCGGGGCTCCCCACATGCTCCAGGACCGCGTTCGAGGTTGCGATGTCGAAGCTGCCATCCGGGAAGGGCAGCCGGCAATCAGCGGAGATTTGCCGGTAGGCGACCGCCGGATAGGCCGCCCGGAAGGCTTCGGCCGTGCCGAGGCCCACTGCCGTGATATGGTCTGGATACGGGTAATGACGCTCAAGCACGTTGGCGGCGTCGGTCACCACGTCCGATACGCCGATATCGAGGATCGTCGTTTCGGCGGTCGGCCGGCACAGGCGAAGGAAATCCGCTAGGATGCGGTTGCGTGCAGCCGCGGCGAGACGCGCACCGAGCGATCGCGGCGGCGCGGCCTCGTAGTATTTCCCGTCGAAGGGCGGTGGTCACGGTCATGACCCGCTGAGAGCCAGCGGGGCTGGCAAGTCGAGGTAACGCATGCGCTTGAGTTCGCGCTGGCTGGAGCCGATCGCGTCGACGATGATGCCGCAGGTCAGGCTCATGAAGGCGAGTTGCATCAGCGCCGCCGAGAGGATGGCGGTGGGCATGCGCGGAACGAGGCCGGTCTCGATATAGGTGGTGGCAACTGGCAGCCCTAGCGCCAGGCTCGCCAGCGCGAAGGTGAAGGCAAATACGCCGAAGAATTGCAGCGGCCGCACCGCCTTGTACATGAATGCAATCTTGCAAAGGATGCGCGCCCCGTCGCGCCCCGTCGCGCCACTTGCTGAGCTTGCTCGACGAGCCGTCCGGCCGTCGGCCATAGGGCAGTGCGATCTCCACCGTCGCCAAGCGCAGGTCGAGGGCGTGAACCGAGAGTTCGGTCTCGATCTCAAAGCCCGAAGACGTAGCGGGAAACGACTTCGCGAAGCGGCGCGAGACGACGCGGTATCCGGACAGGATGTCCGTGAAGCCGCTGCCGAACAATCCCCGGACCAGCCGGCTGAACAGAGCGTTGCCGAGATGGTGGCCCAACGGAAACGCGCCCGGCGCCCCGTTGCGGATACCCACGACCATGTCCACCTGCTCGGCGACGAGAGCGTCGACGAGGCGGCTGGCCGCCGCGGCATCGTAGGTCAGGTCGCCGCCGGAGAGGACGTAGAAGTCCGCTTCAATATCGGCGAACATGCGGCGAACCACGTTGCCCTTGCCCGGCCGCCGCTCGCGGCGGACGATGGCACCCGCTTCGGCCGCGACCGCGGCGGTGCGGTCGGTCGAGTTGTTGTCGTAGACATAGACGGTAGCGCCGGGCAGGAACCGGCGGAATTCCGACACTACCTGCCCGATCGTCGCCTCCTCATTGAGGCAAGGCAGTAGGACGGCGACCGAACCATGGTGGGCGAACGTGGCCTGCGGGAGCAGGCTTTCCAGTTCGTGACGAATACGAGCCGTGCTGTGCATGGGCGCTTCCGTTTAGGCCGTGCGCGATGCCACGACAGCCCATTCGCCCGTTACGTTAGGATGAACCTCGTTAACGGAATGAGGTCGTCCCAGATGCATTGATGGGACTTCGACGTGTCCGGGCTCGCGTTGGATCGCAAGTCTTCCGGTTTGCCCAGATGTCCTCGCGCTGCGCCTGGGACGACAGGACACTTGGGCCTGGACCAAAACCGTATGACGGCGCGGGCCCGTTGCCGTAAGAGGAGCGCCAACCTGAGGGGCGGCCGCTGGGCCGCCGCCAGTCAACGGACATCCGAAATGGGCCTATGACCGACCTTCTCGAAACGATCCGCCGGACGCTCGTGCCGATCCACAAGGAGGGCTATTCCTTCATCCTGATCGGCATCGTGCTCACCGTGCTGGCCGGCTATTTCTCGCAGTTCTTCGGCTGGATCTTCCTGATCCTGACGCTGTGGGTCTGCTACTTCTTCCGGGACCCCGAGCGCATCACGCCGGTGGCCGACGGCCTCGTGGTCTCGCCGGCGGATGGGCGCGTCAACCTCATCGTCACCACGCTGCCGCCGCCCGAGCTCGACCTGCCGCAGACGGAGATGACCCGGATCTCGGTCTTCATGAACGTGTTCGACTGCCACGTGAACCGGGTGCCGGTGACGGGGCTGATCGGCCAGATCCACTACACGCCGGGCCTGTTCCTCAACGCCGAGCTCGACAAGGCGAGCGACGACAACGAGCGCAACGGCATGGTCATCGAGACGAGCCATCGCGGTGCCCCCTTGCGCATCGGCGTCGTCCAGATCGCCGGCCTGGTCGCGCGCCGCATCGTCGGCTTCGTCAATGCCGGCGAGACCCTCAACGTGGGCGAACGCTTCGGCCTGATCCGCTTCGGCTCGCGGGTGGACGTGTACCTGCCGCTGGGCACCCGCGTCCTCGTCGGGCTCGGGCAGAAGGCGGTGGCGGGCGAGACCGTCCTCGCCGATCTCGGGGGCGGCCCCGAGCGCCAGTTCCGCAGGATCTGAAAGGCCCCGTCATGGACGACCTGTTCCCGCCGTTCGCGCCCGATGCCGACGAGCCCAAACCCCGCCGGTTCAAGCCGGTGCCGTTCCGGATGATCGCCCCCAACATGATCACCCTGATGGCGCTCTGCCTCGGGTTGACCGCGATCCGCCTCGCCTTCGAGGGCAAGTTCGAGCCGGCGGTGATCGCCATCGTGGCCGCCGCCTTCCTCGACGGCATCGACGGGCGCGTGGCCCGGATGCTGAAGGGCACCTCTCGGTTCGGGGCGGAACTCGATTCCCTGGCCGACTTCGTGAATTTCGGCTGTGCTCCGGCCCTGATCCTCTACGGCTTCGCCCTGCATCACCTGCGCTCCGTGGGCTGGATCGTGGCGCTGATCTTCGCCATCGCCATGGCGCTCCGGCTGGCGCGCTTCAACGCGATGCTCGACGACCCAAGCCGGCCGGAATGGAAGAAGGACTATTTCGTCGGCGTGCCCGCGCCAGCGGGCGCGCTCACCGCGATGCTGCCGCTCTACCTGCACTTCCTCGGGCTCACGATGGAGCGCTGGGCCGCACCCGTGGTGCTCGGCTACGTCCTCTGCATCGCGCTCCTCGTCGTCTCCACGGTGCCGACCTTTTCGGGCAAGACCATGGGCAAGCGCGTGCCGCGCGACCTCGTGCTGCCGATCTTCCTCGTGGTCGTGGCCGGGTTCGGTCTCTTCATCAGCTTCCCGTTCGAGGCCATGGTGGCGCTCAGCCTCGCCTATCTCGTTGGCATCCCGATCGGCGCGGCGCAGTATCGCCGGCGGGCCAAGCAAGAGGCCAGGAACGAGCTGAGGATCGAGGCAGCCGACCCCGCGCCGCCGTCCGGATCGGACCGCCCACAGGCGCCGATCCTGCCCTGAGGCCGGGTCGCTTGTAGCAACCGTCGGGCGAACATAACGTCCGGCCGGGAGCCGCTATGGGCTGCCGATGACACGGGGTTCAGGATGGCGATGCTCGATGAGTTCAGGACGTTCGCCCTGCGCGGCAACGTCGTCGACCTCGCGGTCGGCGTCATCATCGGCGCGGCCTTCGGTGCCATCGTCACCTCGGCCGTGCAGGATGTCTTCATGCCGATCATCGGCGCGGTGACGGGCGGACTCGATTTCTCGAACTCTTACCTCCCGCTCTCGTCCAGCGTGACGAAGGGTGCCGCCTACGCCGATTCGAAGAAGCAGGGCGCCGTGATCGGCTACGGGCAGTTCATCACCGTCGCGATCAATTTCGCGATCGTCGCCTTCGTGCTCTTCCTGGTGATCCGCGCCATGAACAGGCTGCAGAAACGCGAAGAGGCCAAGCCCGAGGCGGCCGCAGAGGTGCCGGCCGACGTCAAGTTGCTGTGCGAGATACGCGACATTCTCGCGACGCGTCCAACCCCGTGACGGTCTCGACGACGCTCTCTAGCGCAGCGGCTTCACGGGCGGCGGGCGATTCAGGTCGCCGAGGATCTGGTCGAGAGCCTGGGCGACGGCCTCCGTGCCTTCCTCGTGGGTCTTCAGCCGAACTTCCAAGCGCTTGATCTGAGGCCCGAACTCCTCGGGTACGACCGGATCGCCCAGATATTGCGGTACCCCGTCGCCGGTGGTGAAGACGGTGCGCAGTTGCTGCCCGAGATGGTCGCGGACCGGCTCGGACAGGACGCCCTCCTTCGGGACAACGTCCTTGGAAGCCTGATCCGTGGGCTTGTCGTTGTCCTGCATCGCACCGGTCTCCCGTCCCTCAACGGAGGTAACCCGAATCGACTGTAAGTCGTTGCAAAGGTCGGCGCGAAACGAGTTCCATCGATCCGATCGGACGTAGGACGAAAAATGCCCCCGGCGATCGATCGCCGGGGGCATTCACGTATTGCCGCAGTCCCGTTGGGACAGCGAGCTTAATCGATCACTTCCACGATCCGCGAGCTGCGATCGACGAGGACCGGGCGATCGTTGATGATGGTGTATCGCGTACCGCGGGCACCATACTCCTCGGGCACGTCGTAGTAGGACACGCCGGCGCTCGGCAGAACGGTGCCGACGCGGACGTCGCCGCTGTAATCGAAGGAGCGACGCTTCTCGCGGGTCACGTACTGACGGAAGCGGGGACGGTCATCGACACCGAGGATGCCGCCGACAGTGCCCGTCGCTGCGCCGACCGCGCCGCCGACGATAGCACCGACAGGTCCGGCCGCATCGGCACCGTCCTGAGCGCCGCGCTCGGCACCACGGACGAGGCCCTGGGCCTGCGCCGCCATGGGAAGGCTGAGGGCGAGCACGGAGGCGGCGAGAAGGGTTTTGATATTCATGGACGGGGTCTCCCGAAGTTGCGTCCCGCTGGCCGGTGAGGCTCGGGCGGGGTTCGACGCATCAACGTATGACCCTCGAAAAGGGATGCGAGAAAAAATACTTTTGCTGTCCAGGGCGAAAAAAGTGAGTTCGGGAATGTCGTCATCCTACAAAATGACGAAACCGGAACAAAGCGTTCTCGTAGGAGCTGGTCTCCAAGGCGGCCTTGCCGCTCGTGACCGCGTTCAGGCGTCGATATGCTTCAAGACTAGGGTAGCGTTGGTGCCGCCGAACCCGAATGAGTTTGAGAGCACGTGACCGAGGCTCACCCCGTCCCGGCGCTGGCGAAGGATCGGCATGTCGGCGAAGACCGGGTCGATCTCGTCGATATGGGCGCTCTCGCAGATGAAGCCGTGCCGCATCATCAGGAGCGAGTAGATCGCTTCCTGGACGCCCGTGGCGCCGAGCGAATGGCCCGTCAGCGACTTCGTCGCGGAAATAGGCGGGCAGGCGTCTTCGCTCCCGAAGACTTCGCGGATCGCCTCGATCTCCTTCTCGTCGCCCACAGGCGTCGCGGTGGCGTGCGGGTTGATGTAGTCGATCCGGGCGCCTTTCAGCCCGTCGATCGCTTGGCGCATGCAGCGCACGGCGCCCTCGCCGGACGGCGCCACCATGTCGTGGCCGTCGGAGGTGGCGCCGTAGCCGGCGATCTCGCCGTAGATCGTCGCGCCGCGGGCGCGTGCGTGCTCCAACTCCTCCAGCACCAGCACCCCGGCGCCGCCGGCGATGACGAAGCCGTCGCGGTTGACGTCGTAGGCGCGCGAGGCGCGGGCGGGCGTATCGTTGTACTTCGAGGACATCGCGCCCATGGCGTCGAACAGCACCGAGAGGGTCCAGTCGAGATCCTCGCAGCCGCCCGCGAAGATGATGTCCTGGCGACCGCCTTGGATGATCTCGGCGGCGTTGCCGATGCAGTGGTTGGAGGTCGCGCAGGCCGAAGCGATGGAATAGTTCACGCCCTTGATCTTGAACCAGGTCGCCAGCGTCGCCGAGGCCGTCGACGACATCGCCTTGGGCACCGCGAAGGGACCGACGCGCTTGGGACCTTTCTCGCGGGCGATGGCGGCGGATTCGACGATCGCCCTGGTCGAGGGACCGCCGGACCCCATGATGATGCCGGTGCGATCGTTCGAGATGTCGCCGGGCTCCAGGCCCGAATCCTTGATCGCCTGATCCATGGCGACGTGGTTCCAGGCGGTGCCGCCGCCGTGGAAGCGCATGGCGCGCCGATCGACGACCTCCTCCGGGTCGAGGGTCGGGCGGCCTTCGACCTGGCTGCGAAAGCCGAGCTCGGCATAGGACGGCGCCCGGACGATGCCGGACTTCGCCTCGCGCAGGGAGGAG
This sequence comes from uncultured Methylobacterium sp., assembly GCF_964251405.1. Classification (GTDB taxonomy): domain Bacteria; phylum Pseudomonadota; class Alphaproteobacteria; order Rhizobiales; family Beijerinckiaceae; genus Methylobacterium. Next base: position 10,477 of record NZ_CAXUJR010000082.1, read on the forward strand.
AGGACCTCCTCGGTATTGTTGCCGATGGATGAGACGATGCCCATCCCGGTGATCACGACACGGCGCATGGGGACGCTTCTCTCCGCCGGGTGCCCCTCGTCGAGAGGCGCCCCGCATGGACAATCAGACAGGACTCGTCAGGTAATGTGGGACGGCTGCAATCTCAACCGGCGTGCTGCACCCCGGTGCGGTCAGCCCTGCGCCTGGAATAGGGCCACGCGCAGATCCTTGGCCTCGTAGATCCTGCGCCCGTCGGCCTCGAGCCAGCCGTCGGCGATGCCGAGGACGAGCTTGCCCTGGCGCACGCGCTTGATGTCGATGCCGTAGACGACCTTCGTCACGCTCGGAAGGACTTGGTCGGTGAACTTGACCTCGCCGACGCCGAGGGCACGGCCGCGCCCGAGGGCGCCGAGCCAGCCGAGATGGAAGCCGACCAGCTGCCAGAGGGCATCGAGGCCGAGGCAGCCCGGCATGACCGGATCGTCCTTGAAATGGCAGCCGAAGAACCAGAGGTCGGGCCGCACGTCGAACTCGGCGAGCACATGGCCCTTGCCGTGGGCGCCGCCCTCCGTGCCGATCGACACGATGCGATCGAACATCAGCATCGGCGGCAGCGGCAACTGCGCGTTCCCGGCTCCGAAGAGCTCACCGCGTCCGCAGGCCAGCAGGTCCTCGTAGCCGTAGCGGGAGGCGCGTGCCGGCGCACCGGCCTCTCGCGGTCCGGTGTCCTGCGGTGATGTCTGATCGTGATCGGAAGACATGAAGGCGGATCGGTCCTCGGCTTTGGGTCTGCGCAGAGCGCCTCGCCGACGCACGGGTACGGCGGCGCGGCCTCGTTAGCACAGGCCCCTTGCGCCTTCAAAGCGGGCATCGGGTTGCAGCCCGGCAAGGCCTCCCGTATAACTGGATCGTCTGTCTCCCGCACATTCCGCGAGCGTTCCGTACCACTCATGTCGAACCTGATGTCGTTGCAGGCCGCGTTGAACGCGCGGGCCACCGTTCCGGCGGGCGAAGCGGCCGGTGCCGCAGGCCGCCGCGGCTGCCCGCTTTCCGATCTCCGCGACCGTCTGCGTCGGGCCGGCCTTCGCCCGACGCGCCAGCGTCTGTCGCTGGGCTGGTTGCTGTTCGGCCGGGGCGACCGGCACCTGACGGCGGAAATGCTCTACGACGAAGCCATGCGCGCCAAGGTGCCGGTCTCGCTGGCGACCGTCTACAACACCCTGCATCAGTTCACCGAGGCCGGCCTGCTCCGCCAGCTCGCCCTCGACGGCTCGAAGGCCTATTTCGACACCAATCCGAGCGAGCACCACCACTTCTTCCTGGAAGAGGAAGGTCAGGTCCTCGACATGCCCGATTGCGGCATCACCGTCGATTCCCTGCCCGATGCTCCCGAAGGCATGGAGATCGCCGGCGTCGAGGTCATCGTGCGCCTCCGCCGGCGGATCGGCCTGCGCAAGGCCTGACCGGTATCGTGAGACTTGAAGGAACGACGAGGCCCGGTCATCCGGGCCTTTTTCATTTCCCGAGGCCGTGACGTCATTCGACCCGTTCGTTAGGGTAGACGCCCCAGAGCCGGTCCTGGCGGATGTAGCCGTCGATGTCGCCGCCCTTCTGCGGCAGGGCGACGATCACCCGACACCAGGTCCCGCTGCAGGACTTGACGCTGCCGATGACCCCGGCCTGGAGCCGTGCTTCCTCCTCGGACCTGTCGTCGGCTTTGGCATGGAGCGGGATGGCCGCCGCCTTGTCGCCGCTCTTGCCCGCCGTCACGATGGAGGTCCGGCGTCCGGAGAGGAGCGAATGCAGCACCCAACCCTCGGTCCCCTCGGAATCGCGGATGCGACGCCAGGTCTCGAACTCGGCCACGATCTCAATCGGCAGCCCGGCCCGCTGGAACACCCACAGGGTACGGTGGTCCTTCGAGGGACCTTCTCGCAGGTTGACCCGGTCCGTCTTCAGGCTGGCGTAGCGTGGCAGCGGCAGCTTGGTGACCGGGCCGAGGCCGACCTCGGGCTGACCCGAGGCGGACGGCGCCGCCGAAGCTTCGACGGAGGAGCCGCCGATGAGGGCGGCGAGAAGAAGAGCGAGGGGTCGCATCATGCGTCTCCAGTCACCGGGTCCGGCGCTGCGCGGCGGGCCTCGGGATCGGGGAGGCCCCTCGCGCACGTTGTGTTCGGGCCTCTCTCTGATAGAGAAGGCCACGGTCGGTGGGACGTCTCGGGATGGCCGACCGACCGCTCGTGGATGTTCTGCCGGTGCGTGGTTAACAGAGCGTAAGGGACCTCGTCGCCGAGGTCGTAGGCGGGCCAAGTCCGCGGGGAGGAAGCATGCCGTCGTTGAAGCGCAAGCCGCTCGTGGTGGTCACGCGGCGCCTGCCGGAAGCCGTCGAATCGCGCATGCGCGAGCTGTTCGATTGCTGCCTCAACCCCGACGACACGCCGCTTGACCAGGACGCCCTCGTGGCGGCCATGCGCGAGGCCGACGTGCTCGTGCCCACCGTCACCGACGAGATCGATGCCGGGATCCTCGCTCGGGCCGGGCCGAACCTGCGGCTGATCGCGAATTTCGGCAACGGCGTCGACCATATCGACGTCGGCGTCGCGCTCGAACGCGGCATCACGGTGACGAACACGCCCGGCGTCCTCACCGAGGACACCGCCGACATGACGATGGCGCTGATCCTCGCGGTGGCGCGCCGGGTCACCGAGGGCGCCCGCATCATCCCCGACGACAACTGGGATGCCGGCTGGTCGCCGACCTGGATGCTCGGCCGCCGGATCACCGGCAAGCGCCTCGGCATCGTCGGCATGGGCCGGATCGGCCAGGCTCTCGCCCGCCGAGCCAAGGCCTTCGGCTTGCAGATCCACTACCACAACCGCCGCCGCGTGCCCGGTGCGATCGAGCGGGAGCTCGACGCGACCTACTGGGAATCCCTCGACCAGATGCTCGCGCGAGTCGACATCGTCTCGGTCAACTGCCCGCACACGCCCGCGACCTACCACCTGCTCTCGGCCCGCCGCCTCAAGCTCATGAAGCCCGAGGCGATCGTCGTGAACACCGCCCGCGGCGAGATCATCGACGAGACGGCGCTCGCCCGCCTCATCGAGTCGGGCGACATCTCGGCGGCCGGTCTCGACGTGTTCGAGCAGGAGCCGGCGGTGAGCCCGCGCCTCGTCAAGCTCGCGCGTTCCGGCAAGGTCGTGCTCCTGCCGCATATGGGCTCGGCCACGCACGAAGGCCGCTCGGACATGGGCGAGAAGGTCATCATCAACATCAAGACCTTCATGGACGGCCATCGCCCGCCCGACCGGATCCTGCCCAGTATGCTCTAAGCATCATTCCGCGAAGTGGTCCGCGGTTCGCGAGAGAAAATGATGCGGCTTCAAAGAGTCCTAAGCAGACATTCGTGGGGCAACCCACGAATGTCTGCTTAGGACGTCGGCCGAAACCCGGCGACGACGTTCCGGAACGACCACAGGCGAGGAAGCAGGGACGTCACCATGCCCGACCGGACCATCGCGGCCCATGCCGTCTTCGACGTGGCGGCCGAAGCGAGCCGGCTTCCAGCATCGTCCGACACGATGGTCGCCGACCATCGCTTCACCGACGACGCGGCCGCCAGCGCCCGCGTGTTCCGGGTCTACAGCCCGACCCCGCCCCACAGCCACGCGTCCTGCGACGAATACCTCTACGTCCTTTCCGGTCGCTGCCTGATGAAATTCGCCGACGAGGAGCCGGTCGAGGTCGGCCCCGGCAAGCTGGTCTTCTTCAAGCGGGGAATCGTGCATTCGGTGCCCGCGATCCTGGAGGAGCCGATGGTGTTCCTCTCCATCGACACTCCGCGGCGCGAGCCCCGCGACATCACCTTCGTCGGCGAGGGCACCGGCACGCCCGACACCTTCATGCGCCAGACGTCCCGCTGAGGCCTCCCATGACGGGCACCGGAAACGAGCCGGCAAAGTCCCGGACATGTGAGCCGGCACGGCTTCCGGTCAATTTTCATCGCCCGCCGATGATTTCGGCGGGGATCGAGCCCTTCGCGTCACGCCGGTGTCATCTCAGCTTCACGGGCCGCCGGCACATGCGTCGCGTGACGGACCGTTTCGGCCCTACCCGGCCGCGCCTCCCGCCGTTGCGGGACGTCGGTTCGCTTGGGAGACGCGCATGTCGACGGCTGAAGAGCGATCGGCGGCCAGGACGGCCGATGACGAGGCCGTGGTCATGACGAAGGCTGCCAAGCGCCTGCGCCCGCCGGGATCGAAGAGCGTCGGCTGGGCCCTCGTCCAGGCGGCGCGGCTGCACCGCTCGCGCATCGGCGATCGCCTCGCCGCCCTCGACCTCTTCGCGGGCCAGGAACAGGTGGTGCAGGCGCTGGCCATGGCCGGGACCATGACCATGGGCGACCTGGCCGCGACCCTGCGCGTGCGTCCCCCCACCGCCTCGAAGACGATCTCGCGGCTGGCCGCCCTCGGCTTCGTCGAGCGCAGGGCCGAGGCCGGCGATGGCCGCGTAGTTCGGGTGCGCCTCACCGAGGTCGGGCTCGCCAAGGCCGCGGCGATCGAGCGAATCTGGGATGACGTCGAGGCCGAGTTGCTCGATGGATTCGAGGGCAAGGAACGCCGCCGCCTGCGCAAGCTCTTGCGCCGGGCCGCCGGCAACCTTGCCGAGATCGCCGGAATCGAGGGCCACGAGGTCGATCGGGAGGCCGATGCCGAGATCGACGCCGAGGACGAGCCTGACGCCCTGGTGGTGCCGCTGTCCGGAAGCGGCGTCGAGCGGGACTTCTAACGATCGGGCGTCACCTCGGCGCGGACCTTCCTGGCGATGCCCGATCCGGCATGAACCGCACGGCCGGGCCTGCGGCTCCGTTTCTTCACGCGGGCAGCCAGGACCAGGACACGCGAGGCGAGGCGGTCCAGCAGCAGCAGAACCGCGCTGACGACGATGATCAGCACGCAGATGCAGCCGATGACAAGGCCTTCGATCCCCGGAGCCGGAATGATCATCAAGCAGCTGAGGCCGAACACTGCAACGATTGGGGCCCAGTATGGCATAACTTCGCCCCTTGGTTGCGCATCGGCAGCGAACGCATGTGAAGACGGCCGCATGAAAGCATCGAAGGCCTTCATGAAAGCTGAAGACAGGCTGCCAATCATTGCCAAGATGGCGTGATATTGGGGAAAATATTGTATTCGACGGCATGGCGGCAAATGGGGATGGGGCAAGGTCGAAGGGGTCGGGCGCCGAAACCTGCCGGAGCGGCGGCTGTCGAAGTCCGCCGGCGTCCCCGTCGGCCCGATCTACGCAGCGCCACCCTGTTCGCGACGCGGGTGCTCTCCGGCCCGCTCCTCCCTATA
>NZ_CAXUJR010000083.1:0-15800 GCF_964251405.1 uncultured Methylobacterium sp.
GGGTCGAGACCCCGTTCAGCGGGAAGGTCAGCCCGCCCTGCGGCCCCTGGAAGCTGAGGACCAGGATCGTCAGCGTCGGACCGTACAGGAAGAGGACGAATCCCGCGAAGAACAGCGCGAGCAGGTAGAAGGCGGGACCGCGGGGCCGGTCGCTCATGGGCGGTCCCCGGGATTTCGCATGACGTTCACGGAAAACCGGCGACGACTTTTCCGCGTCATGCTCAGAGTTCCTTGCGCAGGTCGATCAGCCGGGTCATCGCCAGGATCATCAGCATCACGGCACCCAGCAGCACCACGGCGTTGGCGGCGGCCGCGGGGAATTGCAGCGACGACATCTGCACCTGGATGACCTTGCCCACCGAGGCGATCTGCTGGCCGCCCATGATGCCCACCGTGACGAAGTCGCCCATCACCAGGGTGATGACGAAGATCGACCCGATGGCGATTCCGGGCTTGGTCAGCGGCACCACCACGTTCCACAGGGTCTGCCAGCCCGAGGCGCCGGCATCGTAGGCGGCCTCCAGCAGCGATCGGTCGATGCGGGCCATCGAGTTGAAGATCGGCACGATCATGAAGACCGTGTTGAGGTGGATGAAGGCCAGCACCACCGAGAAGTCGGAATAGAGCAGGCCCTCGATCGGGGCGTCGATGATCCCGACACTCCGCAGGGTATCGTTGACGAGGCCGTTGCGGCCCAGGAGCGGGATCCACGAGATCATGCGGATCACGTTCGAGGTCCAGAACGGGATCGTGCAGATCAGGAACAACGCCATCTGCGTCCGGGGCGAGCGGACGTGGAAGGCGAGGAAATACGCCACCGTGAAGCCGATCACGAGGGTGAAGGCCCAGGTCAGGAAGCAGAACTTCAGGGTGGAAAGGTAGGTGCGCAGCGTCGTGCAGGGATCGCTCGTGGACAGGCAGCCTTCGAACACGTCGACGTAGTTCTGGACCGTGAAGGCCGGGATGATCTCGTACTCGTTGTACTCCCAGAAGCTGACCATCAGGGTCAGGGCAAGCGGCACCAGGAAGAAGACGAGGAAGACGAGCGCGAGGGGCGCGGCCTGGAGATAGGCGAGCCGGCGCGTCCGGCGGGCGGTCCTGGTGAGGCTCGGGGCCGCGGCGGCGGGCACCTCGATGGGGGCGGGGAGGGCGATGTCGGTCATGTGCGCTCCCCAGGTCGGGATTCCCCTCCCCTTTGCGTGGAGGGGTTAGGGGTGGGGGTGGCTCCGGAGAGGTCGCGCCATGTCCGGCGCCACCCCCACCTCCGGCTCCTCCCCGCAAGGGGGAGGAGAGGTCGTTCCGTAGCCATCACGCCGCGATGAACTCGTTCCACTTGCGGACCATGTAGGTGTTCTCGTCCATCACGGCGTTCCAGCAGGCGACGCCGCCCATCCGCTGCTCGAAGGAGCCGCCGTCGCGGGTGGCGCCGGCCTTCTCCAGCACGGAGCCGTCGGGTCCCTTGATGTCCTTCTCGGCGGGCTTGCCCTCCATCCAGAAGGCCCACTCATAGGGCTCCATCTGGGTCTTGGCGGTCTCCAGCACCGCCGAATAGTAGCCCTGGCGGTTGAGATAGGCCCCGGCCCAGCCCGACAGGAACCAGTTGACGAAGTCGTAGGCCGCGTCGAGCTTCCGGCCGGTCAGCGTCTTCGGGAGACCGAAGCCCGAGGCCCAGGCGCGGTAGCCCTCCTTGAGCGGCTGGTAGGTGCAGGCGACGCCCTGCGAGCGCACCTTGGTGACGGCGGGCGACCACATCGACTGGATCACCGTCTCGCCCGACGCCATCAGGTTCACGGATTCGTTGAAGTCCTGCCAGAGCGCGCGGAACTGGCCGGCGCGCTTGGCCTCGATCAGCAGCTTGATGGTGCGGTCGATCTCGGCCTTCGTCATGTTGCCCTTGTCGGGATAGGTGTAGTCGCCGGTCGCCTCGATCACCATCGCGGCGTCCATGATCCCGATGGAGGGGATGTTGAGGATGGAGGCGCGCCCCTTAAACTCGGGGTTCAAGAGTTCCTTCCAACTCGTGATCGGGCGCTTGATCAGGTCCGGGCGGATGCCGAGCGTGTCGGCGTTGTAGGTGGTCGGGATCAGGGTGATCCACTCGGTGGGCGAGGTGGCGAAGGTCTTGCCCGCTTGGCTCTCCAGGTAGAAGACCTTCTTGGGCGCCGTGCCCTGGTCGCCGATCTTCTTTCCGTTCAGCTCGCCCTTGCTGAAGACGCTCGTGATGTTGTCGGCCTGCTTGATGCGCCGCGCATCCATGCCCATCATGTTGCCCGACGGGATCAGCTTCTTCAGGCTGAAATACTCAGAGTCGACGATGTCGAAGGAATTCGGCTGGGTGACGACCCGCTTCGAGACCTCGTCGGTGACCACCGGGATGTACTCGATGATGATCCCGAGATCCTCCTTCACCTTGCGTGCGATGTCGGCGGACTGGTTCACGGCGGTGCCGAGATAGCGCAGGGTCACGGGCTCGGCGGCGATGACGTTGGGGAAGCCGGTGATCGGCCCGGCTCCCAGGGCCAGTCCGGTGGCGCCCGCCCCCTGGAGCAGCGTGCGCCGGCTCAGCTTGATCTCGGTCATGGTCGGTCCTTCAGGCACGATGGAAGCAGGCACGATGGAAGTGTGAGCGGTGTCAGGCCGTCAGCCGGTGGGCGGCCTCGGCATCCCAGCCGAGCGGTACGGTCTCGCCGAGGGCGAGGGGATGCGCGGCGAAGGCGTCGTCGTCGAGGATGGCGGTGAGGGCGCTGCCCTCGCCCGCCTCCAGGCCCTGGGCCTCGAGCCCGACATGGACGGTGCTGCCCTGGTACTCCACCGAGACGATCCGGGCCGGCACGGCGGCGGCACCGGCGGCGGCCCCGAGGCGCATCCGGTCGGCGCGCACGGCGATCCGGTTCTGTCCAGGCAGGGTGATGATGTTGTGGCCGCCGATGAAGCGCGCGACGAAGGCTGAGGCCGGACGCTCGAACACCTGGCGCGGGTCGCCGGCCTGCTCGATGCGCCCGCCATTCATCACCACGACGAGGTCGGACAGCGCCATCGCCTCCTCCTGGCTGTGGGTGACGTGGATGAAGGTGAGGCCGAGTTCCTTCTGGATCCGCTTCAGCTCCGTCCGCATCCGCACCCGCAGAAACGGGTCGAGGGCCGAGAGCGGCTCATCGAGGAGGAGCACCTTGGGTCCGGTGACCAGCGCGCGGGCGAGCGCCACGCGTTGTTGCTGGCCACCGGAGAGCTGGGCCGGCAGGCGCTCGGCGAGGTGTGTCATCTGGACGAGGTCGAGCATCGCCATGGCCTTGGCCCGGCGCTCGGCCTCGCCGATGCCGCGCATCTTGAGGCTGAAGGCGACGTTGTCGCGGCAGCTCAGGTGCGGGAACAGGGCGTAGCTCTGGAACATCATGGCGGTGCCGCGCTCGGACGGGGCGGCGTCGCCCACCGCGCGCGGGCCGATCACCACGTCGCCGCTCGACACGGTCTCGTGGCCGCCGATCATCCGCAGGGTCGTGGTCTTTCCGCATCCGGAGGGGCCGAGCAGGCAGCAATAGGCCCCCGACCGGATCTTGAGGTCGATGCCGTCCACGGCGGTGGTGGTGCCGTAGCGCTTGGTCAGCCGGATCAGCTCGACGTCCATGCGGGTCCCCCTTCGGTTTCGGGATCAGCAAAGGTTGGGCCAGTGGCCTCATGGATGTTGCAGGCAGGACGCGCTTCCCTCCCCCTTGTGGGGAGGGACCGAGGATGGCGGTGGCGGGGTGACCTTCGCCCGCGGCAAGCGGAACCACCCCACCTCCCTACTCCTCCCCACAAGGGGGAGGAGAGGCGATTGGGCGATCAGCCGTTCCTGCGCGCCGTCGGATCGACCGCCCGGTCGAGCACCCGCCCATGGCCTACGGCACCGGTCACCCGCCCGTCCTCCGCGATGACCTCGCCCCGCGCAATCGTCATCACGGGCCAGCCCGTCACCGCGAACCCCTCCCAGGGCGTGTAATCGGCGCCGTGATGGAGCGCCTCCTGCCGGATGGTCTCGCGGCGGTTGGGGTCCCACAGCGTCAGGTCGGCGTCGAACCCCACGCCGATCGATCCCTTGCGCGGGTAGAGCCCGTAGAGCTTGGCGTGGTTGGTGGCGGTTAATTCCACGAAGCGGTTGAGCGAGATCCGGCCCGCCGAGACCCCTTCGGAGAACAGCACCGGCAACCGCGTCTCGATGCCGGGAATGCCGTTGGGCACCCAACGGAAAGAGGTTTTCCCCTTCGGGTTCAGCTTGCCGGCCGGGTCGTAGTAGCGGAACGGGCAATGGTCGGAGGAGACGACGTCGAACAGCCCGGTCTGGAGCCCGCGCCAGATCGCGGCCTGGTTCGAAGCCTCCCGCGGGGGCGGCGAGCACACGTATTTGGCGCCCGCCATCGGGTCGTCCGAGCCCGATCCCTTCATGTGGTCGGCGGTCAGCGTCAGGTATTGCGGGCAGGTCTCGGCCCGGATGTCGAGGCCGCGCGAGCGCGCCCACGCGATCTGCTCCATCGCCTGTTCGCCCGAGACGTGGACGATGACGATCGGCAGGTCGACGAGCTCGGCATGGGAGATCGCCCGGTGCGCCGCCTCGCGCTCCACGAGCTGCGGCCGGGACAGGGCGTGGCCGTAGGGACCGGTCTCGCCGGCCCGCTCCAGCCGGTCGGTCATGTGGCGGATGGCGTCGTAGCCCTCGGCATGGACCATGACGCGCGCGCCTTCGCGCCGGGCGAGGTCGAACACGTCGAGGATCTGGCGGTCGTTGAGGACGAGATCGTCGTAGGTCATGAAGACCTTGAACGAGGTGTAGCCCTCCGCGATCAGCGCCGGCAGCTCCTGCCCCAGCACCGCCGGCGTCGGGTCCGAGACGATGAGGTGGATGGCGACATCGATGTGGCACTGCCCTTCCGCGAGCGCCCGGTAGGCGTGCGTCGCCTCGCTTAAGGAGGCGCCCCGCGGCTGCAGGGCGAAGGGCATGACGCATGTATTGCCGCCCGCCGCCGCCGCCCGCGTCGCCGAGGCGAAGTCGTCGGCCATGACGATTCCGGGGCCGGAGGCCTGCGCGATGTGGACATGGCTGTCGATGCCGCCGGGCAGCACCAGCAGGCCGCCCGCATCGATGGTGCGGGCGGCGTCCGTGATCCGCTCGGCGAGCGCCACGATGCGACCGTCGCGGATGCCGATGTCGGCGCGCAGGGTGTCGGTGGCGGTGACGACGGTGCCGCCGCGGATCGCAAGGTCGAACTCGGGCATGCTGGTCAGGTCTCCAAACGGGCGATGATCGCGACCGGGCCGCCGCCATCCGGCCCCTGGTGCTCGGCGCCGCCGGACACGAACAGGTCGGTGCGCCCGATCGCGGCGGCGGCGACCCCGCCCACCAGGGCACGGGCATGGCGGGTGGCGTTGATGTCGCTGTCGTCGTTCATGATGTGGCGCCGTCCCCGGATCAGACCGTCATGCGAAGGCTCGGCCTTGGCGAGCAGGGCGACCACGCGCTCGGAATCTTCTGGCGAGAGCTGGCCCGTGACCGAGAAACCGAGATCCGCCAAGGCACCCTGAATCGCCGAGACGTCGATCCCGTCACGCATTACCCGGTGGGCGATCCGGTAGGACCCGCTCCAGCCGGGCGCGTTGCCCAGCACGATGACTTCGTTGCGCATGAGTTCGATCCCCGCCGAGGCGCTGGCCCGGCCCGACCACAGGTCGGCGCGATGGCCGATCGCGTGGTCGTCGAGGTCGGCCCGCGCGATCTCGCCGAGCGCCAGCCCGATGCCGAGCGCCGACGCCCCTCGCGAAAACCCCATCGACGCGTAGGTGTCGTGGCTGACGACGCCGTGGCCGCGCGAGGCGGCCTCGGCGATGCGGGCGCTGGTGAGGAGCGGGCACTTCACCTGCACGAAATGGACGGCATCGGGGTCGGCGATGCCGGCGCCCTTCATCGCCGCCGCGACGGCCGCGGCGGTGGCCTCGACCTGCGCCATCCGGCCGATCTCCTCGGGGAGGAAGTCGGGGGTGAAGGCGGTGCCCACCGCCAGGGCGGTGTCGCCGGGGGCGGCCGGCCCTTCGCGGCGGGCGAGCACGAGGAGATGAGGCGAGAGTCCGCCCTCCGTTCCTCCGGACATGACGAGGGCGATGCGGGCGGCGACCTCGGCCTGCGTACACCGAAGTTCGTCGGCGAGCGCCGCCTCCAGGGCCATCACCGAGAGCTGACGGGTGAAGTCGTTGACGCAGCCGTTGCCCTCGGTCTTTCCGAAGATCGCCACGATCTCGCCGGCCGCGACGGCGCCCTCCGCGATGAGGCCGCGCAGGCCCGACACGTCGGCGGGATGCCGGGTCGGAACACGAAAGACGAGGCATTGGGGCATGGGCGCGTCCGGTCTTCGGGGGCGTGGGGTCGGGCGTGGGGGCGAGCGTAGGGGATCGAATGCCCGTCGGCGTGGCGGCGTGCTGCCAAAAACAGCACGCCGCCACGTCAGATCGGGCAACGGTCGCGGATGAAACGTCCGCCGTCGTCGTGGGCTTGCCCACGCGCCTCGCGAACGGCACGAGTCCCGCGTTCCGGTCCTGCGAGGATCGCACCAAAAGGGAACCGACGCATGGACGGCACGCGGCATAACCTCAGGGTCGACGGCCCGCGCCTGTGGGCGACGATCCAGGAGACGGCGGCCTTCGGGGCGACCCCGGAGGGCGGTGTGGGCCGCCTCACCCTGTCGGCGGAGGACGGGACGGTGCGCGACTGGTTCCGCGACGCCTGCGAGGCGGCCGGCCTGGAGGTTGGGGTCGACGAGCTCGGCACCCAGTTCGCCCTGCGGCGCGGGCGCGACATGAGCCGTCCCCCCATCGCATGCGGCTCTCACCTCGACACCCAGCCCACCGGGGGCCGCTTCGACGGCGTCCTCGGCACCCTGGCGGGCCTCGAGGCGATGCGGACCCTGAACGATGCCGGGATCGAGACGGACGCGCCCGTGATGGTGGTGAACTGGACCAACGAGGAGGGCTCGCGCTTCGCCCCCGCCACCATGGCGTCGGCCGCCCATGCCGGGCTGTTCACGGCGGACGACATCCTCTCGCGGCGCGACGCGGCCGGGATCAGCGTCGGCGAAGCCCTCGACGCCATCGGCTATCGCGGCCCCGAGACGGTCGGAACGCGGGCGATCGGCGCGTTCGTCGAGCTCCATATCGAGCAGGGGCCGATCCTCGACGCGGAAGGCGAGACGATCGGCGTAGTCGACCGCTGCCAGGGGGTGGCCTGGTACGACGGCACGGTCACCGGCTTCGAGAGCCATGCCGGCACGACGCCGATGCCGCGTCGGCGCGACGCCCAATGCGGCCTCGCCGAGGTCGCGCTTGCGGCGGAAGCGATCGCCCTCGCGCACGCACCCACCGCGGTGGCGACGATGGGAGAGGCGGTGATCGCCGCGCCCTCGCGCAACGTCGTGCCGGGCCGGATCGCCTTCACCCTCGATCTGCGCGATCCCGACCAGGGGACGCTCGACGCGATGGACGCGGCATTGCGCGAGCGCATCGCGGAGATCGCCGCCCGCCGCAACCTCGCGATCACGCTGGACAAGATCTGGTCGCGGGCGCCGGTGGTGTTCGATGCCGGCGTGGTCGCGGCGGTCGAGGCGTCCACGCGGGGCTTGAGCCTGTCGCACCGCCGGATGGTGTCGGGCGCGCAGCACGATGCCTGCAATCTCGCCGACAGGGTGCCCACCGCGATGATCTTCGTGCCATGCCGCGACGGCATCAGCCACAACCCGGCGGAATCGGCCACCCAGGCCGATTGCACCGCCGGCGCCGACGTCCTGCTCCAGACCCTGGTGGCGCTGGCGAACGCACCTCAATCCGGATCGACGAGCGTCACCGGCGGGATCGACGCGAACACGCAGTCGTCCGCCGAGCCGTCCTCGTAGACCAGCATCGCGAAGGTGCCGGGGTCCTGGCGCGTCATCATGTGCGCGTGCCAGGCCCCGACCCGGTAGTGGATGCCGACATGGCCCGGCACCGCGAAGGCGAGGAGCGTCGCCGGGTCCGGCGCCCCGTCGCGGTCGTGAGCCACCACCACGAGGTAGTCGGCCACCGAGAGCGGCAGGAAGGTCTGGCTCGAGACCGGGTGCATCTCCAGCCGGCGCAGGGGCATGAGCCCGGCGAAAGGCTCGCTGCGGATCAGCGCGAGGTTGAGTGCGACGCCGGGGCGGCCGTTCTCGATGAGCGCGGCATGATCCTGGCGCGGCTCGGGATCCGGGCGTTCGAGAAGGCTGCCGAACGGCGCGAAGCCGTCTGCGGTGATCGGCTGGACGATGAGGCGGCCGGGGAGGAGTGAGGACGGTACGGTCACGGGATGGCGAGGCTCCTCAATGGCGTGATGCGGTCCCGATCGATCCACTGGTGTCGGCTTGCGCGCCACTCCTCCCCTTGTGGGGAGGGAGGCGCCGCTTACTCAATACCGGCTACGCTAGCATGCACGGCCACCCGTGTTGCGCCGCAGCTTGGCCGGCCGGTTGGCCGCCGGCTTGCATACTTCCTCCGGTCAAAGCGCGGGAGGGTGCCATCAGCGGATCGATGCAGTTCAACGGGGCGGACGTCGCCAAGGTCCGGTCGCAGGCGAAAAGCCGCGGCCTGCGCCTGGCCGCCGCCCTCTTCTTCGCGAGCCTGCCCCATTCGGGCGCGCTGGCGCAGGGCACCCTGCGGATCGGCATGACCGCCTCCGACATCCCGCTGACCACCGGCCAGGCCGACAACGGCGGCGAGGGCATGCGGTTCACCGGCTACACGGTCTATGACGGGCTCATCAACTGGGACCTGTCGAGTGCGAGCAAGCCCTCGGTCCTGATGCCGGGCCTCGCCCTGAGCTGGGGCGTCGACGGCACCGACAAGACCAAGTGGACCTTCAAGCTGCGGGACGGGGTGACCTTCCACGACGGCTCGCCGTTCACGGCGGAATCGGTGGTGTGGAACCTCGACAAGCTCCTCAAGAACGACGCGCCGCAGTTCGACCCGCGCCAGTCGGCGCAGGGGCGCTCGCGCATCCCGGCGGTGGCGAGCTACCGGGCGGTGGACGCCACCACGTTGGAGGTGATCACCAAGAGCCCCGACGCGACGCTGCCCTACCAGATCGCCTGGATCATGATCTCCTCGCCCACCCAGTGGGAGAAGGTCGGCAAGAGCTGGGACGCCTTCGCCAAGACTCCCGCCGGGACCGGCCCGTGGAAGCTCACCCTGTTCGCTCCCCGCGAGCGCGCCGAGATGGCGCCCAACAAGGAGTACTGGGACAAGGCGCGGGTCCCTAAGCTCGACAAGCTCGTGCTGGTGCCGCTGCCCGAGGCCAATGCCCGCGTGGCGGCGCTCCGCTCGGGGCAGGTCGACTGGATCGAGGCTCCGCCGCCGGATGCCGTCGCCTCGCTCAAGGGCGCGAAGTTCACCATCGTCACCAACGCCTATCCGCATAACTGGACCTGGCACCTGTCGCGGGCCGAGGGCTCGCCCTGGAACGACGTGCGCATCCGCAAGGCCGCCAATCTCGCCGTCGACCGCGAGGGCATGAAGGAGCTGCTCGGCGGCCTGATGATCGCGGCGGAAGGGTTCATGCCGCCGGGCCACCAATGGTTCGGCAAGCCGACCTTCAAGCCGACCTACGACCCCGAAGGCGCCAAGAAGCTTCTGGCCGAGGCCGGCTACAGCCCGGCGAAGCCGGTCACGACGAAGATCCTGATCGCGCCCTCGGGCTCGGGCCAGATGCAGCCGCTGCCGATGAACGAGGTCATCCAGCAGAATCTGGCCGAGGTCGGGATCAAGATCGATTTCGAGGTCGTCGAGTGGAACACCCTGATCAACCTCTGGCGCGGCGGCGCGAAGGCCGAGATGTCGCGCAAGGGGACCGGGATGAACTTCTCCTATTTCATCCAGGATCCCTTCACGGGCTTCATCCGCCACCTGCAGTGTAACCTCGCGGCCCCGAACGGGACCAACTGGGGCCATTACTGCGACCCGGAGATGGACAAGCTCTTCGACGAGATCCGCAACACGTTCGATCCGGTCGAGCAGACCAAGGTCCTGGAGAAGGTCCACGAGAAATACGTGAGCGAGGCCCTGTTCCTGATGGTCGCCCACGACGTGAACCCGCGGGCGATGAGCCCGAAGGTGAAGGGCTTCGTCCAGGCCCAGAACTGGTTCCAGGACTTCTCGCCGATCACCGTGGAGAAGTGAGCGAGCCGCGTTCCCTTCCCCAACAGATCTCGGGTGCCTGAGATTTGCATTGAAAGTGCCCAGGTCGGGCAAGCCCGACTTGGGTGCGGGGAGGGGTAGGGGTGGGGGTGGTTCCGCTGGCCTCCGCAGCCGGGTCACCCAGCCACCCCCACCTCCCAACTCCTCCCCGCAAGGGGGAGGAGAGGCGCTACACCGAACGAGGCCGCGAGATGCCCCTATGCTGAGCTTCATTCTTCGGCGCCTCGTCGCCGTGACGCCGGTGGCGATCGGCGTCAGCGTCGTGTGCTTCCTGCTGGTGCATCTGGCGCCGGGCGATCCCCTGAGCGCGGTCCTGCCGGTGGATGCCACCCAGGAGACCATCGATTCCATGCGCGCGGCCTACGGCTACGACAAGCCGCTCGTGGTGCAGTACTTCATCTGGCTCTGGCACGTGCTGCAGGGCGATCTCGGCACCTCGATCTCCAGCGGCCGCCCCGTCGTCAGTGAGGTCGGGCGCGCAGTGGTCAACAGCCTGATCCTCGCCTCCGTGGCGACGCTGATCGGCTTCACCTTCGGCACCTTCTTCGGCTTCGTCGCCGGCTACTTCCGCGATTCCCTGCTCGACCGGGCGGCGTCGGCCATCTCGGTCTTCGGCGTGTCGGTGCCGCATTACTGGCTCGGCATGGTGATGGTGATCATCTTCTCGGCCACCCTCGGATGGCTGCCGCCCACCGGCGCGGGCCCCGACGGCTCGGGCAACTGGCGGCCCGATTTCGAGCATCTGCGCTACATGATCCTGCCGGCCCTCACGATGTCGGTGATCCCGATGGGCGTGATCGCCCGCACCATCCGGGCACTCGTCGGCGACATCCTCGCCCAAGACTTCGTCGGGGCTTTGCGCGCCAAGGGCCTCTCCGAGTTCGGCGTGTTCAAGCACGTGGTCAAGAACGCGGCTCCCACCGCGCTCGCCATCATGGGCCTGCAGCTCGGCTACCTGCTCGGCGGCTCGATCCTGATCGAGACCGTGTTCGCCTGGCCCGGCACCGGCTTCCTCCTGAACTCGGCGATCTTCCAGCGCGACCTGCCGCTCCTGCAGGGCGCCATCCTGGTGCTGGCGATGTTCTTCGTCGCGCTCAACCTCATCGTCGACGTCGTGCAGACGGCGCTCGACCCGCGCATCGAGAGGGGCTGATGGCCGTCACGAGCACCCCCGTCACCGCCGGCATCGATCCGGCCATGGGCACCGCCCAACCCAAAGCCGAAGCGTTCGTCGCCTCGGTCGGGTTCTGGGGCAGCGTCGGGCGCAAGCTCGTGCGCGACCCCGTCGCCATGACGGCGGCGGCGATCATCCTGATCATCATCGCCGTCGCGATCCTGGCGCCCTGGATCACGCCGATGGACCCCTATCGCGGCTCCATGCTCAAGCGCCTCCGCCCGATCGGCGACGCCACCTACATCCTCGGCTCGGACGAACTCGGGCGCGACATGCTGAGCCGCCTGATGATGGGCGGGCGGCTCTCGCTGTTCATCGGCGTGACGCCGGTGATCCTCGCCTTCATCATCGGGTCGGGGATCGGAATCCTCGCCGGCTATGTCGGCGGCTGGCTCAACGTCGTGCTCATGCGCACCATCGACGTGTTCTTCGCTTTCCCGTCGGTGCTGCTCGCCATCGCGTTGTCGGGCGCGTTGGGGGCCGGCGTGCTCAACTCGATCGTGTCGCTGACCTGCGTGTTCGTGCCCCAGATCGCCCGCGTCGCCGAGAGCGTGACGACGCAGATCCGGTCGCGCGACTACGTCGATGCGGCCAAGCTCTCCGGCGCCTCGACCCTGACCATCCTGCGCGTGCAGGTGCTCGGCAACGTGCTCGGACCGATCTTCGTCTACGCGACGAGCCTGATCAGCGTCTCGATGATCCTGGCCTCCGGCCTGTCCTTCCTCGGGCTCGGCGTGAAGCCGCCGGAGCCCGAATGGGGCCTGATGCTCAACACCCTGCGCACGGCGATCTACGTCAACCCGATGGTCGCCGCCCTGCCGGGGCTCGCCATCTTCATCGTCTCGATCTCGTTCAACCTGTTCTCGGACGGACTGCGTTCGGCCATGGAGGTGAAGTCGTGAGTGGGTCAGCCGATATCCGCGACCGCGGTGGGCCGGCCCAGCCGCTCCTCACCGTCGACCGCCTCGTCAAGCATTTCCCGATCAAGAAGGGCCTGGGCGGCAAGAAGGCCGTGGTGCGCGCCGTCGACGGCGTCGATTTCGAGATCCTGAAGGGCGAGACGCTGGGCATCGTCGGGGAATCGGGCTGCGGCAAGTCCACCACGGCGAAGCTGATCATGGGCCTGATCGAGCACGATTCTGGGGAGCTGCTGTTCGACGGCGAGACCATCGGCAGCCGCGCCCTGCCGATGCGCGCCTTCCGCGCCCAGACCCAGATGGTGTTCCAGGACAGCTACTCGTCGCTGAACCCGCGCATGACCGTCGAGGCCTCGATCGCCTTCGGGCCCCAGGTCCACGGCGTGCCGACGCGCCAGGCGATCGAGCGGGCGCGCTCGCTCCTAGCCCGCGTCGGGTTGGAGCCGACGCGGTTCGCGGCGCGCTATCCGCACGAGCTCTCCGGCGGCCAGCGCCAGCGCGTCAACATCGCCCGCGCACTCGCCCTCGAACCCCGCCTCGTGGTGCTCGACGAGGCGGTCTCGGCGCTCGACAAGTCGGTGGAGGCGCAGGTGCTCAACCTGCTGCTCGACTTGAAGCAGGACTTCAACCTCACATACCTGTTCATCAGCCACGACCTCAACGTGGTGCGCTTCATCTGCGACCGCGTCGCGGTGATGTATCTCGGCCAAGTCGTCGAGATCGGCCCGGCCGACACGGTGCTGGCCCAGCCCTCGCACCCCTATACGGCGGCCCTCCTGTCCTCGATGCCGTCCCTCGACCCGGACAACCGCACGGAGGTGGCGCCGCTCGCCGGCGATCCGCCCAACCCCATCGACCCGCCCTCCGGCTGCCGCTTCCACCCGCGCTGCACGCTGATGGAGCCGATCTGCTCGGCGAACGTGCCGCCCCTCGACACGGTGGGCGTCCTGCACCGTGTCGCCTGCCTCGCCCGCCAGCCGGGTTCGGGCCATTCGCTGGCGCCGGCCTCGCAGGTGGCGGCATGAACGCCCCCGTCTCCCCGGCGACGCTCGCCGGCCCGGCCGTCGAGATCCGCAACCTCAGCGTCACCTTCGGCGGGAAGGTCCGGGCCGTCGACGGCGTCGACCTCGTGCTCGGCCGCGGCCAGGCGGTGGCGCTCATCGGCGAATCCGGATCGGGCAAGAGCGTGACCCTGCGGGCGATCATGCGCCTCAACCCGGAGAACAAGACCAAGATCGAGGGCACCATCACGGTGGCCGGGCAGGACGTGATGTCCCTGTCCAAGCGCGACCTGACGCGCCTGCGCGGCCGGGCCGTGGCGATGATCTTCCAGGAGCCGTTGCTCGCTCTCGACCCGGTCTACACGGTGGGCCGGCAGATCACCGAAGCGGTGCGCCGGCATGAGGGCCTGAGCGAGCCGCAGGCGCGGGCGCGCGCTCTGGAGCTGTTCGAGCGGGTGCGCATCCCGAGCCCGCAGCGGCGCCTCGACGCCTATCCGCACGAGATGTCGGGGGGCATGCGCCAGCGCGCGATGATCGCCCTGGCGCTGGCCTGCCGGCCCAAGGTCCTGCTCGCCGACGAGCCAACCACCGCGCTCGATGCCACGGTTCAGATCCAGATCCTGCTGCTCCTGCGCGAGTTGCAGGCGGAGCTCGGCCTCTCCACCATCTTCGTCACCCACGACCTCGGTGCCGCGGTGGAAGTCGCCGACCGCATCGCGGTGATGTATGCCGGCCGCATCGTAGAATCGGGCACCGCGCGCCAGGTGGTGCTCAGTCCCAACCACCCCTACACGATCGGTCTCCTCTCGAGCCGCGCCGACGGCGCCTTGGTGAAGGGATCGCGCCTGGAGACGATCCCCGGCAGCCCGCCGGATCTCGCCAACCGCAAGCCCGGCTGCCCCTTCGCGCCGCGCTGCTTCCTGGCGGTGGAGAAATGCCACCGGGAGGTCCCGCCCACCGTCGAGGTCGGCCCCGGCCACGGCGCCGCCTGCTGGCGCTCGGACGAGGCGGGAGCGGCGTTCCGCGAGCGGCTGGCGGCGCCGGTCGCGTAGAACGACATCCCGTTGTGCCCACCGGCGTACAGGAGGCCCGGTGGGCGCCTCGCCGACAGTCAAAGTCTTGTCCGCGCATTCGGTTTCTGGCCGCCCGGCCGCATGGCATGATACATTTGACATGAGGAGATCAGGCTGATGGCCGTGCGGCTGAACGACGATCCGGTGCTCGCGCATTTCCGCAATGCGGTCGAGCGCGCCTATGGCGCACAGATCGAGCGACTGGTGTTGTTCGGCTCGCGTGCGCGCGGTGAAGCACGCGCGGGTTCCGACTACGACGTTGGGGTATTCCTCCATGATCTGCGCGACTTCGACCGGGAAGCTCGCACACTGGCCGATTGAGACCGACATCCTGACCGCGACCGGCGCCGTCATCCACGCGCTGCCGTTGCGGGCTGGCTCGCACCAGGACCGCACCGGGCTGATGCAGGAATTGCGGCGAGACGGCCGCGATCTGTGACGCCGGAAGCCCGCGATTACCTCGTCAAGGCGCGGGAGGAACCCGCGGAAGCCCGCGCGATCATAGGAATCGGTCTCGCCAAGGCCGCCGCACGCAGCGCTTATTATGCGGCGTTCCATGCCGCCGAGGCCTTGCTGGTGGCCCACACCGGCAAGATCGCCAAGACCCATACGGGCATTCGCACGGCGCTGGCACAACTGCTGCGCGAGACGTCGCCATCCGACCGCGATCTGCTGACGTTCCTGGCGCGTGCCTATAAATACAAGGAGCTCGGCGACTATGGTGTCGGGCCGTGCATCGTGATCACCGTGGCCGATGCCGAAGCTCTGTTGGCAGGCGCCGACTGGTTCGTCGCCCGCGTGACCGCCTTGATCGAGACGGATGGGGCGGGACCGGATCCGGACGAGGGTTGCCCGCGACCGAGTCCGGGAATGGAGGCGCAACACCGGTCGTCGACCGCGGCGGGCTCTGCGCTTCACACGTTCGGCGCCGCCACCCGTTGCCGTAGGCCCGTGATCACCGCCTTGAGGATATCGGCGCCGGCCTCGTCCTGGCTCTGCGCGTGGCCCTGCACCGCGTCGATGCGCTCGTGGATGAAGGAGAGCTTGGCGATCACCGCCGGGGTCAGCTTGAACGGGTAGAGGGCCGGCTGGCCCATGCTGCGGCTCAGCGAGTTGATCGCGTAGGTCAGCGGTAGCCAAGCCTCGACCATCCGGTCGAGGTCGGGGCTCTGGTGCGGGTCGAAGTCGATCGCCACCGTCGGGGCCGTCTTGTTCCGGAAGTGCGGGCTGAGCCGCAGGCCGAACACGCTCGCGGTCTCCAGCGTGTCGACGATGTGGAGATAATGCGCCCAGGTCTCGGCGAAGTCCTCCCAGGGGTGGCAGGTCGCGTAGGCACTGACATAGCCCTCGGCCCAGTCATCGGGCGGGCCGTAGGTGTGGTGGCGCTGGAGGGCGGCGGCGTAGTTCTGGCTCT
>NZ_CAXUJR010000084.1:0-4580 GCF_964251405.1 uncultured Methylobacterium sp.
AGGGTTTCGCGGGTGCCGAGCACGTTCGATTCGGCCCGCCGGGTCTGATTGTCCGTCTGGAAGCCGTTAAACAGGGTCTGGTTGATGGTTAGGCCGGCGCCGCCGGGGCGCGTGACCTGATTACGGCTGAATCCGCTCGATGTGCCCTGGAACTGGCTCAGGCCGATATCGGCACTCAGGTTCACGGTCGGGCGATAGCCCGACTGAGCCTGCGCCACGTTCTCGTCCGTCGCACGAAGCCCGGCACGTGTGGCATTGAGAAGGGGATTGGCCCGGTATGCACGGGCGAGCGCCGTCTCCAACGTCTCCGCCATGGCGGGCGCCGCTGTGATGAGCGACACTCCGACCCCGGCGAACAGGCCAAGAGCAGGCGCGGCGAAACCGGCCAGCGCAAGCCCTGCCCGGATCGCGGATTTCCGTTCTCTCACGTCCATCAGCCCTTGCGGTTTCTCGATAAGCCGGACGACCGCTTCGTCGCGGTCGCGGCGCCTGAGCGCTTTCCGGCAGTGGCCCGCCTCACTGCTCTGTATAACCGAGCTTGGCCCCTGCGGCACAGTGCCGAGCGGGTCACGCGGTCCGAATCGTGGGGAACTGCCGTATAAAAGCGACACCTCCAAAGGGGTCGCTCAAAAGGAGAAGCCGCTCGCGATGGTGAAGCCCGGCAGCGCCGGCAGTGCCGCATCGAAGAGCGGGCGCGAGCCGAAGGAGGAGCCCGACCGCACGAACAGCGTCGCCTTGGCGGCGCGGTCGCGCCCCATCACGCAGACGAGGCGCCCGCCGTCGCCGAGCTGGTCGAGGAGGCTCTGCGGCCGCATCTCGACCCGGCCGTTGACCAGGATCGCATCGAAGGGTCCGTTCTCCGCCGCCCCGGCTTCGACAGGACCTTCCACCACGGCGAACCCCAGGCTGTCGGCGAGACGCTCGCGCGCCGCTGCCGCCAGGGCGGGATCGGATTCGAGGGCGATGCCCTCGGCGCCGAGGCGGCCGAGGACGGCCGCGCCGTACCCGTAGCCGGCGGCGGCATCGAGGACGCGGTTGCCCGGCTCCACCGCCAGGGCCTGGACCATGCGGGCGAGCAGCATCGGCGCCGGCATCACGCGTTCGGGCCCGAGCCGCAGCGCCTGGTCGATATAGGCGAAATCCTCGCGGCCCGGAGGCACGAAGCGCTCGCGGGGCACCGCATCGAAGGCGTCGAGCACCGCGACGTCGTTCACGTCGAAGGTCCGCAACTGGCAATCGACCATGAGGCGTCTCGCCTGAGCATAATCGAGCATCGGTGCCTCTCTCCCACGACCGCCCTCGGTGGGCCGCGGCAAGGGAGCCGCCTGTGAGAAGAACGGCGATCCAAGCTTGAGCGGCGAAGGCCCGCGGGTTGTCGAGGATCGGCCCTGAAAACGCAAGGTTCCGAGTGTCGAACGCCGGCGCAAGGAGCAGAGGATGGATATTGGAGGCCTCGGAGGGAATCGAACCCCCGTACGAGGATTTGCAGTCCTCTGCGTCACCACTCCGCCACGAGGCCTCGTTTGGCGCGGGCTCGATCGTCGAGCCGTGCCATGCTTGTCCGGAGCGGGCGGCCGCACCGGGGCGACCGGGTCTCTAGCAGAGCCTGGGGGCCATGGGCAACGGCCATCGTGACATCGCCGTCACGGCTGTGAGCTCGGATCGTGACGGATTCGTGAAACCTCCGATTCCGACCCTTGCGCCGCGCTGCGGTGCTGTGTAGAGACCCGGCCGTGGTCCCCGATAGCTCAGTTGGTAGAGCAAGCGACTGTTAATCGCTTTGTCGTAGGTTCGAGTCCTACTCGGGGAGCCAATCCTTCCAATGGTTGTGATCGATTAGCCAAGCTTCTTGAAGCGAAGCATTCTCGCATCGTGCCACGAAGGCCGGTACGCGCCCGTGAAGATCTTGCCGAGGCGAACATGCTCCATCGCCCGGAGCCCGGATCGGGCCGGAACTCGGGATGATCGCGCGCCACACCCTCACCTATCTCGGCTCGCGCGGCTTGGCGGCGGCCCTGAACATGGCCTCGGTGGCGGTGTTCACGCGCCTGGCGCCCGCCGAGACGTTCGGGGCCTATCTCCTCATGGTGTCGTGGTCCCTGCTTCTCTACAGCGCCACGTCTCAATGGCCGAAATTCGCGTTTTTCGCCCTCTACGACGAGGCGCGGGCGGCAGTGCAGACCGCCACGGTGCTGCGGCTCCTCGGCATCATGGTCCTGTTGAGCGGGCTCGTCTGCGCCGCGGCCTGCGTTCTCGGCCTCGTCTCGGTCCCCGTCGCCGCAGCCCTCCTGGCCTCGGGGGCCGGGATGACGCTGTTCGAGGCCGCCGCCGAGATCGGCCGCACCCGGTTGGCGGTCCATGCCGTGGCCGCTTCGGTCGTCCTGCGCGCCGTCCTGGTGCTGGGATTCGGCAGCGCCTCCCTCGTGGTTTCAGGACACCCCCTCGACCTCCTCCTCGCCACGGCGCTGGCCAATGCGCTCGCCGCTCTCCCGGCCCTCGTGGTCATCGCGCCGTTGCTGCGCGGCCGCGGGAGCCTCATGGAGATGCGCCGGATCCTGGCCTATGGCTGGCCGCTGATCCTGTCCTTCAGCGCGGCGGCCCTGGCGCAGACGATCGACCGCCTCCTCGTCGGCGGTATCCTCGGGGTACGCGAACTCGGTGCCTACGGCGCCTTCTCGGATTTCCTGCGCCAGAGCTTCGTCGTGTTCGGCGAGGCCATCGCGCTCGCCCTCGTCTCCATCGCCAAGCGCGACGCCAGAGCCGGCGGCATGGCGGCGGCGCGCCCGGTCCTGGCGGATGCCGTGCGGCTGATGGCCATGGTCGCCGCCTTCGGCGCCGTGTTCGTTCTGACCTTCGAAGGGCTCATCGTCTCCACCCTGCTCGGATCGGGCTACCGCGACACGGCCCTCTCCGTCGCCCCCCTCCTCCTCGTCGCGAGCATCCTCGTCATGTTCCGGGCCTATTACTTCGGGCAGGTGATCTACTTCTCGCCCACGAGTCGTCTCGAGGCCGTGGCGTCGGTGGCGACGCTCTGCACCGTCGCCCTCCTGTCGGTCCTGCTGATCCCGCGCCACGGCATCGCAGGGGCGGCCTTCGCCGCCATGCTCGGCCAGGGCGTGGCCTGCCTCGTCCTCGTCCTCGGAGCCGACGTCGCCGTGCGCCTGCCGATCCCCTGGGGCGATCTCGGCGTCATCGCCCTCGGTGCCCTGGCCTGCCGATTGGTGATCCTCTCGATCGATACGATCGCTCTCGGGGGCACCGGGATCGCCCTCGACCTGACCCTCATCGCGCTCTGCGCGGGTGGGGTCGGCTGGCACCTCAACCTGATCGGCCTTGCCGACCTCGCGCGGCGACGCCTGCGGCGGGCCTCGTGACGGAGCGCCTCGACCAGACGCATGGGCCGACCAGTCGCGCCGGCGGGCTCGTCATGGCCCTGAGACCGCTCGAGGCGGGCGCGCCCTGGCTCGGCGCCTGGCGCGCTCTCGCGGACGGTCCCGCCTTCGACAACCTCTTCTACGATCCCGATTTCGCTCTTCCGGCCGCCGGACCCTTCGGCGCGGGCCTGCTGCGCGTGATGCTGGTGGGCGACCGCCCGCCGGAGGAGCCGGGCCTGCGCCTCCTCGCCCTATGGCCGATCCGGGTCACCCGCGCCCGCTGGGGCCTGTCGCTGGCGCTCGGCTGGATGCATCCCTTCGGCATCTTCGGCGTCCCCCTCCTCGATCCGGCCGAGCCCCAGCGCGCGCTGGAGGCCCTGTTCGCGGGTCTGCGCCGCTTCGGCCACCGGCGCGCGATGCTGACCCATGT
This sequence comes from uncultured Methylobacterium sp., assembly GCF_964251405.1. Classification (GTDB taxonomy): domain Bacteria; phylum Pseudomonadota; class Alphaproteobacteria; order Rhizobiales; family Beijerinckiaceae; genus Methylobacterium. The sequence continues at coordinate 3,805 of NZ_CAXUJR010000084.1, forward strand.
GCCCACGGACGGCCCTTTCGCCGACCTGCTGTCGGATTGGGCCGAGCGGGCGGGCGCCCGGCGTACTCCGTTCTGGAGTCATGCCCGGGCGCTGCTCGATCTCACGGGGAAGGATGCCGCCGGACGCGCGGGCTATCTCGGCCACCTCTCGGCCCGCCGCCGCCGCCGCCTGCGCCAGTCGCGCGAGCGCCTGGAGGCGAAGGGCGCGCTCGTCTTCGAGACCGCGCGTGAGCCCGCCGCGATCACCGCAGCCCTCGACGATTTCGTCGCCCTCGAAGGCGGCGGCTGGAAGGGGACGGCCGGTACGGCGCTGGCCCGCCGCCCCGCCGAGGCGGCCTTCATCGCTTCCGCGGTCCAGGCCTTCGCCCGCGGCGGGCGCATGCGCATCGACCGCCTGCACCAGGATGGCCACAGCCTCGCCTCGGCCCTCACCTTCAAGACCCGCCGCCGGGTCTGGTGCCTGAAGATCGCCTTCGACGAGTCCGCCGCCCGCGACTCCCCCGGCGCACAGCACCTCCACCATCTGACCCAAAGCCTGATCGACGATCCCGACGTGACGGTGGCCGATTCCTGCGCGCCGCCGGACTTCTTCCTGGCCGAGACCTTCTGGTCCGAGCGCTTGCCGCTCGCCCACATCCTCGTCGAGACCGCGGCCGGCGATCCCCTCTATGGCCTCGCGATCCGCTTCGAGGGCCTGCGCGCCTCCGCCGTCAGGACGATGAAGCGGCTGCGGAGCAGGCGTGAGGCGCCTGTGGAGAAGGCCCCCGTGGAGAAGG
>NZ_CAXUJR010000084.1:4680-10008 GCF_964251405.1 uncultured Methylobacterium sp.
TCTCGATGCCCCGTTGCACCCCGTGGCGGAGGAGCCAGTCGCCGTCGAAGTCTGCGAAGTTGTTGCCCTTGGTGGCTTGCCGGATACCCTCGATGGCCGCCAGAATGTCATCCAGGGCTTGTCGGAACTCCCGTGGCCCCATCAGAAGACGCGGACCGCCGATTGCTCGATCCCGTCACACAGACGCGGGTGCAGGCCGTCACGGGTCGTCACGTCGACGTCGGTGCCGAGCCGTTCCTCCAGGAACAGCTTGATCCCAATCAGGTCGAAGGCGTTGAGGCGGCTCGCCGGGTCATACTCGATGAAGAGATCGAGGTCGCTGCCGGCCGAAGCCTCGTTCCGCACCGTCGAGCCGTACAGATACAGTGACGTCTCTCCCATCGCCTGCACGGCGTCGGCGTGGGATTGCAGCCGGGTGATGGCATCCGCCTCATTCATGGAGCGATCATATCCGGACTCCATGAACAGCGGCAATGATAGTGCCGTAATGGCAAGATGGCGGTCTTCATGCGGCGGTCGTGCTCGCCGAAGCCTGTCCGGCCTGGTCGATCGGAAGCCGACCGGGCAAAGCCCCGTTGGCGGGGCTGGGCAAGCCCCGCCCGGATGTGGTTGAGTGCCGGCACCCTCAAGGCCGCCCGGAACGGATCTGCCCATGGCGTCTTCGCCCTTCGTCACCCCTGACTGGCTCGCGGAGCGCCTCGCTGCCCCCGACATCGTGGTGCTCGACGCCTCGTGGTACCTGCCCGCGCAAGGTCGTGACGCGGCGGCCGAGTACCGCGCTGGCCACATCCCCGGCGCGATCCGCTTCGACATCGACGCCGTGAGCGACGAGGGCTCGCCCCTGCCCCACATGCTGCCGCGGCCGGAGGTGTTCGCCTCGCGCATGCGCAGCCTCGGCATCGGCGACGGCTCGCATATCGTGGTCTATGACGGGCTCGGTCTGTTCTCGGCCCCTCGGGTCTGGTGGATGCTGCGGACGTTCGGGGTCCGTGACGTCGCGATCCTAGAGGGCGGCCTGCCCGCCTGGGTCGCGGCGGGCCATCCCACCGAGGACGGCGATGGCCGCCCCCGCGACCGCCGCCACTTCACAGCCCGGCTCGACCACGGCGCCGTGGCCGACGCGCGGGACATCGCACGCGCCCTGGAGACCGGGAGCGCCCAGGTCGTCGATGCCCGCTCCGGCCCGCGCTTTCGCGGCGAGGAGGCGGAGCCGCGCCCCGGCGTGCGCCCCGGCCACATGCCCGGCGCCCTCAACCTGCATTACGCGGCCCTCCAGAGCGGCGGCCGCCTGAAGGACGAGGCCGGCCTTCGCGCTGCCTTCGCGAAAGCCGGCGTCGATCTCGACCGGCCGGTGGTCACCACCTGCGGATCCGGCGTCACCGCCGCCGTCGTGTCGCTGGCGCTAGAGACACTGGGCCGACCCGCCCGGTCGCTCTACGACGGCTCGTGGTCGGACTGGGGCTCCGATCCGGAGCGCCCCGTCGCCACCGGCCCCGCCTGATCCGTTGACAGGGCGGGGGGAACGACAGGTCATCGAGGTCATCGGCGCACCGATCGAAGTCGGCACCAGCGAAGCCGGCGCCGTGATGGGGCCGGCCTCCCTGCGCACCGCCGGGCTCGTGACGACGCTCAGCGACCTCGGCTGGCCGGTCGTCGATCGCGGCGACGTCGCCCCGGACGCCGGCGCGCCCTCTCACGGCCCCGGCGCGGTGGCGGCCTGGGCGCTGGCCCTGCGCGAGGCCGTCGGTGCCGCCCTCGACCGCAGCGCGCTTCCCCTGGTGATCGGCGGCGACCACAGCCTGTCGCTGGGTACCGTCGATGCTGTGCTGCGCCATAGCATGGCCGCGGGGCGCGACCTCTTCGTGCTCTGGCTCGACGCGCATGCGGATTTCAACACGCCGGAGACCTCGCCGTCGGGCAACATGCACGGCATGCCGCTGGCGGCCCTGTGCGGCGAGCCGGGGTTTGCGGACCTGTTCGGGGACGAGGCACGCGTCGCGCTCGCGCCCGGCAACGTCCACCTGTTCGGCCTGCGCTCCATCGATGCGGGCGAGCGCGCCCTTGTGGCGGCCCGGCGCATCGACGTCGTGGACATGCGCACCATCGACGAGTTCGGCGTCGTGGCACCCCTGCGCCGCATTCTTGAGCGGGTCCAGGCGGCCGGCGGCGTGCTGCATGTCAGCCTCGACGTCGATTTCCTCGACCCCGCCCTGGCGCCTGGCGTCGGCACCACCGTGCCGGGTGGCGCCACGTTTCGCGAGGCCCATCTCATCATGGAGATGCTGCACGATTCCGGGCTCGTGGCGGCCCTCGACGTGGTCGAGCTGAACCCGTTCCTCGACGAGCGCGGGCGCAGCGCGCGTCTCCTGGTGGAACTCGTCGCCAGCCTGTTCGGCCGCACCATCGTCGAGCGGGCGCCGGCCCTGCCGGATACCGGTGGGGGCTGAGGCGAATCCGGCTTGCGGAGCGGCGCCCGTTCGCGGATGGAGGCCGGAACTTCGAGACCGGTGAGGCCCCCATCCCCGACATCGTCCCTCCCCCGCCGGACCGGCAGCGCTCGCAAGGGTTCGCGAGCCTTCGCCTGGGCCGTCCGGAGGGCGGTGCGACCCGGGTTCTCGACATGCGCGAATCCGGTCCGTTGCGGCTGCGCCTGCCGCGACGCCATGACGGTCCTTTGGAGGCGGTGCTCCTCAACACGGCCGGTGGCATCGCCTGCGGCGACAGCTTCACCGTGGAGGCGAATCTCGATCCCGGCGCCGAGGGCGTCCTCACCACCATCGCGGCGGAGAAGGTCTACCGCTCCGACGGTCCGGTGAGCACGATCGCCACGCGGGTCACCCTCGGGGCCGGCGCACGCCTCGCCTACCTGCCGCAGGAGACGATCCTGTTCGACCGCGCCGCCCTCAACCGGCGCTTCGAGGCGGATCTGGCCCCTGATGCGCGCCTCCTCGCCTTCGAGGCGGTGATGTTCGGGCGCGCCGCCCGGCACGAGGCGATGACGGCCGGCCGCCTCGTCGATGCCTGGCGCATCCGGCGGGGCGGCCGGCTCGTCGTCGCCGATACGCTCCGTCTCGACGCTGCCCTCGGCGCCCTCCTCGACCGGCCCGCCATCGGCGGGGGAGCGCGAGCACTGGCCACCCTCTTCGACGTCTCAGCCGAAGCGGAAGGGCGGCTCGACGAGATGCGCGCGCATCTCGACGCGGCCGGCGCCAACGCGGCAGCTGGCGTGGAGGCGGGGGCGAGCGCGTGGAACGGCCACCTCGTGGCGCGCTTCCTCGCCCGCGACGCCGATGCCTTGAAGGCTCTCGCGCTGCGGGTGCTGGTTGCCTATCGCGGGACGCCGATGCCCCGCGTCTGGCAAAACTGAGCATCGCCCCCCGACAAGGGGGACCGGTCTTGGGCAAGAGGCGGTGCGACGGACCATGCGTCAGCCGGTGGCCGCGGTCTCGCGCAGGTGCTGGACCGCCCGGTCGACGTCGAAATCCGCGGCCGTCAACGCGTCGAGGGTGAACGGGCAGGTCTTGGGCTGACCGTACTCGATCCGGTCGGCGCGCTCGCGCATCTCCGGCGTCTCGGCATCGGCCACCGCCATCCACCAGATCCCGTCGAGCTTGAGCGCCGACAGGTCGCCGCCCCTGGCGAGGAGCGCCTCGCGCTGCCGGGCCGCCTCCCCGCGCCAGTGCTGGCCCTCGTGGTCGTCCGAGATGAGCGCCGCCTTCATCAGACTGGCGAGGACGCCGCGCACCAGGCCGGCGGGGCTGTCGGGGTCGGTCTCGTTCATGGGCTGCTCCTTTGGACCTCCCGGACCGAGATCCCGACGCCGGCTCGGGCCGGGGGTCAAGCAAGCGCGAGGCCGCGGCTCATCCGGTGTCGCCGTCCCACTGGGATCGATGGTGTGCAGCGGTGGAGCCCCTGGGCCTTGGTCGCATCCGGTGATCGGATGAGATCAGTCACCCAGTCACCCGCGAGCCCGGCGATATCGATGACGTGACGCATCGGTTTCGTCGTGCATCCATTCGTTGGCTGGCGGCGTGGACACCGGATCGGGGCGTGATGTCGCTCTCCGGAAGCTCCTATTTACTCTAGGACACCGTTGAACAAGGATGACCTGATTTCTTGGTTCTGAATTCATCATTGTTCGGCTGTTGGCGATTACGCTTGGCGATGGTTTCTGGGCTGGCGATGGTCCCGGAGCCGTGAACGAACCGGTGCAGGATTCGACGATGCGACTCGAGGGGGGAGCGGAGGGCGGCATGTCCTCCATCGCGAAGCTGCGGCAGTCGAGCGCGACGCTCTCGCGCCGGCTCGCCGTCGCCGGGCTCCTGCTGAGCGCGAGCCTCGTCGCGGCGGCGGCCTTCGCCACCCTCGAATTGCAGACCAAGCAGCTGCTCGATGCCCGCCGGGAACTGATGACCCTGAATACCGTCCTCGCCGAGGAGACGGCGCGGGCGATGCAGAGCGTCGACCTCGTGTTGCGCGCCGTCATCCGCGCGTTCGGCGACGAGTCCATGACCCCCGAACGGCTCGCCGCCATCGCCTCCAGCCGAGGTACCCATGAGAGCCTGAAGGAGAAGATCGCCGGCATCCCGCAGCTCGATGCCGTGACGATCATTGGGGCCGATGGGCGCCTCATCAACTTCTCGCGCTCCTTCCCAGCCCCGGTCATCGACCTGTCGGACCGCGATTACTTCATCCGGCTGCGTGACACCGAGATCAGTGGTCCCTTCGTGACGGAGCCGGTCCAGAACCGCGGCAACGGGACCTGGACGATCTACCTCGCCCGCCGTCTCGTCGGCGAGGACGGCCGCTTCGTCGGGCTCGTGCTGGGGGCGATCGACCTCCGGTATTTCGACAGCTTCTACCGCTCGCTCAAGCTCGGAGGCGAGGCGGCGATCAGCCTGTGGCGCAAGGACGGGATGCTCCTGACCCGTGAGCCGGCGATCGCCGGGGTCGGGCAGACGTTCAGGATCAAGGCCTTCGCGCCGGATGTCGTGCAGGCGCAGGAAGGGTACTACGAGGACACGATGGCGATGGACGGCCGATCGCGGCTGGTCGCCACCCGCGCCATCCAGGGCTATCCCCTGGTCGTCAACGTCACCCGAACCCGGGACGAGGTGCTGGCGGACTGGAACCGTCAGGCGGCGCTCGCCGCCGGCGCCACGGCCCTGTGCATCGGCGCGATCGCGGCGATCCTCTGGACCCTGGCGCGTCAGTCCCGCGCCAACATGGCCCGGGCGGAGGCGGTTCTGGCACGCGAGGACGCGGTGCGCGCGCGCGACGACGCCGAGGCGCAGCTTCGCCAATCCCAGAAGATGGAGGCGATGGGCC
>NZ_CAXUJR010000084.1:10108-15709 GCF_964251405.1 uncultured Methylobacterium sp.
CGCGACGACGCCGAGGCGCAGCTTCGCCAATCCCAGAAGATGGAGGCGATGGGCCAGCTCACCGGCGGGATCGCCCACGACTTCAACAACCTTCTGAACGTGGTGATGGCCAACCTCGAATGGATCGAGCGCCACCTCCAGCACGATCAGAAGCTGCTGGGACGGGTTCGCGACGCCATCTCGGGGGCCGAGCGCGCCGCCGCGACGACGCAGATGCTCCTCGACTTCGCCCGCAGCCAGCCCGCATCCGCGGCGAGCACGGACGTGAACGCTCTCATCGCGCAGTCCGCCAAGCTCCTGCGCAGCACGCTGGGCGGACAGATCCTGCTCGACCTGCGCCTGTCCGCGGAGCTGCCGCGCATCGCCGTCGACGCCAACCAGCTTGAGAACGCCCTGCTCAACCTCGCGGTGAACGCCCGGGATGCGATGCAGGCGGGCGGTGCCCTCACCATCGCCACGCGGGTCGTCGATCCCGAATCCGTCGGCCAACCGCGCCGGATCGCCATCGACGTCACCGATACCAGACCGGGCATGAGCGGCGAGGTCATGGCTCAGGCCTTCGACCCGTTCTTCACGACGAAGCCCGTCGGCAAGGGAACGGGGCTCGGCCTCAACCAGGTCCTGCGCTTCGTTCAGGCGGCCGACGGAACCGCCACGATCGCGAGCCAGCCGGAAGAGGGAACCACAGTCAGCCTCGTCTTCCCGGTGCCTGCCGTTCCATCCTCCCGTCTGGCCGCCTGACATCGAGCCCCGGCCAGGGAAAACGATGCCGCGCGTGCGGCGAAGTGGAACGGTTGCCGGCACAATGCTCTTACGTCTCCAGACCGGCACCATGCTGCCTTCCGGAGAACCGATATGTTTCGCAAGCTGATCATCGCCTTCCTGCTACCGCGAGTGATCCAGTTCATCAGCCGCCGCTTCGGCCGCGGGCAGGGTCGCACCTACTGATCCGCGCCGTAGGGTCGTTCACACGATCTTAACTATCTCGACGTAATCTTGCGTCATGCCGATCGCGATTCGTCGCTCCATCGGACACGGCCACGGAGCCGGAGCGATGTGACGCCGGATGTACGCGCACAGGGCTCCGTCTCTCGTGGCCGTCCCGTTTCCGGGCTCGGCGCGTGTCCGGAAGCGGAACGATCGGAATCGCCACGGCGAAAGTCGAACAATACTTCGCCCCCATCACTATCGTTCCTCTTGCGTGCCTGAAGATCCCGGAACGTGAATTATTTCGGGAGAGACCCGATCCTGCTCCGCTCAGATCTGTCATTGACTTCGCAAGTGCGAAGAGGCAAATACCACCTTGCAGCGTCAGCGGCCGTCATGGTTCCGCTTGAGAGGGCTGCGTGACGGATCGTCGATCGCGCATCAGCGCGGTGTCGCCGACCTGAGCCCCTCTCTTCAACGTGCATGCATCCGGACTGCCCCATCACGCGGGCGGCCCCCAGCCCAACGGACCAGCCTCCATCAGAACGCGCATCGCTTCGATACGCGTGCGGCTTCGGTCCCGCTGCCTTGAAAGACGACTCTTGACCCAATTCACTGATTTCGGCCTCGCCCAGCCCGTGCTGCGTGCGCTGGAGGAAGCCGGCTACACCACGCCGACGCCGATCCAGGCCCAGGCCATCGTCCCCGCCATGGCGGGCCGCGACCTCTGCGGCATTGCCCAGACCGGCACTGGCAAGACCGCGGCCTTCGCGCTGCCGATCCTGCACCGCCTGGCACAGACCCAGCGCAAGGCGATCCGCCGCGGCTGCCGCGTCCTTGTGCTCTCGCCCACCCGCGAGCTCGCCAACCAGATCGCCGAGAGCTTCTCGGATTACGGCCGGCATCTCTCGTTCACCAACACCGTGGTGTTCGGCGGCGTCACCATCTCCCGCCAGGAGAAGGCGCTCGCCAACGGCGTCGACATCCTCGTCGCCACGCCGGGCCGGCTCATGGACCTCATCGAGCGCCGCTCGCTTACCCTTGAGGCGGTCGAGATCCTCGTCCTCGACGAGGCCGATCAGATGCTCGATCTCGGCTTCATCCACGCCCTGAAGCGCATCGTGAAGATGCTGCCGAAGGAGCGCCAGAGCCTGTTCTTCTCGGCGACCATGCCCAAGAACATCGCCGGGTTGGCCGAGCAGTATCTTCGCGACCCGGTGCAGGTCGCGGTGACGCCCGTCGCCACCACCGCCGAGCGGGTCAGCCAGGAGGTCATCTTCGCTCATACCGGAGCGAAGCAGGCGCTGCTCAACCACATCCTGCGCGACCCGAAGATCGAGCGGGTGCTCGTGTTCACGCGCACCAAGCACGGAGCCGACCGCGTCGTGCGTGGCCTCGAGAAGGTCTCGATCGCGGCCAGCGCCATCCACGGCAACAAATCCCAGCCCCAGCGCGAACGGGCGCTCGCGGCCTTCAAGGACGGCGCCTGCCGGGTGCTGGTCGCCACCGACATCGCCGCGCGCGGTATCGACGTCGAGGCGGTGAGCCACGTCATCAACTACGACCTGCCCAACGTGCCGGAGAGCTACGTCCACCGCATCGGCCGCACCGCGCGGGCCGGCGCGAACGGGCTCGCGATCTCGTTCTGCAACGACGAGGAGAAGGCGTATCTGCGCGACATCGAGCGTTTGACCCGCCAGAAGATCCCCGTCGCCCCCTTCCCCGAGGGCTTCGCCGCCCCGAGCCGCCAGGAGGCCGCCGAGGCCGCCCAGGCCGAGGAGCGGCGTCCGCTGCCCCAGGGCCAGCGACCCGGTCAGCGCCAGGGCCAGCGTCCCGGTGGCGGACGCCCCGGCAACGGTCGCCCCGGCAATGGCGGCCGCGGCGAGAACCGCGGCGGCGCGCCGGCACGGTCCGGCCGCTCCGAGGGCAACCGTCCGCAGGAGCATCGCGGCGAGCGCCAGAACGAAGGCAGGGCGCAGGCCCCGCGCGCCGAGAACCGTGGCGAGCCCCGCAGCGATGCCCGGCCGCAGCGTGCACAGGCGGCCAACCGGCCCCAGACCGGTAGCGGCGAGGGCCGGACCATCGGTTGGCTCGACCGTTCGCCGCGCTCCTGACACCTGCCGCCCTTCGAGAGAGGCCGGCTCCACGCTTCGACCACGCCGCCCCGATCCGTTCGGGGCGGCATTTTTCTTGGTCCCGCCTCCCGCCGATCCGGACGGCGAGCCATTGCCGCCGTGCCCGGATGCGCCATCTTCCCCTGGCGGGCCGATTCGTCGCAGACGAGCCGGCCCTGTCACGGAGGTCGGGATGCGATTCGAACTTTATCGGGATGCCGGCGGCGAATGGCGCTGGCGCCTGCGCGTCCAGAACGGCAACGTGATCGCCGATTCCGCCGAGGGCTATGCCAGGCGCGAGGATTGCGAGCACGGCATCGCCCTCGTCCGGGCCAGCGCGGATGCGACCGTCGTAGACATGACCTTGAAGATTGCCTGAGCCTCGCGCGCAGGCCGGCCTGACGGGTTTGCGCCATTGGGTACGAAACGGTTTGCGGACATCGTGCGTTTCAACGCATCGGGCGGACGGCCCTACCGATCGATCCAGGTCGGGAGGTTGGGCCGTCCGGTCGTTCACCGGGCCGAAAGCCCTCACTCGCTGAAAGCCCCCATCCAAGGAGTTCTGAACGTGCTGAGGAAGATGTTGCTGGCAGCTTTGCTGGCTCTGGGATTTGCCGCGACGGCCCCCCAGGGCGCATCTGCCGCCCCGATCGGTCCTGCCCCCGCCCTTCAGGCCGAGGCCGCGCCCGCCACCGTCCAGCAGGCCCAGTATTACGGCTATCGCCGCCGCTTCTACGGCCCACGGCGGTTCTACGGCGGCCCGCGCTTCTACGGCCCACGTCGTTACTACGGCCCGCGTCGCTTCTATGGCCCGCGGCGGTTCTACGGCGGCCCACGTCGCTTCTATTGATCCTGAGCGTTCGACAGATGGGGCCCGGCAGCGACGACGCTGCCGGGCTTTTGTTTTGGACCTTCGCCTTCCAGGTCGACGCATGCACGGGCGGAGACGTGCGCCGCATCCCCTCACCGATCGAACGGATTGGAGAGCGGCGGAAGCCGATCACCGCGACCCACGTTTCGGACCGACGCGCTGGCATTCGATGCCGCTTCACCTCATGATCGGCTGATCGGCGACGACTCTCGGCCTGGTACCTCAAAGCCTGGGTCCGATGGTCGCTTACCGTCACCATGAGGGACGCCAAGCAATGGGACGCGACAAGGACGCGGTGAGCGAACCGCGCGGCGATCTCACGGTGCGCACAAGCGCGATGCCGGCCGATACCAATGCCAACGGCGACATCTTCGGCGGCTGGGTGATGTCGCAGATGGACCAGGCCGGTGGCATCGCCGGCGTCGACCGGGCGCAGGGCCGCGTGGTCACCGTGGCGGTCGACGCCATGACGTTCATCCGGCCCGTGCGGGTCGGGGACGTGCTCTGCGTCTACACCCGCATCGCGAGCGTCGGTCGGACCTCCATGAAGATCGAGGTCGAGGCCTGGGCTCGCCGTTTCCGCACCCAGACCCGCGAGAAGGTGACGGACGCGACCTTCACCTTCGTTGCCGTGGACGACGAGGGCCGGCCACGGCCGATTCCTCCTGCCGAGCCCGGTCTCCCGGCGTGATCGACCGGACTCGATCCCGACGACCGACAACCCCTTGAAAACCTCCACGAACGATCGATTGCGAAGGGTCCGGTTCATGCTCCCTCAGGGGTATGCGTTCACTCTGCCGCAATGCGGTACGATCCCTTCGCGGCACGCAATCTGGTTCGCGCCTTCTCCCTGGCCGGCCTCCTCGTCATGATGACGGAGGCGATGCCGGGGACGGCCTGCCTCGTCATCGGCCTGTTCTGCCTTACCGCGGCGGCGCTCCTGTCGCTCTTCTCCGGGCCTGCCGAGGCCGCAGAGAAGACGACGCGGCGCCCTGCCGCCGCTCGGGCGGCCCGGCCCGGCCGGGCGGCCAAGTTGCAACCAGCCGTCCGAAGCCGGCATCCTCCGGGGAAGATTCCCGCCAAGCCGGCGGTCGAGCCGCATCCGGCCATCTTCGCCACGGTTGCCGGGCGCTCCACCGGCCCGTCCTCATCGCGCCGCCGGACCTGAGGGACCGCAATCGGCCCATCCCCGACAGCGAACCCATTAACCCTTCGTCAACCATGTCACGGCAACGCTCCTGTCACAGGAGCCGCCATGAACCGACGTGGACACCGCGATTTCGACCGACTGAGCGAGGCTCAGATGCTCATGGGCCTGACGGCGAGCCGCCGCGTCGATGCCCTGGTCCTGGTGAGGCCGCCGTCGTCCAAAAGCATCGCCGAGCTTCTCGACACGATCCAGCACGTGACCGAGGCGGCGACGGGCGAACGCAGCTTCCTCCACCTCAAGCCCCCTGTCCGATAGAGACAGGGGACGCCTCACCCACCGAGGTACCGAAACAGCGTGCCGAGACCGAAGACGGTGAGGATCAACGGCCACCAGAGGGCGAGGACGAGCAGGGATACGTCGAACACCCCGGCCGAATACCAACCGCCGAACAGGAAGACGAGGAACCCGGTCCCGTAGACGACGGCTCCCCACCTGGACAACGATCCGCCGAGCCCCCTCACCGCTTTCGCTCCTCCGGC
>NZ_CAXUJR010000085.1:0-12288 GCF_964251405.1 uncultured Methylobacterium sp.
CCGACCCTCTCCGTGTAAAGGAGACGCTCTACCAACTGAGCTAACCGCCCGGATCGCTTCGGCGTCGTACCGACGGGGGTGCGCCCGTGCAAGCCCCGGGCTCGATCGGACGCGATCCGGCGCCCCCACCGCGAAAGGATGAACCCCTTGGCAGGCCCGAGAGATCTCAAGGTCCAGATGGCGGCGGAAACGCGGGCGCGCGAGCGTGCCCAGGCACTGGCCCGTACGGAGACCGCCCGTGCGGTCCGCGCCGAAACGGCGTTGACCTTGGTGACCGCCGAGCGGGATCTCTGGAAGGCGCGTGCCCTCGCGTTGGAAATTCCGGGTCACGCGACCGCGCGGACGGTGACGGAGGACGCATCATGGCAGGCCTGAAGGACAAGCGCGGGTTCATCGACAAGGATCGGCTCGATCTCTCCGAGCGCAAGGCCGTCGAGTACTGGATGAAACGCTGGGGCGTGACCCAGGATCAACTCGTCACCGCGCACCGCAAGGCAGGCCGCATGGTCAAGGACATCGCAGCCGAGCTCGGCAAGAAGCGATGATGCCGCCCCGCCGCCCTACACCTCAGTATGGGTAGCCGTAATACGGGCTCGGCCGATACTCACGCCGCCCGGCGCGCACGGGTCGGTCGTAGCGGCCTTCATAGGCACCAAGATAGGGATCGAGGCGCGGATCGCGATAATTGCCGTTGTTGACGCCCGCCGAGCGGTCGTTTCCGGACAGGGCCGAGTAGGGCGACAGGCCACTTCCGCCACCGCTGCCGCCGCCGCGCGCTAGGGCGGGACCCGAGAGTGCCACGACGAGGGCGGCCGCCAGGGCCATGCCGATCCGTGTCCCCGCCATGATGATCTCCTCCGCCCGCGTCCCCGAGTCGTCTCGAAAAATCAAACCCGCTTCTCTCCCGCGCGGTTCCTCGTGGGGCGTCGCTGCGGAGCACCTCCGCATGATCTCCGCCGCATTCTGGCACGCGGCATGCTGGGGATGCTGGCGTTGGGGAGCGTCATCGGAGGGTGAGCTGAGCAGCATCGCCATCCCCATCGAAGATCTCGGCCGGCCGGCACTCCTGACGATCTGGCCGATGTTCGACGTGACCGCGAAATGCGTGGAACCGCGGGAAATGGCGAGCCTGCGCGGGGCGCTCGACGCGGCGTTCGACGCACTGCGGGACGGGACGGGCTCACCCTGGATCATCACGGAGAACGGCCTGATCCTGACACCCGGGTGCCTGACGGCCCTGATGCCGTTCGCCGAGGAGTTCAGGGGGCCGGGGACTTAACCCGCCTCTAACCATTCTGGGTGAACTCTTCCCGACCGGATGCTCGGCGCGTTACGCTCTCGGCGAGGAGATGCTTATGATCCTTCTGATGTTTGCGGCCCTCGGGGGCGGCCTCGCGACCGTGTCCGTGTTGGCGCCCTTCGGTGCAGTCGCCGCCGCGGCCTGCGCGCCCATCGGCGGCAGCCTCTGCGCCGTCCTGGCAGCCGTCTACATCACACGGCAGCGCGAGGAAGCCGGAAGCCAGGAGGACCTCGACGCCCAGGCCGACGCGATGGTGGCGACCCTGCGCGATCTGGCAGCCCGAGTGCCTGAGGCCCGCCCCGCGGCGACGACGTTTGCCGAGGTGAGCGCGGATCGGGCCCGCGTCGGCTGAGCCGACCATCGAGGGACGAATTTTCTCCCGAAACACTCTGAAACCCGGTTCGGGTTGTCCCAACTGCATCCAACGCAGTAAACTCCCCCCGCACATCCTCCGGGCGATCGCGTGTCGACGAACAATCCGACGACGAACAATCTGACTTGGCAGATCCTGCAGCCCCGCGAGACACGCTGGCTGCGGCTCGGACAGAGGCCCGTCATCGCCTGGTTCACCGGCCTGTCGGGATCGGGCAAGTCGAGCATCGCCAATGCGGTCGACCGGGCCCTGACGAACCGCGGACGTCACACCATGGTGCTCGATGGTGACAACCTGCGCAGCGGGCTGAACCGCGACCTCGGCTTCAGCGCGAAGGATCGCGACGAGAACGTCCGGCGGGCGGCCGAGGTCGCGGGGCTGATGGCAGAGGCCGGGCTGATCACCATCGTCTCGCTGATCTCGCCCCTGCGGACGGAGCGCGAGAATGCCCGTCGGATCGCCGGCGACATCCCGTTCCTCGAAGTCTTCGTGAACACGCCCCTGCCGGTCTGCGAGGCCCGCGACCCCAAAGGCCTGTACCGACGCGCCAGAGGCGGGCAGATCCCCGACTTCACCGGCATTTCCGCCCCCTACGAGGCGCCGACCGATCCGGACCTGACGGTCGTCACCCAGGGCCGGACCGTGGAGGAATCGGCGGAGGACCTGATCGGCGAACTCGTGCGTTTGAGCGCAGGGGCCGCCTGACCCATCGGGCCGGTCCTCCTCACGCCCCGGGCCGCCCGAGCGGCGCCGCCATCCTGCGCATCCGGATCGCGGTGCGATCACCGAAGGACCAGATCTTTCCCCCATGCGACGCGGAATCGTTCACATCGGGATGCCACGCACGGGCTCGACGTCCCTGCAGGTCATCCTCACCCATCTGCGGCCCCTCCTTCTCGAGCACGGCGTGCTCTATCCGGAGATCAAGCCGCGTTCGTTTCCCTGGGCCTCCCCCAACCATCAGCCTTTCGGCGAGACCCTCGACGGTCGTCGCCCGGCCCATGAGAAGGCCGAGTGCCTGGCGTCGCTGTCGCAGGCCCTGGAGCGGACGCAGGCCGACACGGTCATCCTGTCCTATGAGGATTTCGCCCATCAGCACCCCCGCTTCGGCGTGCCAGGGATCCTGCGGGCGGCCCTGGCGCAGCACGGCTTTGCCATGGAGGTAGCCGTCGTCGTGAAGGCGCCTTCCGAGCAGCTCAACTCGGTCTACAGCCACCGTGCCCAGATGATCCGGGAGACGCGCACGTTCGGGGAGTTCGCCCGGCAGGCTTGGCGGTCCGGGCGCTTCGACTATCAGGCCCTGACCGAGCCTTGGATCGCGGCAGCGAATGGCCGGATCAGCGCCATTCCGCTGCGGGACCGGCGCTCGGACGCCCCCCTGATCGAGCGCTTCGTCGCTGCGCTCGGCCTGCAAGAGAGGATCGGCGAACTGATCGGCGGGGCCGAGCGCGGTCTCGTCGAGAACCGGTCGCCAGGTCCCATCGCCGTCGAGGCCAGCCGCCGGCTGCGACGCATGCGGGTCCACCGGCAGGCCAAGGCCCACCCTCGCGAGATCGGGCGGTTCATCGACGAACAGGCCTGGGCGCGCGGCTGGGACGCGACGCCCTTCCGGGGCAACGACCCCGCCATGCTGACGCGGATCGACGCGCATTTCGGCGCAGCGAACGATCGCTTCGCGCAGCAGGTCTGGGGCGACCGCTGGGCGGCCGTGGCGCGGGACGCCGGAGCGCGCGAGCCCACGGAGCTCGCCGGCCGGCCGATCCCTCCCGAGACGGAAGAGCGAATCGCTTGGCTGGTGGCGCAGACGATGACGCATCACGGCTTCCACAGGCCGCCCGACCTGTGGTGCAGGACCCTCAACCTCGTCGAGGCCGGCGCGACGCAGCTCGCCCCCCGTCTCGGTTACCGCGGCTGGCGCGTCAGATGAGGCCGTCGTCCCTCGATCCGAATGCCCAGTCACCGCATCCGGCACGATGTCGCGGATTTTCGATTTTCCTGCACTAAAGTGATAGACGCGTCCCAAAAGCCGGCTCATCGTCTTGCGACGATCACGGGTGGGGAGTGCCGACGATGGGGGGCTACTGGCTCTACGACACACAGCAGGGTGACTTTCGGATCATGCAGGCTTGCGTGGCGCAGAAGGAGTGCTTCGTCGTCCTCTACGAGAACGAGGCGCTGGGCACCTGCCCCTCGGCGGAAGCGGCGTTGCAGAGGCTGACACGGGGTGCGGTCCATGCGCCCGTCTGCGGTCTCGACATCGGCAAGCTCGCGCTCCCGACGGATCTCACCGACTGGACCTTCGCGCCGGCGCCGTAGGGACCGGTCGATGGGCGATCCATCATCCATCAGCCCGGGAGGGCCCCCGGAAGGGTCTCGTGCGACGCCCCCAGGCAGCCTTGCCGCGGCACGGATCGTGCTGCCTAACGGCGACTCGCGAGGAGCAGAGATGACGATCGTGAACCCCTCGGCCACCACCCCGCTCCCGCCATCGGCGTTCCGGAAGCCGGCGATCCTCCTGTCGGGAACCGTGAACGACGACATGTACCGGGACTTCCGGCACCAGCTCGACCGGGCCTCCGAGGAGGCGTTGGTCGTCGTCGAGCTCTCGACCCTCGGCGGCGACCCGGAAGTGGCGCGGATGATGGGGGAGGATATCCGCTTCAACAGCGAGATCGCACCGGAGCGGCGCTTCGCCTTCCTCGGGAAGGCCGCGATCTACTCGGCCGGCACGACCTTCATGAGCTTCTTCGCGCGCTGCAACCGCTACCTCACCCGGGGGACCCGCCTGATGATCCACGAGCGCAAGCTCGCCAAGGAGCTCAAGCTCAACGGTCCCCTGACCACCTGCGTCGCCACCGTCACGGCGACACTGCACGAGATCGAGGCGTCCATCGCCATCCAGAACGAAGGCTTCGCCGACCTCATCGTCGGGTCGAGCGTGACGATGGACGAGGTCCTGAGGAAGGCGCCCTCGAACTGGTACATCGAGGCGGAGGAAGCGAGGCGCCTCGGACTGATCGAGGCGGTGATCTGAAGCGGGCGGGCCTCAGGCCGAACCGCTGCTCGTCGCGAGGGCGCGATGTCCCGTGACGCGGCGCAGCACCTGCGACAGCTGCTCGGCGGCATAGGGTTTCTTGACGAGTTCGAAGCCGTGGGTGCCCTCTTCGGCGATCACGTGGCTGTAGCCGGAGGTGAGGACCACCGGCAGACCCGGATAGCGGCGACGGATCTCCTTGCCGAGCTCGATGCCGTTCATTCCCGGCATGACGACGTCGGAGAAGACGGCATCGAACCGGGTCGTCTCGCGCAGGATCTGGAGGGCCTCCTCGGCATTGGTGGCCCAGGTCGTATCGTAGCCGAGGTCCTGAAGGATCTGTGTCGAGAACGTCCCGACCTCGACGTTGTCCTCGACGACGAGGACGCGCCGCCCGAAGCCCTGTTCGAAGCGCCCGTCTTTCGCCGGGCCTGACGGATCCTGCTCGACCAGTTCACCCGCCGGAGCCCAGGGAAGGTAGAGCGTGAAGGTGGTCCCTCGGCCGACTTCGCTCTCCACCGCGACGTCGCCCCCCGACTGCTTGGCGAAGCCGAAGACCTGGGACAGCCCGAGCCCGGTCCCCTTGCCCAGTTCCTTGGTGGTGAAGAACGGCTCGAAGATCTGGACCATCTGGTCCACCGGCATGCCCGACCCGGTATCGGTGAGCGAAACGGCGACGAAGCGCCCCGGACCTCCGCCATGCCCGCGGATCGGCGGCATCGCCATGACCTCGCCGACCGCGACCGTCAGCGTGCCCTCCCCGTCCATCGCATCGCGGGCGTTCACCGCCATGTTGACGAGCGCCGTCTCGAACTGGCTGACATCCGCCTTCACGAAGCAGGGCTCCGGGGCGAGATCGGTGACGATCCGGATGCGCGCGCCGACGATGGTGCGGAGCATGTCGGTCACGGCGTCCAGACGCGAACCGGCGTCGAACACCTCGGGGTTGAGCGCCTGGCGACGCGCGAAGGCAAGGAGCTGACCCGTGAGCTTGGAGGCGCGGTCCACGGTCTCGGAGATCGCGTCGACGTAGCGCCGGCGCCGCTCCTCGGCGAGGTTGGGGCGGCGCAGGAGGTCGGTGGAGGACTTGATGATGGTCAGGAGGTTGTTGAAGTCATGGGCGACGCCGCCGGTGAGCTGTCCGACCGCCTCCATCTTCTGTGCCTGGCGCAGGGCATCCTCGGCGACGAGGAGGGCCGAGGCCTGCCGCTTCTCGTCGGTGACGTCGCGGCCGACCGCGTAGAGCAGCCCGTCCTCGGGGACTGCGGTCCAGGACAGGTGCCGATAGGCGCCCGACCGGGTGCGGCAGCGGTTCTCGAAGCGCAAGGTCGACAGGCGGTCGCCGAGCCGCGCCAGGGTCGTCACGGCAGGTCCACGGTCGTCCGGATGGATGAGGTCGAGGAACGAGACCCGTCGGACCTCCTCGGCGGACCATCCGAGCACGGTGGCCCAGGCCGGGTTCGTGCTCACGATCGTGCCGTCCATCTCGGCCACGCCCAGCAGGTCCTGGCTCACGGCCCAGATGCGGTCGCGTTCGGCGGTGCGGCGGGCGACCTCGTGCTCGAGCTCCTCGCGGGAGCGGGTGAGAACGTCGCGCGCCTCGATCTGGTCGTGGATGTCGATGACCGAGCCGACGTAGCCGAGGAACTCTCCGGCCTCGCCGAAGCGCGGGCTCGCCGCATCGATGGCCCAGCGATGGACGCCGTCGGCCCGGCGCAGCCGGTACTCGACCCGGAACGGCGACCGGGTGGCATTGGCCGAGCCGAACGCGTCGCCGGCGCGCGCCCTGTCGTCGGGGTGGGTGGCGTCGAGCCAGCCGTATCCCTGCGCCTCGGCCTCGCTCTGCCCGGTGAACTCGTGCCAGCGCCGGTTGAGGTAGGTGCAGTAGCCCGTCGGGTCCGTCACCCACATCATCACCGGAGCGTGGTCGGCCATGTTGCGGAACCGCGCCTCGCTCTCGCGCAGGGCGACCTCCGCCCGCCTCTGCTCGGTGACGTCGGTGTGAACACCGACCCACTCGCGAATCTCGCCGTTCTCGCCGTTCTCGCCGAAGGTCGGGATCGCCCGGATCGAGAACCTCCGCCAGGCGCCGTCGGAGACCCTCTTCAGGCGATGCTCGTGAACGAACGTCCGCCCGGCGGCGACCGCCTCCGTCCAGCACTCCACCGTCGGCGCCACGTCGTCGGGGTGGATGGCCTCGGTCCATCCGTGGTCGTGGTAGGTCTCGGGATCCTGGCCGGTCAGGTCGGACCATCCCGGCTGCTCGCCGGTCATCCGTCCCTCGGCATCGTTGGTCCAGAGCACGCCCTCGACGGCTTCGACGGCCGCCCGGAACCGGACTTCGCTCCGGTGCGAGGCCGCCTGCGAGCGCACCCGCTCGATATGGGCCCAGGAACGCTCGGTGGTCTCGGCGACGAGGGCGAGTTCGGCCTCCGACCAGTCGCGCGGCTTGGCACAGTGGACGGCCATCAGGGCGGTGAGCCTGCCGTCCTTCACCAGCGGCTGGCAGACGGTGGCCTGCAGGCCGAGGGTCAGGAACAGGGCGGCCTGTTCCGGGCCGAGTTCGGCGAGGGTATCGCGCGTGACCAGCGGGTTGCCGGAGCGCAGGCGCGAGACGGCGATCTCGCCGAAGCCGCTCAGACGATAGGCTCCGACGATGCTGGCGGCGCCGGCCTCGGTCCAGTCCGCCCTTTTGGTGAAGGCGTCCTCGTCCGGCTCCATGTCGGCATAGGCACAGACCGCGACGCCGAGATGCTCGCCGAGGAGCCGGGTGGTCGCGGCGAGGATCGCGGCGGGCTCGGTCATCGCCTTGACGGCCTGCGCGAGCCTGTCGAGGAAGCGCAGCCGCTCCTCGCTCTCCGTCCGTGCGCTCAGGGCGTGGCGCAGCTCGAGTTGCGACATGACCTGACGCGCGAGCCTCTGCAGCGACTGGATCTGCCACGCATTCAGCTCGCGCGGCACCGTATCGAGGACGCAGAACGTCCCGATCGGCAGGTTCTCGGCCGTCTTCAGGACGGCGCCCGCGTAGAAGCGAAGGCCCGGATCTCCGGTCACCAGGGGATTGCAGGCGAAGCGCGGGTCCTGCGACGCGTCGGAGATCATCAGGAAATCGTCCTGCAGGATGGCCTGCCGGCAGAATGAGGTCTCGAGGGGCGTCTCCCGGACACCGAGGCCGACCTCGGCCTTGAACCATTGCCGGCCCTCGCCGATCAGGTTCACGACCGCGATGGGCGTCTGGCAGATCTCGGAGGCCAGTGCGGCAAGGTCGTCGAAAGCGGCTTCGCGCGGCGTATCGAGGATCCGGTAGCGAGCGAGCGCCGCGAGGCGTCTCGACTCCCTGTCCTGATCGGTCCCGGCATACGGAGCTGCAACCTCACGCTGCGGGCGCGTCATGGCGGCCCGTCGTCGAGGTGCCAGGTGCCCGGCCTCATGGGATGATCCTGATCAACGGCGCCGTCCTGCCCGGGACGTCGCCCCGCCTCCCAGCGCGGAGACCGCTCGTCGCGCTTGGTCATTCCGCCACCATAGGGCGCGCTCTTCGGCGAACGACAGCGGTTTTTCCAAGAGCATGAAGGCAGTGGCGACATAGGCGGTGAACGCGCGCGGCGGCCCTTTGGCTCCGCAGCGTCTCCGGCGCGGCCGCCGAACCGCCCCGCTCCGCTTCACCTTGTGGTCGTACTCCCTTCGCCGTCGGCCCGATGAGGCCGGCGGCGTTCTTCCCGCACGAAAAGCCACGCCGCAGCGAGGACCATCAGCGCCAGCGCGTACCAAGTCGCCGCATAGACGAGATGGTTGTTCTGGAAGGCGACGACCGTGAGGCCGCCGACCGGCAGGCCGCCGGCATTCGGCGTCGCATCGGCGTCGATGAAGTACGGGGCGGTGTCGGCGAGACCCCGTGCGGCGGCGATGGCCGCCACGTCGCGCGAATACCAGCGCCCGGCCGCCGGATCGTTGCGGCGCAGGAAGGCGCCGCCGGGCTCGGCCAGGCGAAGGAGGCCGACGACGGACGCCGCAGCGGGACCGGGCGTGCGGTTCACGAGATCACGCCACTCGGAGGGAGCGAAGCCGCGGTTGACCAGGATCGTCGTCCCGTCGGTCTGAACGAGCGGCGTCATCACCCAGTAGCCGCCGCCGCGATCCGTCACGGCCTGGACCAGGGTCTCGCGATCGTGGAGGAACCTGCCCTCGGCCCGGATGCGGCGGTACTCGTCCGATGCTGCGCTCAGGCCGGGCCATTGCGGCCGGGCCGGAGCCGCCACGGGCGCGGCGTGGATCCGGGCCTCGACGCGGGCGACGAGGTCGAGCTTCCAGGCCCTGCGCTGCACCTGCCAGGTTCCGAGCCCGACGAGGGTTGCGAAAACCAGGATCGCGGCCAGACCGAGGAGGGACAGCCTCAGGGGCGACCGACGCCGCGGCGCGGGTCCGGCGACGGGATCGCCCATCGCGGCGCCTTCAGCGCATGTGCTGCTTCATGTCCTCGGCCGACATCGGCATCATGTTGGCATTGAGGTGGTGCATCACCCAGAGCGAGCCGACGAGGGTGATGATGACCACGGTGGCGGTGAAGATCAGCGCCAGCACGGTCCAGCCGCCCTCCGAGCGGGTGTTCATGTGCAGGAAGAAGATCATGTGCACCACGACCTGAACCATGGCGAGGGCCATCACCAAGAGGCCGGTGATGCGCGCATTGCCGATGACGTCGCCCATCACGAGCCAGAACGGGATCGCCGTGAGGATCGCCGCGAGGACGAAGCCGGTGACGTAGCCCTTGACCGAGCCGTGGGGTTCGCCCTCGACGCTCTGGTTTCCATGCGTGGCGGTGTCGTCGGTGGTCCTGGGATCGGCGCCGGCGGTCAGGCTCATCGCAGGGTCCCCATCAGGTAGACGAAGCTGAACACGCCGATCCAGATCACATCGAGGAAGTGCCAGAACATCGAGAGGCACATCAGGCGGCGCTTGTTGTCCTCGCCGAGCCCGCGCTGCACCACCTGAACCATCAGGATGGCGAGCCAGACGAGGCCGAAGGTGACGTGCAGGCCGTGCGTGCCCACGAGCACGAAGAACGAGGACAGGAAGGCGCTGCGCTGAGGAGTGGCGCCCTCGTGGATCAGGTGGCTGAACTCGTAGAGTTCGAGGCCGACGAAGGCGGCGCCGAACAGTCCGGTGATCCCGAGCCAGGCCAGCGTCGGCCAGCGCCTGTCCCGCTCCATCTCCAGCATGGCGAAGCCGTAGGTGATGGAGGAGAACAGCAGCATGGCGGTGTTGAGCGCCACGAGCTTGAGGTCGAACAGGTCCGCCGGCGACGGCCCGGCGGCGTAGTTGCGCCCCACCACCGCATGCGTCGCGAAGAGCACCGCGAAGATGAGGCAATCGCTCATCAGGTAGAGCCAGAACCCGATCAGGGTGGCCGGCGCGTGCGGATGGTCCTCGGTCTCGTAGAAGCGCAGGGCCTCTTCGCTCTCCGGCGCGGTGTCGGCGTGTGATGCCATGGCGGTCAGGCCTGCCCCGCCATGAGGCGCGTCCGCTGCGACTCGATGTCGACCACCGCGTCGGCGGAGATCGTGAGGTCGCGGTCGTAGTTGAAGGTGTGCACGATCGCGGCGAGGAGCATCACTGCGAAACTCGCCGCCGCCAGCCACCAGATGTACCAGATCGTCGCGAACGAGAAGATCGTGCTGAGCGCCGCGATGACGACCCCGGTGCCGGTGTTCTTGGGCATGTGGATCGGCCGGAAGCCCTCGCGCGGACGGTCGTAGCCGCGCTTCTTCATGTCCCACCAGGCGTCGTGGTCGTGGATCACCGGCGTGAAGGCGAAGTTGTAGTCCGGCGGCGGCGAGGCCGTGGACCATTCCAGCGTCCGCCCGCCCCAGGGGTCGCCAGTATGGTCGCGCAGCTCCTCGCGCTTGCGGTAGCTCACCACGAGCTGGACCATGAACGACAGGATGCCGAGCAGGATCAACAGGGAGCCGATCGCCGCGATCACGAACCAGATCTGCAGCGAGGGGTCCTCGATCCGGTTGAGGCGGCGCGTCACCCCCATCAGGCCGAGCAGGTAGAGCGGCATGAAGGCGACGTAAAACCCGACGAGCCAGAACCAGAACGACAGCTTTCCCCAGAACGGGTCGAGCTTGTAGCCGAAGGCCTTCGGGAACCAGTAGGTGATGCCGGCGAACATCCCGAACACGACGCCGCCGATGATGACGTTGTGGAAATGCGCCACGAGGAACAGGCTGTTGTGGAGCACGAAGTCGGCCGGGGGCACGGCAAGCAGCACGCCGGTCATGCCGCCGATGACGAAGGTGACCATGAAGCCGAGCGTCCACAGCATCGGCACCTCGAACCGGATGCGGCCGCGATACATCGTGAACAGCCAGTTGAAGATCTTGGCGCCCGTCGGGATCGAGATGATCATCGTCGTGATGCCGAAGAACGAGTTCACGGAGGCGCCCGAGCCCATCGTGAAGAAGTGGTGCAGCCAGACGAGGTAGGCGAGGATGGTGATGACGACGAGCGCGTAGACCATCGAGGCGTAGCCGAACAGGCGCTTCGACGAATAGGTCGAGACGATCTCGGAGAACGCCCCGAAGGCCGGCAGGATCAGGATGTAGACCTCCGGGTGACCCCAGATCCAGATCAGGTTCACGTACATCATCGGGTTGCCGCCGAGATCGTTCGTGAAGAAGTGCGTGCCGACGTAGCGGTCGAGCGACAGGAGCGCGAGGACCGCGGTGAGGATCGGGAAGGCGGCCACGATCAGCACGTTGGTGCAGAGCGAGGACCAGACGAAGATCGGCATCTTCATCATGGTCATGCCGGGAGCGCGCATCTTTACGATGGTGGCGATGAGGTTGATGCCCGACAGCAGCGTCCCGATGCCGGCGATCTGCAGCGCCCAGATGTAGTAGTCGACCCCGACGCCGGGGCTCTGGGTCGCGCCGGAGAGCGGCGGCATCGCGAGCCAGCCGGTGCGGGCGAACTCGCCCACGAACAGCGAGGCCATCACGGTGGCGGCCCCGCTCGCCGTCATCCAGAAGCTGAGGTTGTTCAGGAACGGGAAGGCGACGTCGCGCGCGCCGATCTGGAGCGGGACGACGAAGTTCATGAGCCCGGTGACCAGCGGCATCGCCACGAAGAAGATCATGATCACGCCGTGCGCCGTGAAGATCTGGTCGTAGTGGTGCGGCGGCAGGTAGCCCTCGCCCCCGCCCGAGGCCAGGGCCTGCTGGCTGCGCATCAGGAGCGCGTCGGAGAAGCCGCGCAGCAGCATCACCAGGGCGAGGATGATGTACATGATGCCGATCCGCTTGTGATCGACGGTGGTCAGCCAATCGTGCCAGAGCGTGCCCCAGACGCGGTAATAGGTGATCGCGCCGAGCAGGGCGGCCCCGCCGATCGCGACCCCGACGAAGGTCACGATCAGGATCGGGTCGTGGAACGGGATGGCGTCCCAGGTCAGGCGCCCGAAGACGAGCTTCAGAAAGTCCGGATTGGAGAACATGCGGTCGGCTCGTTCGCTGTCGTCGGATCGGTCGCGTGGCTCAACGGTTCATCTGTGCGGGGGCAGGACTACCGTGATCAGGA
>NZ_CAXUJR010000085.1:12388-15348 GCF_964251405.1 uncultured Methylobacterium sp.
GACTGCCGTGATCGTGCCCGCCGTGATCGTGTCCACCCTGGGTCGCGCCCGGCTTGTGTCCCTGATGCGGGCCGCCCTCTCCCGACTCGCTGCGGGAGCCGCCCGACGTCACGCCCTGGGGCTTCTCGTCGCCATGCGATTCGCGCCCCGCGGCCGGGAAGGTCGCGCCGGGCGCCTCGTCCCCCTGCTGCGCGTGCCGGTTGTCGTATTCGAGCCGCGCGCGATTGGCCCCGCTGTCCTTGCCGCCCCCGCCCATGGCGTCGATGTGCATCATCTCGTGCATGCACATCTTGTCGGGGAAGGCGCACATGTTCAGGACGGCTTTGTAGAGGCCGTCACCGACGGCGGAATAATAGCGCACGGGCTCGGCCTCGCTCGGCTTCTCGAGGGCCATGTAGTCCTCGCGGTTCAGGGGCTTGCCCTCGCCCTTCACCTTGGCGACCCACTGGTCGAAGCCGTCCTGGCTGAGCCCGTGGAACTTGAAGTTCATCCGCGAGAAGCCCGAGCCGCTGTAATTGGCCGAGAAGCCGTCATAGGCGCCCGCCTTGTTGATGACGGCGTGGAGCTTCGTCTCCATGCCGGGCATCGCGTAGATCTGGCCGGCCAGCGCGGGGATGAAGAACGAGTTCATCACGCTGGCCGAGGTGATCTTGAAGGCGATCGGCACGTCCACCGGCGCGGCGAGCTCGTTGACGGTGGCGATGCCCTGCTCGGGGTAGAAGAACAGCCACTTCCAATCGAGGGCGACCACCTCGACCGTGAGGGTCTTGGTGCCCGCCGGAATGGGGCGGCCGTCGGCGATCCGGCCGATCGGCCGGTAGGGATCGAGGATGTGGGTGCTGATCCAGGTCAGCGCGCCGAGCGCGATGACGATGGCCAGGGGGGCGGCCCAGATCACCACCTCGAGCTGGGTCGAATGGTGCCAGTCGGGATCGTAGGTGGCCTGCTCGTTCGAGGCGCGGTAGCGCCAGGCGAACAGGGCGGTCAGAGCGATCACCGGCACGATGATGAGCAGCATCAGCCCGGTCGAGGCGAGGATGAGATCGCGCTGCTGCATCGCGACGTCGCCGGACGGCTTCATCAGCACCACGTTGCAGCCCGAGAGGAGGCCACCGAGGAGGAGCGCCAGGGGGCCGAGCACCAGGCTGCGCGGGAGGCGAGGGAACATCCGATCTCTCGTCGTCATCCGGGAATGAGCCCTCTGGTCGGCCGGAATCGATGGCGGTGCCGCACGCAGATGGACGTTTTCGTGCGTTGCAACAACCCTGCCGATCGATTTGCGGACGGCGTGTCGCGGGACGTGACGGCGGGCCGGGCGCGAGCATCGGTTTGAGGTCTGCGAGCTGTCGCAGGAACGACCGGCTCGACCGGCCTCCCGGACGTTCGCGTCACCTCTTGGTATCTTGCCGTGGCATCTTGCTGCGCTTTGACGCACGAAAGGGTTGCACCATAACGTTCTCACGAACGAAGGCCCGTGCGCGGCGGCCTTTGCGGGATCAACAGCGAGCGACGTGCCTTCGATGAGCGCAGACCAAGCCCTTCCTGCCTCGACCGCCCTCGAACGCGATGCCCAGCAGGCGTCGAACAGTCACAAGGATTCGACCGGCCACAAGGTCGCGCCGAGCGAGATCGCCATCGGCGTCGTGATCGGCCGGATGTCGGAATATTTCGACTTCTTCGTCTACGGCATCGGCTCGGTGCTGGTGTTCCCCAAGGTGTTCTTCCCGTTCCTCGAGCCGCTCTACGGGACGCTGGCCGCCTTCGGCGTGTTCGCGCTGGCCTTCGTCGCCCGGCCGGCCGGCTCGATCCTGTTCATGGAGATCGGGCGCCGCCACGGGCGCGGCGTCAAGCTGACCACCGCCCTGTTCCTGCTCGGCGGCTCGACGGCGGCGATCTCCTTCCTGCCGCGCTACGACCAGATCGGCGTCGCCGCGATCCTGATGCTGGCGGCATTCCGGATCGGACAGGGTCTGGCGCTGGGCGGCGCCTGGGACGGCCTCGCCTCCC
Source organism: uncultured Methylobacterium sp. (assembly GCF_964251405.1). Lineage (GTDB taxonomy): Bacteria > Pseudomonadota > Alphaproteobacteria > Rhizobiales > Beijerinckiaceae > Methylobacterium. The sequence continues at coordinate 14,396 of NZ_CAXUJR010000085.1, forward strand.
TCCTGGCCCTCAATGCTCCCAAGGACCGCCGCGGCTGGTACGCGATGATCCCGCAGCTCGGCGCACCTCTCGGCTTCATGCTGGCCAGTTCCCTGTTCGCCTTCTTCCTCGTCAACATCTCCATGGACGACTTCATCGACTGGGGCTGGCGCTATCCGTTCTACGTCGCCTTCGCCGTCAACGTGGTCGCCCTGTTCGCGCGCCTTCGCCTCATCGCGACGCAGGACTTCACGATGCTGCTCGACCAGAGCGAGCTCAACCCGGCCCCGGTGGCCGAGGTGTTCGCCGTGAACGGCCGCTTCATCCTGATCGGCGCCTTCGCGCCCCTGGCGAGCTTCGCGCTGTTCCACCTCGTCACCATCTTCCCGATCAGCTGGATCGTGCTCTACACGCAGCGCTCGGCGGGCGAGTTCCTGATGGTGCAGTTCGTCGGTGCCATGGTCTGCCTCGCGACGGTCGTGGTCTCGGGCCTGATCGCCGACCGGATCGGGCGGCGGCGGCTCCTGGAGGTCTCGGCGGGGCTGGTGGCGCTCTTCGCGATCGCCAGCATCGTGGCGCCGATCCTGTTCGAGGAGACCGCCACCGGGCAGACCATCTACGTCATCGTCGGATTCGCCCTGCTCGGGCTCGCCTATGGCCAGAGCGCGGGCGCGGCGACGTCGAACTTCGCGCCGCGCTACCGCTATACCGGCGCGGCCCTGACCTCGGATCTCGCCTGGCTCATCGGCGCGGGCTTCGCGCCCCTCGTCGCCCTCAGCCTGTCGAGCAAGTTCGGGCTCGCCTGCGTCGGCGTCTATCTTCTCTCGGGCGCCGCCTGCACGCTCTTGGCGATGCGGTTCAACACGCCGGAGACGCGGGAGGCCTAGGGTCAGAACCCCATCAGTTTGGCTGTTGGTGTGTCCGCTTCCGACCCAACCTCGCCGAAGAGGTCGGTCCGCGCAGTTCTCGAAAGC
>NZ_CAXUJR010000086.1:0-15199 GCF_964251405.1 uncultured Methylobacterium sp.
CTGGACAGGCCCGGGCTTCGGCGAGTTCGTCGGCATCGTCGCGCTCATGATGGCGGTCACCGCCATCTCCATCGACAACCTGCTGCCGGCCTTCCCGGCGATGCAGTCGCATTTCGGAATCTCCGACCCGAACCGCCTGCAATTGCTGATCTACGTCTACATGATCGGCTTCGGCGTGGCACAGCTCGCCTACGGGCCGCTCTCGGACACCTACGGGCGGCGGCCGGTCCTGCTCGGGAGCCTTGCGATCTACGTCGCCGGCTGCGGCCTCGCCATGGTGGCGCCGACCTTCGAATGGATGCTCGCCGCCCGGATCGTTCAGGGCGTCGGCGCGGCCGGAGGGCGCGTGCTCTCCACTGCCATCGTGCGCGACCGCTTCGCCGGGCGCGAGATGGCGAGCGTGATGTCGCTCATCATGATGGTGTTCCTGATCGTCCCGATGGTCGCCCCCGCCATCGGCGGCGCGATGCTGCTGCTGGGATCCTGGCACTATGTCTTCGTCTCGATGCTCGCCCTGGCCGGCATCCTCGTCCTGTGGTTCTCGATGCGGATGCCGGAGACCCTGCCGCCCGAATTCCGGCGGCCGCTGTCGCTGAAGGCGGTGTTCGAGGCCGTGCAGATCACCCTGCGCACCCGCGTCGCCGTCGGCTACGCGACGGCGCTCGGCCTGCTCACCGGCTGCATCATGGGCTATGTCGGCTCGGCCCAGCAGGTCTTCGATACCGGGCTCTACGAACTCGGCGCGCTGTTCCCGCTCGCCTTCGGCCTCGTCGCGGGTGCCATGGGGGCCGCGACGCTGGTCAATGCCCGCATCGTGCGGCGGCTCGGCATGCGGACGCTGTCGCATGCGGGTCTGAGCCTGTTCGTGGTGGTCGGCGTCGTGCAGGTCGTTCTCGGACTCGCCTACCAGGGCAAGCCGCCGCTGGTCCTGTTCCTGGCGGTCTTGAGCCTCAACCAGTTCCTGATCAGCTTCGCCATGCCGAACTTCAACGCCCTGGCGCTGCAGCCGCTCGGCGAGATCGCCGGCACCGCCTCGTCGTTCCTCGGCTTCTACACGACGATCCTGGGTGCCCTGTGCGGCTACCTGATCGGCCGGGCCTTCGACGGAAGCGTGCTGCCGATCGGCATCGGCTACGCGGTGCTGGGGGGACTGGCGCTCGCGGTCGTGGGGTGGACGGAAAGGGGCCGGCTGTTCCGCGGCGGCGTCTCGGGCTGAAGGCTTAACGCCGTCTTCAGCCAAACCGTCGAGCTTGGGCTCTCTTGGATCCAGCCCGACGGAGACGACGCGTGACCGGTCGCAGCCACGATGCCCTGCTCTTTGCCTCGCGGCTGCTCCTCGCAGCCGCCCTCCTGCCGACGGGGATCGCCCGCGCCCTCAACGTCTCGGGCTTCGCCCTGACGCTCGCGGGTGCGGGAATGCCGATGCCGAACGCGGTGGCGACCGCGGCTGTCGTCGTCCAGGTCTTCGGCCCGCTGGCCGTCCTCCTCGGCGTGCTGCCGCGGATCAGCGGCCTCGCGCTCGCCGCCTTCGCTGCGGTGATGGCAGTGCTGCTGCATCCGTTCTGGCAGTTCTCGGGCGCGACCTTCCTCACCGAGCGCGCCCTGTTCCTGGCCGATCTCGGGCTTGCCGGCGGTTTCCTGATCTACGCGCTGACCGGCCCCGGCGCCTGGAGCTGGCAGGGCTGGCGGCAGGGCGTCGCCTCGCCGGCCCCCCCGGCCGCCCCGGCCGCCAGGGCCCCGTCGGGCAGCGGCCGCAGCGGTCCCAAGCGCTCTGCCGCGCGGAAGGGCGCTCGGGCCGCCGCCTGACCTTACGCGGCCTTGTCGGCGAGGCGCTGGCCCGAGACCTCCGAGCCCGCATCCGCCGACAGGCGGAGGAAGGCGAACAAGGATGTCGCCGAGATCATCGCCACGGCGACGAAGGCCGGCCAGAAATCGGCCGCGGCGATCGCGCTGCGTCCCTCCCAGCCCGCCGCCGTCTCGAGCGCCAGCGCGCCGATCGACACGCCGAGGCTCAGGGACAATTGCTGCGCGACGCTGGCGAGGCTCGTCGCCGCGCTCATGTCGCGGGTCTCGATGTCGGCATAGGCCAGCGCGTTGACGCAGGTGAATTGCAGCGAGCGCACGCAGCCGCCGATCAGCAGGATGGCCACGATCAGCCAATGCGGCGTCTGCGCCGTGAACAGCCCGTTCACCGCGAGGAAGGCCGAGGCGAGGACGGCGTTGACCAGCATCACCCGCCGGAACCCGTAGGCGCGCAGGATGCGAGGGCCGATGAGTTTGATGAGGAGGGCGCCGGCCGCCGCCGCGAAGGTGAGCAGCCCCGATTGCAAGGCGTCGAGCCCGAACCCGACCTGGAACAGCAGCGGCAGCAGGAACGGGATCGCGCCGGTGCCGATCCGGAACAGGCTGCCGCCGGTCACCGAGGCACGGAAGGTCGGATAGCTGAGGAGATCGAGCCGGATCACCGGATGCGCGATCCGGCGTGAATGGCGCAGATAGAGCGCGAGAAGCACGATCCCCGCGGCGAGGCAGCCCCATGAGACCGCCTCCGGCAGGAGATGCCGCCCGCTCGACGCGATCCCGAGCATCAGCGTCGCGAGGCCGAGCCCCGAGAGCAGGAAGCCGAGGACGTCGAGGGGCGGGCGCTCCGCCTCCTTCAGGTTCTCGAAATAGATCGTCGAGAGCACGATCCCGGCGATGCCGATCGGGATGTTGATGAAGAAGATCCAGCGCCAGTCGAGGCTCGTGGTGATCAGGCCGCCGAGCGGCGGCCCCATGATCGGCCCGATCAGTGCGGGGATCGTGAGGTAGGCGAGGGCGCTCACGAGCTCGCTTTTCGGCACGCTGCGCAGGATCACGAGGCGCCCCACCGGCACCATCATGGCGCCACCGATCCCCTGGAGGAAACGCGCGGCCACGAATCCCGTCAGCGAGCTCGACGCCGCGCAGACGAGCGAGCCGGCCATGAACACGACGAGCGCTGCGCGGAAGATGGTGCGCGCACCGTAGCGGTCGGCCATCCAGCCGCTGATCGGGATGAAGATCGCCAGACTCACCAGATAGGCGGTGAGCGCCAGCTTGAGGGCAATCGGGTCCTCCCCGAGGCTCGCCGCAATGGCCGGCAGCGCCGTGGCGATCACCGTCGAGTCGGTGTTCTCCATGAACAGGGCAGTGGCGACGACGAGGGGAACGATCTGGGAGCGACGCATCGGGCAGGATAAGGCCGCTCTCGCGAGAGTGGTTGCATCGGAGTTGATCGGAGGGGACCGATGCGTGGCGGCGTCGTTATCCGAACGGCTAACGATGGGCGAGCCGGGGATGAAAGCGCCACCTGCAACGTGGGAGCATTTCGTTGCCCATCGGACACAGGCGGGCGGTGGCGAAGGCGTCGGGGCGGCTCCCGTCCTTCCCGCGCAAGTGCGGCATGTCTAGATTGCACCGCAATGCGAGGTCGCCGTCCGGTCGCTGCTCTGCGGGTAACCGCACTGCACCTGGATCGGCCGCCGTCCTCCGAAATGGCGAAAGTGTGTGGATGCCCCGACGGTTCGACAAATTCGGAATGGTCTCGCGGGCGTCGGCCGGCCTGAGCCTCCTCGCCCTTCTGGCGGGCTGCGGCACCATTCTGCTCAACGAGACCGGCTCTCTCACGCGCTACGATCGGCTCACGGCGAGTTCCGAGTCGACCACGCGCACCAAGCTCTACGTCGATCCCGGCGCCCTGGCCGCCGCCCGCACCGTCCGGATCATCCCGACCCAGTTCCCGCAGGCGGTGTCGGGTTCGAGCCTGACCGAGGGCGAGCGCCGCCTGATCGCCAACGCCGCCGACCGTGCCCTCTGCTACGAACTCTCGCTGCGCTACGATGTGGTCTCATCGAAAAGGGCCGACCTGACCGTCCGGGCGGTGGTGACCCGGGTCGCGAGCACCGACGTTCCGGCGGCGGGTGCGACCATCGCCACCTCAGCCGGCATCTCGATCGCGTCTCAGCTCGGCGTCGGTTTCGCCAGCACGGTCGGGCGCGTGCCCGTCCCGCGGGTTCCGATCGGTCTCGGCGCCCTGACCGTGGAGGCCGAGGCTCTCGACGGGCGCCGCGAGCAACGGGCCGCGATGGTCTGGGGCGGGGCCGCCAACGCCTTCACCAATCAGGCGCGGTTCTCGCCCGCCAGCGACGCCTACGATCTCGCCGGCGAGTTCGGGCAGGATTTCGGCGGCTTCGTCGCCACCGGAATCGACCCGTTCAAGGCCCCCTACGCGCTCCCGAACGCCAACCGCATCCGGGTCACGGTGCTCGGCGAACGGCCCCTCGATCCCGACTGCGAGCGCTTCGGCCGTGCCCCCGGCGTCGACGGCATCATCGGCGACTATATCGGCCTGCCGCCGGACTGGACCGACAAGGGCGCACGCCCGATCGTCGACTGAGATCGTGGTTCGGACGACGCGGGCTGCGCATGGGAGCCCTGCGGCACGCGTTTTTGCAGCTTGTCGCGACACTCTTGGCTTTGCGCCGCCTCCGGCCGCGTGATATCGCCCCGTGCCAACTCATTCACGCCGGCCCGGACTTCCGGGGCGGCGTCGTTCACCCTTTTTGGGAGTTGGTTCATGGCCCGCATCACGCCTCAGTCGATCACCGAGGGCCTGACCTTCGACGACGTGCTCCTGCGCCCCGCCGCCTCGTCGGTAATGCCCACCGAGGTCAACGTCGCGACGCGCCTGACACGGGCGATCCACCTCAACCTGCCGATTCTGGCCTCGGCGATGGACACCGTCACTGAGGCGCCGATGGCCATCGCCATGGCGCAGAACGGCGGCATGGGGGTGATCCACCGCAACCTCGAGCCGCACGAGCAGGCCGAGCAGGTCCGCCTCGTCAAGAAGTACGAGTCGGGCATGGTGCTCAACCCGATCACCATCCACCCCGACGAGACCCTGGCGGACGCCTTCTCGCTGATGAAGCGGAACCGCATCTCCGGCATCCCGGTGGTGGAGCGCGGCCCCAACGGTTCCCGTGGTAAACTCGTCGGCATCCTGACCAACCGCGACGTCCGTTTCGCCACCAACGCCTCCGAGACGGTGGCCGAACTCATGACCCGCGACCGGCTCATCACCGTGCGTGAGGGGGTGAACCAGGAGGAGGCCAAGCGCCTGCTCCACCAGTTCCGCATCGAGAAGCTGCTCGTGGTCGACGATCACTACCGCTGCATCGGGCTCATCACCGTCAAGGACATCGAGAAGCAGGTCGCCTATCCGGGCGCGGTCAAGGACGAGCAGGGCCGCCTGCGCGTCGCCGCCGCCACGACCACGGGCGACAGCGGCTTCGAGCGGGCCGAGCGCCTGATCGATGCCGGCTGCGACGTGATCGTCGTCGACACGGCGCACGGCCACTCGATCAAGGTGCTCGACGCGGTGCGGAGGGTGAAGCAGCTCTCCAATTCGGTCCAGGTGGTGGCCGGCAACGTCGCCACCCGCGACGGAGCCCAGGCATTGATCGATGCCGGCGCCGATGCCATCAAGGTTGGCATCGGCCCAGGCTCGATCTGCACCACCCGCATCGTGGCCGGCGTCGGCGTACCCCAGCTGACCGCCCTGATGGAGGCTGTCGAGGCCGCCGACCGGGCCGACGTGCCGGTGATCGCCGATGGCGGCATCAAGTATTCGGGCGACCTCGCCAAAGCCATCGCGGCCGGCGCCTCGGTGGCCATGCTCGGATCGCTGCTCGCGGGCACCGACGAGGCTCCGGGCGAGGTCTTCCTGCACCAGGGGCGGTCCTACAAGAGCTACCGCGGCATGGGCTCGGTGGGCGCGATGGCCCGGGGCTCGGCCGACCGCTACTTCCAGGCCGAGGTCAGCGACACCCACAAGCTCGTGCCCGAGGGCATCGAGGGCCAAGTGCCCTATAAGGGCCCGGTCGCGGCGGTGCTGCACCAGCTCGCCGGGGGCCTGCGCGCCGCGATGGGCTATGTCGGGGCGCCGACGATCCCAGAATTCCAGGAGAAGGCGCAGTTCGTGCGCATCACCAATGCGGGCCTACGCGAGAGCCACGTCCATGACGTGACGATCACGCGGGAGAGCCCGAACTATCCCGGGCGGGGGTGAGGGATAGACTGTAGGGGGATGGGCAGGAGTAACGACATGCCTGAACTGAGCATCGAAGGTCTCGACGACTCGACGCTGCGGACGATCGCGTTCCAGGCCGAGGTTCAGAACAGGTCCGTCAACGAGGTCGTCATCGGATTGATCCGGCTCGGCCTCCTCCACGACGTCGAAGGCCGCGTCGCCGTGGCAGATCGCATTCGCTCTCGATCGAAGCCGTCATCGGAAGACAGCACGGATATCATCCGCCGGATGCGGGACGCCGTGTGATCGTCGTCGATGCCAGCGTGGCGGTGAAATGGTTCATCGCCGAAGCAGATTCTGACACGGCCCTTACCCCTTTCAGGTCGGGAGCCGTGCTCTTGAGTCCGGACCACGCGCTTGGTGAGATCGGTGAAGTTCTCGTGCGACATTGTCGGCGGGGCGGCATGACCATCGATGAAGTCCGAAGCGCGAACGATGCCGTCACCGAGCGTCTCGCCCTGCGCTCGCCGCTGCCGCTCATCGATCTCGCCACGACGATCGCGCTCGACGCTGCGATCAGCTTCTACGACGCCCTCTACGTCGCCGCAGCAGAAAGCTGGCACGCTCCCTTGGTGGCGGCCGACGCGCGGCTGGTGAACGCTGTCGCGGCAACGCCGTGGCGCTCACGAGTCGTCCTCTTGCGCGACTGCCGCGATACGAGAGATCCATGACCGTCCAGGCTGTTCTCGCCCCCGTCTTCGCGCAGGTGCTCCTCGTCTTCGTGCTCCTGTTCTGGATGGGCCGCGTCCGCTTCGCCGCAGTGGGAGCCGGTGCGGTCAAAGTCCGCGACATCGCTCTGGGGGAGCGCAACTGGCCGGCGCGAGCCCAACAGGCGGCCAACGCCTTCTCGAACCAGTTCGAGCTGCCGGTCCCGTTCTTCGCCCTGGTGCCGCTCGCCCTCTACACGAAGAAGGCGGACCTGCTCTTCGTCGTCCTTGCCTGGGTGTTCGTCGCGTCCCGCATCGTCCATGCCGGGATCACCGTCACGTCTAACCACGTCCCGTACCGGTTCCAGTCATATCTCGCGGGAGCGCTGGTTCTGGTGGCGATGTGGATCGTCTTTGCCGTCAGGATTTTCCTCGCTCCCGTCGGAATCTAGGGGCGGCCTGGAAAACCCGTCGCCTTCTCCGTTAAGGAGGACGCGGACCAGGGTTGGGGAAACGTCCTATGCGCGTGCTCGTCGTCGGCGCCGGTGCGACCGGTGGATATTTCGGAGCGCGGCTCGCCGAGGCCGGTCGCGACGTCACCTTCCTGGTCCGGCCCGGCCGTGCGGACAAGCTCGCCGCGACGGGCCTCGTCGTGAAGAGCCCGAACGGCGACATCCATATCCCGAACCCCCAGACTCTCACCGCCGCCGATCTCGCGGCGGGCAAGGGCGAGGGCTTCGCGCTCGTCCTCCTGAGCTGCAAGGCCTACGACCTCGACGGAGCGATCGCGGATGTGACACCGGCCGTCGGCGCCGGCACCGCCGTTCTGCCGATCCTAAACGGGCTGCGTCATCTCGATGCCCTCGACGCGGCGTTCGGACAGGAGCGGGTGCTCGGCGGCTCCTGCGCCATCGTCTCGACCCTGGGACCGGCCGGCGAGATCCGGCAGATGAACGAGCTCCACACCTTCACTTACGGTGAGCGCGACGGCACGCGCTCGGAGCGCATCCTGGCCGTGGAGGCGCTGATGGAGGGCGCCAAGTTCCAGCCGCGCCTGAGCGAGACGATCGTCCTGGAGATGTGGGAGAAGTGGGTGTTCCTCGCCACCCTGGCCGGCTCGACCTGCCTGATGCGCGCCACGATCGGCGACATCGTCGGCTCGCCCGGCGGCCTCACCTTCGTCAACGGCCTCTACGACGAGTGCATCGCCGTCGCGACCGACGCGGGCCACACGCCGCGCGAGAAGCCGGTGCGCAACGGCCGCGGCATCCTCACCGCGGAGGGCTCGGCCTTCACCGCCTCGATGCTGCGCGACATCGAGAACGGCGCGCGGATCGAGGCCGACCACATCGTCGGCAATCTGATCGCGCGGGCGAGGGATGCGTCGGCCTGCCCGTTGCTCGGACAGGCCTATACCCATCTCAAGGCCTACGAGCGCCGCCGCCAGCGTGGCCAGGGTTGAGCCCGGCCTTCAGTAACGCGGGCCGCGCGGCGACGCGTTGCCGTATTCGAGCTGGGTCTTGGCGTCGTAGGGCTTGGCCGGCGGCGGGGTCAGGTCGGGAGCCGGAGCGTTGGCGCAGGCGGCAAGCGCGGCAAGGGCAAGGCTCGCGACGGTGAGTTTGATGACGGACGGCATGAGGGGTTCGAAGCTCCGGGAAGTCACAGGCAGGGTCTGCCTCCGGTCCGATCGCGGATCGCGCCGGCCGTCAGGACGGCCTATGGTCCGCTTTTGGCGTAAGCGTGGCCGTATCGCGGCGGACCGCGCCTTATCGAGGATCGTCCGCTGACCCCACCCGCCCGCCTGTCCGCCGCCATCGAGGTCCTCGCGGATATCGCCGACCGTCGCCGGCCCGCCGCAGATGCCCTCAAGGATTGGGGACTGTCCCATCGCTTCGCCGGGTCCGGCGATCGCGCCGCCATCGCCAGTCTCGTCTACGATGCGTTGAGGCGCAGGGCGTCCGCCGCCTGGATCATGGGCTCCGAGGCGCCGCGGGCCATCGCGATCGGCATGCTGCGGCTGCAATACGGCCTCGCCGAGCCGACCGTCGCCGGCCTGTTCAGCGGCGAGCGCTTCGCCCCCGAGCCGCTGACCGCGGAGGAGCGCCGTTGCCTCGTCGAGGGCTCCCTGGCCGAGGCCCCGCCTCACGTCGCGGGCGACGTGCCGGACTGGGTGCTGCCGGCCCTCGCCTCGGTGTTCGGCGACCAGCTCCTGGACGAGCTGCGCGCCCTCGGTCGCCGGGCACCCCTCGACATCCGCGTCAACACCCTCCAGCGCAGCCGCGACGAGGCTTTGGCCGGGTTGGCGCATCTCTCGCCCGAGCCGACGCCGCATGCGCCCCATGGCCTGCGCATTCCCCTGGGCGAGGACGGCCGCGGCCCGGCCCTCCATGTCGAGCCGGAATTTATCGCAGGCTGGTACGAGATCCAGGACGAGGGCTCGCAGCTCGCGGGCCTGCTCTGCGGCGCGCGACCGGCTGAGACCGTCGTCGACCTCTGCGCCGGCGGCGGCGGCAAGACCCTGGCGCTCGCGGCCGCCATGGGCAATTCCGGCCGGCTCGTCGCCAGCGACGACGATCCTCGCCGCCTCGCTCCGATCCACGAGCGCCTGCGCCGGTCGGGCGCCGTTGCCGAGGTGAGGACGCCCCGCGCCGGCCGCGCAAGGGCCAACGTCTCGGCAGACGTCCTGGCCGACCTCGACGGTGAAGCCGACCGCGTCCTCGTCGATGCACCCTGTACCGGTTCCGGCACGTGGCGGCGCAACTCGGACGCAAAATGGCGCCTGCGCCCCGGCTCGTTGAGCACCCGTCTTCAAGACCAGGCCGCGGTCCTCGATCGTGCCGCGAGACTCGTGAGGCCGGGCGGGCGCATCACCTACGTCACCTGTTCGCTGTTCCCCGACGAGAACGACGGTGCCGTGGCGGCCTTCCTTGATCGGCATCCGGACAGCTTCACCTGCATCGAAGCCCGCACGATCGTCGATGCACTCGACGATCGTCTTCGGCCGGCTTTGCGCTTCACGACCTCCGGCCTGCAGATGAGCCCGGGCCTGACCGGCACCGACGGATTCTACGTCGCCACCCTGGAGCGGAAGCGCTGATGCGGCGGGCGCGGCGTGAGACATCGCTGCGCCCAGGCGTCGTTGCCCGGTCGCCTCGCCCGGCGGCGAGGCCGGCGTGACGTTCGCCCGGCGCGACCTGCTCGCCGGCCTCGCCGCCAGCCTGTCGGCCGCGGGCGGGACCGAGGCCCAGACGCAGTCTCCGGTTGGTCCGCCGAGGCCCGGCCCCTTCATGGCCCCGGGCAGCGATCTCGACGTCATCGACCTCTGGCCCGGACTTCCCCCCGGCGGCGGCGGCCCGATCGCCGCGGACGGACGCTTCGACGAGACCCGGGAAGGCGTCATCACCAACGTCGCGCGGCCGTGCCTGCTGGTGGTGAGGGCGAGCAGGCCCAACGGGGCCGCCGTGATCGTGGCGGCCGGCGGCGGCTATCGCCGTATCGATATCGGCAACGAGGGCCTGCCCGTCGCGAACTGGCTGGCAACCGCCGGCATCGCCGCCTTCGTGCTGGTCTATCGCCTGCCGGGGGAAGGCTGGTCGGCGGGCCCTGTGGCAGCCTTGCAGGACGTCCAGCGCGCTCTGCGGCTGATACGGGCGGGGGCGGCCGACTATGCCGTCGATCCGCAACGGATCGGCGTGCTCGGCTTCTCCGCTGGCGGCCACCTGATGGGCGAAGCCGCGGTACGGTACGCCGACGGCGTCTATGCGCCGGTCGATGGACGTGACGCCCTCTCGGCCAGGCCGGAACTCGCGGGCCTGATCTACCCGGTCATCACCCTGCGCGCGCCTTTCGACCGAACCTCCACGCGGCGCGTTCTCGTCGGCGATGCGCCGACCCCCGAACAGGCGGCCGCCTATTCCGTCGACAGCCATGTCCGAGAGCGCGGCCCGCCGATGTTCCTCGCTCAGTCCGCCGACGATCCCATTGCCGTCGTCGACAATTCTCTCGTGATGTTCTCCGCCCTGCGCCGCGCCCTGATCCCCACGGAGATGCATCTGTTCGAGCGCGGCGGCCACGGCTACGGCCTCGGCGTTCCGGGATCGCCGGCGGCGGCTTGGCCCGGCCTGTTCCTGACCTGGATGCGCCGGCGCGGGTTCCTGCGGGCCTAGCCATCGGGATCCTTCCGGACAGTGGTCCTGATCTTTTTGGTCGATGCTCGTCGACGCCGTCGAAACAGCCTTCACGAAAGACCTTTTCATGGACCCGCATCTCGGGATCGTTATGCTCGGTGCGGCGGCCGGAGGCCTGGTGCAGGGGCTGTCCGGCACCTCCTTCGGCCTCGTGACCATGGCGGTCTGGGCCTGGTCGATCGATCCCGTCCTGAGCGGACCACTGGTCGTGTTCGGGTCGCTCGTCGGCCAGATCCTATCGATCGGCTCCATCCGGCGCAGCCTGAGGCTGTCGCTCGTCCTGCCTTTCGTCGCGGGCGGCCTGATCGGGATCCCCATCGGGGTCGTCCTGCTGCGGATCATCGATCCGCTCCATTTCAAGCTCGCCGTCGGCATCCTTCTGGCCGTCTGGTGTCCGGCGATGCTGTTCGCCCGGAACCTGCCTCGCATCGCCGGAGGCGGGCGCATCGCGGATGCGGCCGTCGGTCTCGTCGGCGGGGTGATGGGAGGTCTCGGCGGCCTGACCGGCGCCGCTCCGACGCTATGGGCGACGCTGCGCGGGTGGGACCGCCATACCCAGCGGGCGGTGTTCCAGGGTTTCAACCTCACGATGCACGCGGTGACGATGGCGACCTATTTCGCCGTCGGTGCCGTGTCGCAGCAGGCGTTGGGATTCTTCCCGGCCGTCGCGGCCGCGGTCCTGATTCCGAGCTTCATCGGTGTCAGGCTCTACGGCCGCTTCGACGACGCGGCCTTCCGCATCGTGATCCTGTCGCTCCTGGCCGCCTCGGGGGCCGTGCTGATCGCCACCACCCTTCCGAAGATGCTGTGACGCGGTGTTCCACGACGCATCTGCGAAACACTTTCACGGTCCCGTGATCTTTTGGGCGGTTGCATCGTTGTCCGTGCTTCGAAGGGCGGCCGCCGGCCAGCCGCGGATGGACGTGAGGAAGACCCCTTGAGCATCGGCCTGATCGCAATCCTCGACGACGTGGCGGCTCTCGCCAAGGTGGCCGCCGCCTCCCTCGACGACGTCGCGGCCCAGTCTGCCAAGGCCGGGACGAAGGCGCTCGGTATCGTCATCGACGACGCCGCGGTGACCCCGCGCTACGTGGTGGGCTTCGCCGCAGCCCGCGAGTTGCCGATCATCGGGCGGATCGCGTTGGGGTCCCTGAAGAACAAGTTCCTTTTCCTTCTCCCCGGCGCCCTGGCGCTGAGCTTCTTCGCGCCCTGGGTGATCACGCCCCTCCTGATGCTGGGCGGCGTCTATCTCTGCTACGAGGGCGCCGAGAAGGTGCTGCACGCCCTGGCACCCCACCAGGCCGAGGCCCATGAGCAGAAAGTGGGCGCGTCGAAGGACGACATCAGGGCCCAGGAGGATGCCCGCATCAGCAGCGCCATCCAAACCGATTTCATCCTCTCGGCCGAGGTCATGGCTCTGACCCTGGCCTCCCTGGACGCCTCCTCGGTCGCGATGCAGGCGACCATCCTGTCCGTGGTCGCCCTGGGCGTGACCGTGATGGTCTACGGGTTCGTGGCGCTCATCGTGAAGGCGGACGACGCCGGTGTGGCACTGGCCACCAACGGGCGTCCCGCCTCGAGCCTGCTCGGAATGCGGATGCCGGCGCCGGCCGCGCAGCCCTCGGGTGCGGACCGGGCGATACGTCCGATCACCCAGGGAATCGGCCGCGGCCTCGTCGCCGGCATGCCTTCTTTCCTCAAGGTCCTGGCGATGGTCGGAACGGCGGCGATGCTGTGGGTCGGCGGCGGCATCATCCTGCACGGGCTCGAGGAGTTCGGCATCAAGGAGCCGACCCATCTGGTCCACGGCGCTGCGACCTGGGCGGCCGGCATGGTTCCGTCCCTGGCGGCTGCCGTGGAATGGATCGTCACGGCCGCTCTCTCGGGCGTGCTCGGGCTGATCATCGGTGGCCTGACGATTCCCCTCGCGCAGTACGTGATCGCACCGGTCGCCACGAAGGTGATGTCACTGTTCCGGCCGAAGCCCGATGCCGACCCGAAGAATGCCGCTGCGCACAGGGCCTGATCGGCAGAAACATCGGATGGCCCCGAGGGGCCATCCGCGACCGTCGGGCTGTCGTCACCGATGATGATCGCCCGGCGACCGGAGCGAGGGCGATCAGAGGCAGCGACGCTTGCGCACCACGGTGACGCGGCCCATCGGACCACGGCGCTTGGTGACAACGGTCTTGCACCGTGGCCCACGGACCACCGTGCGCCGGACGACCCGGGTCTGCTCGATCGCGTTGTCGGGTGCGAGACCCTGGCCGACGCCGAAGGGTGCGGCTTGGGCCGGTGCGGCGAGGCCGGCGAGGGCAATGGCGGCGATCCCGAAGATGGTGGCTCTCATGGAATGAGGCTCCTGTTCGTTGCTGGGGCGCGCCGTCTCGCCCGCAGAGCCTGAACGTTCGATTAATCCCCGACCGCGTCGCGAGCACATGATCGGGTGCGTTGCACCCCGAGGGTCCCTCGTCTAACTCCGATCCATGATCACCGACCACGACAAGATCCTCATCGTCGATTTCGGCTCCCAGGTGACGCAGCTCATCGCGCGGCGCGTGCGCGAGGAGGGGGTCTATTGCGAGATCGTCCCCTTCACGAAGGCAGCCGAAGCCTTCGCGGCCGTCAAGCCAAAGGGCGTGATCCTGTCGGGCGGGCCGGAATCGGTGACCACCGACGCCTCGCCGCGCACGCCGCAAATCATCTTCGATGCCGGCGTGCCGGTCTTCGGCATCTGCTACGGCCAGCAGACCATGGCGGCCCAGCTCGGCGGCGAGGTCGAGGCCGGGCACCATGCCGAGTTCGGCCGCGCCGAGATCGAGATCCTGTCGGAGTGCCCGCTCTTCAAGGGCGTCTGGCATGTCGGCGAGCACTATCCGGTCTGGATGAGCCACGGCGACCGGGTGACGAAGCTCCCCGATGGCTTCACCACCGTGGCGATGTCGAAGAACGCGCCCTTCGCCGCGGTGGCGGACGAGGCACGCGGCTTCTACGCGGTGCAGTTCCACCCGGAGGTGGCCCATACGCCCCACGGGGCGCTGCTGATCCGCAACTTCGTGCGCGACATCGCCGGGTGCTCGGGCGACTGGACCATGGGCGCCTACCGCGAAGAGGCCATCGCGAAGATCCGCGAGCAGGTCGGCAGCGAGCGCGTGATCTGCGGATTGTCGGGCGGCGTCGATTCGTCCGTGGCGGCGGTGCTGATCCACGAAGCGATCGGCTCGCAGCTCACCTGCGTCTTCGTCGATCACGGTCTCCTGCGCCTCGGAGAAGCCGAGGAGGTCGTGCGGCTGTTCAGGGACCACTACAACATCCCGCTGGTCCACGTGCAGGCGCAGGAGATGTTTCTCAGCGCGCTCGAAGGCGTCAGCGACCCGGAGGTGAAGCGCAAGACCATCGGGCGCCTGTTCATCGAGGTGTTCGAAGCGGAATCGCTCAAGATCGGCGGGGCCGCGTTCCTGGCCCAGGGGACGCTCTATCCGGACGTGATCGAGAGCGTGTCCTTCACCGGCGGCCCTTCGGTGACGATCAAGAGCCACCACAATGTCGGCGGCCTGCCCGAGCGCATGAACATGAAGCTCGTCGAGCCCCTGCGCGAGCTGTTCAAGGATGAAGTGAGGGTGCTCGGCAAGGAGCTCGGACTGCCCGAGGCCTTCGTCGGCCGCCATCCCTTCCCCGGCCCTGGCCTCGCAATCCGCTGCCCCGGCACGATCACCACGGAGAAGCTGGACGCGCTCCGGAAAGCCGATGCGATCTACCTCGACGAGATCCGCCGTGCCGGGCTCTACGACACGATCTGGCAGGCCTTCGCGGTGATCCTGCCGGTGAAGACCGTCGGCGTGATGGGCGACGGGCGCACCTACGACCACGTCTGTGCGCTCCGTGCCGTCACCTCGGTCGACGGCATGACGGCGGATTTCTACCCCTTCGACATGGCCTTCCTGGGCCGGGTCGCGACGCGGATCATCAACGAGGTGAAGGGCATCAACCGGGTGACGTACGATATTACGTCGAAGCCTCCGGGGACGATCGAGTGGGAGTGAGTGAATCCGATCAAGCGGATTTTTTCGGCGATTGTGTCTAGACCGCGTGCGGGTCGTGAACGCTCGCGGTCGTGAGCCGTCATTGCAGGCCATCCCGCATCGACCGCAGCAGATCAGCGGCGCTCTGGACCTGCGCCGGCATGCTCGCCGTAAGGGACCGAAGCAGGGCCGCGTCGATCGGCTTGCGCGGCCTCGCTACGGCTGTGAGTC
>NZ_CAXUJR010000087.1:0-11086 GCF_964251405.1 uncultured Methylobacterium sp.
GATCCTCCAGCCCGATATGGAACCGCAATCCCTGCCCGCCGGGCTCCCAGCGGGTGGCGGTGCGGTAGGTCTTGCAGTCGAAGGGGATGACGAGGCTCTCGAAGCCGCCCCAGGAGAAGCCCATCCCGAACAGCTCCAGCCCGTCGAGCATCGCCGCCAGGGCCGCGGTGGGGACGGGCTTCAGGATCACGCCGAACAGGCCGGACGACCCCGAGAAATCCCGTTTCCAGATCGCGTGGCCGGGATCGTCGGGCAGGGCGGGGTGGAGCACCCGCAGCACCTCCGGCCGGCCCTGCAGCCACTCCGCCATGGCGAGTCCCTGGCGACCGTGCTCGCGCAGGCGAAGCGCCATCGTGCGCAGGCCGCGCAGGGCGAGGAACACGTCCTCCGGCCCGGCGCACATGGCGAAGTGTTCGAAGGTGCGGTGGAGGGCGGGCCAGTAGGCAGCGTTGGCGGAGGTGAGGCCCAGCAGCAGGTCCGAGCCGCCGCTGAGATACTTGGTGCCGGCCTCGACCACGATGTCGGCACCGCGCTCGTGGGCCGGAAACAGCAGCGGCGTCGCCCAGGTGTTGTCCATGATCACCGCGGCCCCGCGCGCATGGGCGACGTGCGCGATCGCCGGCACGTCCTGCATCTCGAAGCTCTGCGAGCCCGGCGCCTCCACCAGTACCGCCTTGGTGTTGCCCCGCATCAGAGCGCCGATGCCGTCCCCGACGAGGGGGTCATAGTAGGTGACCTCGACCCCGAAGCGCTTGAGCACGCCGTCGCAGAAGAGGCGGGTCGGGCGGTACGCGGAATCGCTGACCAGCAGGTGGTCGCCCGCACTCACCACCGCCATCAGCGCCACCGTCAGGGCGGCGAGGCCGGAGGGCGTCAGCACCGTGCCGGCCGCCCCCGAGAGCTCGCTCCAGGCGTCTTTGAGCGAATCCATCGTCGGCGAGCCGCTGGTGCCGTAATCGTAGCGGCCTCGCCGATGCACGAGGTCGTCGTAGGTCGGGAACAGCACCGTCGAGCCACGATAGATCGGGGCATTCACGAAGCCGTGCTGACTGGCCGGATCGCGCCCGGCATGGACGAGGCGGGTGCTCTGGCCGAAGCGTGCGGGATCGCGGGGAGGGGTGTTGGACATCGGGACCGTGGCGGGGAAGGAATTTTGCGCTGCGATCACAGCCCGCTCGCTTCCCGCGCGTCAACCCGGCGGGGTTGACCGAGGGGCGCCGAACTTGGATCAACGGAGGGGCGGCCACCCCATGGCGAACCCCACGCGGTCATCCCGGGGCTGCCCCCGGATCGACGGACGGGGGCGATCGAAGGAACGGCAGGGATCGGGATTGAGCCAACGCATGCGATCGTCCTCCGCGGGCCTGCTCTTTGTCCTGCTCGCCGCCACCCCCGCCCTCGCCGACGGCACCCTCGCCCAGGTGAAGGCACGCGGGCATCTCGTCTGCGGCGTCAGCCCCGGCGTCGCGGGTTTCAGCGTGCCCGACAGCCAGGGCGAGTGGCGCGGCCTCGATGTCGATTTCTGCCGGGCGATGGCCGCGGCAATCTTCGACGACCCGAAGGCGGTCCGCTTCATCCCGCTCTCGTCGCCGTCGCGCTTCACCGCCGTGCAGTCCGGCGAGGTCGACGTGCTCGCGCGCAACACCACCTGGACCCTGTCGCGCGACACGAGCGCGATGAACTTTCCCGCCATCACGTTCTTCGACGGCCAGGGATTCCTGGTGCGCAAGGACCGCAACCTCGCCCAGGTGAAGCAGCTCGACCGCGCCACGATCTGCCTGCAGCAGGGCACCACCACGGAACTCAACCTCGCCGACTGGTTCCGCACCCGGGGACTGACGAATCAGGTCGTCACCTTCGCCAACAGCGAGCAGACGCTGGGCGCCTACGAATCGGGGCGCTGCGACGCTCTCTCCACCGACAAGTCCTCCCTCTATGGCGAGCGCCTCAAGACGGCGGAGCCCGACGCGCACGTCATCCTCGACGAGACCATCTCGAAGGAGCCTTTCGCCCCGGCGGTGCGCCAGGGCGACGACCAGTGGCGCGACATCGTCGCCTGGACCCACTACGCCATGCTCGACGCCGAGGAGGCCGGGATCGGCCAGGCCAATGTCGAGGCCCTGCGCGGGAGCGTGCTCGGCCCGGATGCCAGGCGCATCCTCGGGCTCGAGGGCCGCTACGGCGAGGCGATGGGGCTCACCACGGACTGGGCCTACCGCATCGTCCGCCATGTCGGGAATTACGGCGAGGTCTTCGCCCGCAACGTCGGCGAGGGCTCGCCCCTCAAGGTCCCGCGCGGGATCAATGCGCTCTGGACGCAAGGAGGGCTGCAATACGGGCCGCCGATCCGGTGAGGGTGCGAAGCCTCGCGATCCAGGCCGCGCTCCTCGCCGCCGTCGCCGCCCTTGCCTACGGCGCCGCCACCAACGCGTCCGAGAAACTCGCGCGCCAGGGCATCGTGGCCGGGTTCGGCTTCCTCTCGCGGGTGGCCGGGTTCGACATCAGCCAGCGGCTGATCGGCTACGCGGCGGCGACCTCGACCTATCTCGACGCGATCCTGGTCGGTCTCCTCAACACGCTGCTGGTGTCCGGCCTTGCGATCCTGATCGCCACGATCCTGGGTTTTGCCCTCGGCATCGTCCGGCGCGGCCCGAACCTCCTCGCCCGCGGTCTCGCGGCCGCCTATGTCGATCTCTTCCGCAACCTGCCGCTGCTCCTGCAATTGCTGGTCTGGTACGTGGCCGTGCGCTTCGCTCTGCCCGACCCGGGGGCACCGGCGAGCCTCGCCGACGGGGTCTATCTGAGCCAGCGCGGACTCTACCTGCCGCGCCTCGACTTCTTCGGACGGGGCTGGATGCTCGTGGCCGCACTGCTGGCCGGGATCGTCGCAGCGATCACCCTGGCCCGGCGGGTGCTCCCTGCGATCGGCTTGGGTCTCGGGCTTCCCGCCCTGGCGGTGCTCGGCCTGTGGCTGGGGGGATCCGCCGCCGTCTCGTGGCCGGCGCGCGGGCCTTACGACATCGAGGGCGGGCTGCCGGTGCTGCCGGAATTCGCCGCCCTGCTCCTCGGGCTCTCCACCTACACCGCCGCCTTCATCGCCGAGATCGTACGGGCGGGGCTGGCCAGCGTGCCGGTGGGCCAGACCGATGCGGCCCAGGCCATCGGCCTGAACCGGTGGCAGACCCTGCGCCTCGTGACGGTGCCCCAGGCGATGCGGGTGATCGTGCCTCCGCTCACCTCCCAGTACCTGACGCTGACCAAGAACTCCTCGCTCGCGGTGCTGATCGGCTATCCCGATCTCGTCCACGTGGTCATGGGCACCGTGCTCAACCAGACCAACCAGGCGATCGAGGCGGTGGCGATCACCATGGCGGTCTACCTCACGATCAGCCTCGCCACGGCGCTGGCGATGAACCGCTACAACGCCCGCATCGCGCCGGTGGGGCGCTGATGGCGGAGTTCGTCCGCGCCACGCCGATCCCGTCCTCGAAGCCGCCCCGGCGCGCTGGCGGCGCCTGGGGATGGCTGCAGGAGAACCTGTTCTCAGGGTGGGGCAACACGCTCACCACCCTGGCGATCCTGGCGCTCCTCGCCTGGCTCGTGCCGCCGGCCTTGCGCTTCCTCGTCCTCGACGCGGTCTGGACCGGCACGTCCGGCGAGGCCTGCCGCCCGGAGGTGGTCGGTCGCCCGGTGGGCGCGTGCTGGGCCTTCATCGGTGAGAAGATCAACTACCTCGTCTACGGCTCCTACCCGGCCTCCGAGCGCTGGCGGGTGAACCTCGTCTTCGCCCTCGCCGCCCTGGGCGCTGGCTGGATGCTGTGGCTCGACGCGCCCCGGCGGGGCCTCGGCGCGGGTCTGGTGTTCGGACTCCTGCCGGTGGTCGGGTTCTTCCTGCTCGCCGGGGCGACGTGGCTCGGGCTGAAGCCGGTGCCGACGGGGTTGTGGGGCGGCATGCTCGTCACCTTCGTGGTGGCGATGGTCGGCATCGTGGCGGCGCTGCCGCTGGGCATCCTGCTCGCGCTCGGCCGGCGCTCGCGCCTGCCGGTGCTGCGCTATGCCTGCATCGCCTTCATCGAGTTCTGGCGCGGGGTGCCGCTCATCACCGTGCTGTTCATGGCCAACGTGATGCTGCCGCTGTTCCTGCCCGGCGACCTCACCGTCGACCGGCTGCTGCGCCCGCTGATCGGCATCGCGCTCTTCGCTTCCGCCTACATGGCCGAGGTGGTGCGCGGCGGCCTCCAGGCGGTCCCGGCGGGGCAGGGGCTGGCGGCGCAGGCGCTCGGGCTGACGCGGATCCAGGCGATGCGCTACGTCATCCTGCCCCAGGCCCTCAAGGTGGTGGTGCCGGGCATCGTCAACACCTTCATCGGGCTCTTCAAGGACACGACGCTGGTGAGCATCGTCGGCATCGCCGATTTCATCCGCGTGCTCGAGGCCTCGCGGGCCGACCCGCGCTGGTCGGCCCCGATGGTGCCGCTCACGGCCTACCTCTTCGCGGCCCTGTTCTACTTCGCGTTCTGCTTTTGCATGGCGCGCTATGCCGGCTTCATCGAGCGGCGGCTCGCCGCCGGGGACCGGACCCGATGAGCGCGCCCGCCATCGCCCTGGCGGGCGTGAATGCCTGGTACGGCGACACCCATGTCCTGCGCGACGTCGACCTCGCCGTGGCGCGGGGCGAGCGCGTCGTGGTCTGCGGCCCCTCGGGGTCGGGCAAGTCGACCCTGATCCGCTGCATCAACGGCCTGCAGCCGCACCCTTCCGGTACCATCACGGTTGAGGGCATTCCGCTTGAGGGCAGCCAGGTCGATGCCGTGCGCGCCCGCGTCGGCATGGTGTTCCAGAGCTTCAACCTGTTTCCCCACCTCACTGTCCTGGAGAACTGCACGCTCGGACCGATCCATGTCCGCGGCCTGCCGCGGCGGCGAGCTGAGGCGCTGGCCCGCGATCATCTGACCCGCGTGCGCATCCCCGAGAAGGCTGGCGCCTATCCCGGCGAGCTCTCCGGCGGCCAGCAGCAGCGGGTCGCCATCGCCCGTGCCCTGTGCATGGAGCCCGCCGTCATGCTGTTCGACGAGCCGACCTCGGCCCTCGACCCCGAGATGGTGGAGGAGGTCCTCGACGCCATGACGGGGCTGGCGCAAGCCGGCATGACCATGGTCTGCGTCACCCACGAGATGGGGTTCGCCCGGCGCATCGCCGACCGGATCGTGTTCATGGACGAGGGCCAGGTCGTCGAGGTGGCGAGACCGGAGGCGTTCTTCGAGACGCCGCAGCACCCTCGGACGAGGGCCTTCCTCGGGCTGCCGTGAAACCCGGTGCTTGGAGGCGCGAGGCTTGTTCCGGTTCGTTAACGCCCTTGCGCTAACCCTTGGCGTTCCTCGCTTTCCCGGGAAGCACAAGCTTTGCGTATCCTCCGGTCCCTTGCCGTCTGCGGCGTCTTCGGCGTGAATATCCTGGCGATCGGATTCGTCTGCGCCGACCGAATGGCGCATCCGCCGGCCGCCGCCATCCCGGTCATGGCCCGCGCCAACCAGCTCGCTCCGAGTACCACCGGCTCGATCGCCG
Source organism: uncultured Methylobacterium sp. (assembly GCF_964251405.1). Lineage (GTDB taxonomy): Bacteria > Pseudomonadota > Alphaproteobacteria > Rhizobiales > Beijerinckiaceae > Methylobacterium. The sequence goes on from NZ_CAXUJR010000087.1 coordinate 5,566, forward strand.
GCACGCCCCGGATGGCGACGCCCATCGTCGCGCCGCCGCCCAAGGCCACCGACGGCTTCGATACCGAGCGGTTGAACGCCCTCCTGCGCGGCGACCCCCTGTCCGGCCCCGCCCGGCGCTGACCCCGGCGCTCCAGCATGCGATGATCGGCCGGACGGGAGCCCGACCGATGCGCAGCCTGATCACCGACATCGCCGGCATCCGCGTCGGCCATGCCCATGACGGGCGGCTGGCCAGCGGCACCACCGCGATCCTGTTCGACGAGCCCGTGGTGGCAAGCGTCGATGTCCGCGGCGGCGGACCCGGCACCCGCGAGACCGACCTCCTCGATCCCGAGCGCACGGTGGAGACGATCGACGCCCTCGTCCTGTCGGGCGGCTCCGCCTTCGGGCTCGATGCCGCCGCCGGCGTGGTCGCCCGGCTCGCCGAGACCGGGCGCGGCTTTGCCGTCGGAGGGGTCCGCGTGCCCATCGTGCCGGCCGCGATCCTGTTCGACCTCCTCAACGGCGGCGACAAGGAGTGGGGGCGATATCCGCCCTATCGCGAACTCGGCTATGCGGCGGCCCTCGCGGCGGCGAGCGACTTCGCGCTGGGCTCGGTGGGCGCGGGCCTCGGTGCCTGCACCGCCAACCTCAAGGGCGGTCTCGGCTCGGCCTCGGCGCCGGTGGACGGAACGGCCGCGCAGGTCGGGGCGCTCGCCGTCGTCAACGCCTTCGGGCGGGTGACAGCGGGCGAGGGACCGTGGTTCTGGGCCTCTCCGTTCGAAGTGGAGGCCGAATTCGGCGGCCTCGGCTTTCCCAAACAGATGCCGGCTTCCGCCTTCGACTGGCCACGCAAGGGCGTGCCCGGCGCCAATACAACGCTGGCGGTGGTCGCCACCGATGCCCTGCTCACCAAGGCGCAGGCCCGCCGCCTCGCCGTCATGGCGCAGGATGGGCTCGCCCGGGCGATCCATCCGGTTCACACGCCGCTCGACGGCGACGTGGTCTTTGCCGTCGCCACCGGCCGGGTGGCGCTCGCCGATCCGATCATCGATCTCGCGCGGATCGGCGACGCAGCCGCGCGGGTCCTGGCACGGGCGGTGGCGATCGGGGTCTACGAGGCGACGGCACTGCATGTGGCAGGCTTGGTCCAGCCCGCTTGGCGCGACCGGTATGGAGCCGCCGACGGATCACCGTGATCGGAGCGTTTGCGCGCGTTCCCCGCTCTCTCCGCTTGCGAGAAGAGGGGATCGTGCGTCGCGGCGATCGAACGCTGCCCGTGGAACCGGGTCTCAAGCCTCGCGGCCATCCACGATCAGCTGCGCCAGACCGGCATCGACCTCGGCGCCCAGCATCGCGCGCTCGGCATCGGTCAGGTCCGCAGCCCAACCGCGCTGGCCGAACCCCTCGGCGCATTTGGCGCGCTCGGCCTCGATATAGGCCATGGTCGCTTCTGGTTCGTTCTGCATCGCATGGGCGAAGCCGAACCAGGCGGCCCGCTCCACCACCGCGAGCCGCGCCCGCAGGCGGATCATCACCGCCCGGTCCGGGCTGACCTCGTCGTCCATGGTCTCTCCCGAAAAGCTGCGATCAGCGCCGCTGCTCGCAGCGCGTCTTGACGTAGTTGCCGGACGCGCCGCTATGGCCCGAACTGGCTGCGAGCACCGGACCCTGCAGCAGGCATTCCTGCAGGGAGTGGGCCGGGCCGGTGATCACGTCCAGAGCAGTCTCGCGCGTGCAATCCGGCTGCGGGAGGCTGGCCGCGCAGACCAGGGCGACGACGATGATGGTGTTCATTCCCTGCAAACTAGATCGGGGTCGATCCGGAGCAAGGGCGTCCGGCCTCAGGCGGTCCGCGCCACTTGCGCACGGCCCGCGGCGCTCCAGCGCATCAGGCCGAGCATCACCAGGATGGTGGCGAGATAGGCGACCACCTGCAGGGCCGTCGGCCGGTCGGTGTAGCCGACGAGCGCGTGCAGGACGCGGCCGGGCAGGCTCCCCTCGGGGAGCAGGGCGGAGGTGTTCCACACGGTGTGGCCGAGCACCGTCACGACCCCGGCATTGGCGAGGAACTGCGCCGCCTGCGCCGCCAGTCCCGCCGCCAGGAGGACGATGAGGGCCGAGGTCACCGAGAACACGTAACGGGTCGGGATCGAGGCGAGCCCGAGATAGCCCGCCCCCGAGACCGCGATCCCGGCGCCGACCCCGAGCGCCGCACCGAGCTGGAGTTCCACCCCCGAGGTGCCCGAGGCGACGAGACCGTAGAGGAACAGCACGAGCTCGGCGCCCTCGCGCAGGATGGCGGCTCCCACCACGACGGCCAGGGCGGCGGCGGTGCGGTCGCCGCTGCGCACGGCGCTGCCGGCGGCACGCAAGTCCCCGGCGAGTTCCCGCCCGTGCCGGCTCATCCAGGTGTTGTGCCAGACGAGCATCATGACCGCGAGGATGAGCACGGCGGCATTGAGCACGTCCTGGCCGGTGCCTTCGAAGGCGTCGGAGATCGATTCGGCAAACAGCGCCAGCAGGGCGGCCCCGGCGAGCCCCCCCGCCACCCCGAGGCCGATCCAGCCCTTGGCTCCGGCGATGCCGCGGGTGGCCGCGAGCACGATTCCGACGATGAGGCCGGCCTCGATGACCTCGCGGAAGGCGATGACGAAGGCTCCGATCACGGCGGATCTCCTGACAATGACATGGGAAGGGGGCTCACCAGACCCAGAACATCAGGACCCAGCCCGCCACCGAGAGGGCGGTGGCGGCGCCGATGGCGGCGGTGGCGGCGAGTTGCCCGGAGCCCCGATCGGAGAGGCCGGCCACCGCGTAGGCGAGGCGCAGGGTCCAGAGACTCGCTCCGGCGAGCAGCAGCGCCCGGATCTCGGGCACGTAGGGAACCTCGATCCGCTCGCCGCGCAGGAAGCCCACCGTGAGCGCGGAGAGGCCGAGGAACAAGCCGCAGCCGGCCACCGGGATCAGGGTCTGGACGAGGTGGTGGAAGCGCGGCCACGACCAGGCTCCGAGCGCCCGCGTCGCGAGCGCCACGAGGGCCGAGAGGGCGAGGCCGAGCCCGATCGCCGCGGCGGCGACGTAGGCGAGCAGCAGGGCGCCGTCGAGGAGGCTGAGCACGTCGTTGTGCTCGGGGTAGTTGGTGAGGACCCACCACGGCAGCGCGGTCTCCAGCGGCCAGGCGACGCCGCGCTCGATCAGCCAGGTGGCCAGCGCCTGCTTGGCCGCGACGAACCACGGGCTCGACGACCACTGGAAGGCGCCGACCGCCAGCCCCATCATCCCGAACAGGATCAGCCCGCTCTGGCCGGCGTCGGGCTCGGTGCCGGCGACATGGACGATCTCGTGGTTGGGCGAGCGACGAGCGAGACGCACCGCCCCGCGATAGCCGGAGCAGCGCCCGCACATGTGGCAGGCTCCGGCTCCCGTCATGGTCTTCACCGCCACGAGCGGCGCGCAGGTGAAGGCGTCGGCCTTCTGAGGTTTGGGCGAGGCGGCCCAGGCTCGGCCGTCGACCTGGAAGCTCACCGGCGCGAGCTTGGCCAGCACCGCGAAGACGCCGTTGACGGGGCAGAGGTAGCGGCACCAGACCCGCTTGTCGCGGCCGTAGACGAGGCCGACCGCGATCGCCGCCAGGGTCGAGCCGCCGAGCACCACCAGTACGGGCTTCGGGTAGCCGTAGACGCTGACCATCTGCCCGTAGACCGTGGTGCCGGCGAACGCCACGAACGGCCACCCGCCCCAGCTCAGCCAGCGCGGCACCGCGCGCCCCAGGCTCCAGCGGCTGGCGACTTCGGTGAGCGTGCCCTCGGGGCAGAGCAGCCCGCACCAGGCCCGGCCGACCACCACCATGCTGACGAGCACGAACGGCCACCAGATCCCCCAGAACGCGAACTGCGCGGCGAGCGTCAGGTTCGACCACAGATTGGCCGTGCGCTCGGGGAGGGGCAGGAAGGCCGGCACGGCCACGAGCACGAGGTAGATCGCCACCACGGCCCATTGCAGGGTGCGCACCGTGCGCAGGTGCTGCCCGAGCCAGTCGCCGAGGCGCACAAGCCCGGCATCGACCCGGCCGAGGCCGGGCCGGGGCAGGCCGCGCGGATGGGCGATGGGCAGGGTGGTCAAAGCAGGTCCCTTGTTGTGAAAGACGTCACCGTATCCAGGTGAATCACTCCCTTCCCCCTTGTGGGGAGGGGTAGGGGTGGGGTGGCTGGGTGACCCTCTGTCGAGGCCAGCGGAACCACCCCCACCCTCGGTCCCTCCCCACAAGGGGGAGGGGAAAGCGTTCAGCACGAACCCACCGCGTGTCCTACTTCGCGACCAGGGTCGCCTTGGCCCCCGGGTGGAAATCGTCGAAGACCGGGTAGGAGCCCGGATCGACGGTGCGAAACACGATGGATGAGGTCGAGCCCGCGGCGATCGCCTTCTCGCGCTTGAGTTCGGCGCTCTCGAACTCCACCGGCGTCTGTCCGGTATTGGCGATCTCGAGCTTGAACCGGGTGTTGGCCGGGACCTCGATGATGCTCGGTACGATCATACCATCGCGCATCTCGACCCGGATCACCGGCAGGTCCTCGGCGCGCGCCGGCGCCGGCAGGAACAGGAGCGCGACGGCAGCGGCGAGGATCGCGCGCGTCGCGGCGACCTCCTTCCGAGAGGGGAGGGTGCTCAATACGCCCCCTTCTTGCCGGTGCCGGCGAAGGTGAAGTCCTGGACGAGGTCGAAGGGCTTGAACCACGCGGCGACCCCCGTCTCCTTGTCGACGTGGCGGCCGAAATGCTGGTGGGGGCCAGGCGGCGCCACCGTGACCTTGAGGCGGTAGCGGCCGGGGCCGGCGAGCTTGACGTTGTCGCCGTAATGGGGGCCGTCGTTGGCCACCATCTGCATCAGCATGCCGCTCACCTTGGTGGCGGTCGGCGTGTCGCCGTCGAGCTTCACCACCTCGAAGGTGACGGAGAGGGCGGGCATCCAGTCGCCCTCGGCAAAGCCGTTCCTGTTGTCCTTGGCGGCGCGGATGTCGGCCTCGAGATGGATGTCCGACTCGGCCGCCGCCCGCATCATGCCAGGCGGGTCCATCTCGATCGGCTGCAGGTAGACCGCGCCGACGTCGATGCCCTGCTGCACCACGTGCGGGCCGATCGGCACCTCCTTGGCGCTCAAGGCGCCCGCTCCGGCGAGGCTCGCGATAAGGGCAGCCGCCAGGGCCGTACGATGGTCTCTACCAAGCATGGCCCGGATCTCCTGCAGCACCGTCGGCGTGGCCGCCGATACGCCCTGCGGCGCCGCAACCCTGCGCGCCGTCATCGACAGGGCGCAGACATAAACCAACGGCAGAAGATTTCAATGATGGTCGAGGGATTACTCTTGGCCGCGACTTCGTGGCACCTTCGGGGCAGTGTGTATCAGTTGCGATTTAAAACAATTCCAGAGTAATTCGTGCAGGTAAATCCTACCGGGGCGGGGGTGTTGTTACCGACGGCTGCGCCGGGAGCGCGTGTCGCGACCCTGCCCGAGCATGGCCCCCGAGCATGGCCCCCGAG
>NZ_CAXUJR010000087.1:11186-13917 GCF_964251405.1 uncultured Methylobacterium sp.
CGCACCCTCCTGTGGATGTCATCACGGGAGAACGGGTCGCCGGGCCTGCGCCCATGCTAGGATCCGGCGCGGCAGGGCGGCGGCGCCCGCCCATCCCGTCCAGGCGGGCAACCGGAGCAGCGATGACGGTCGGGATCGAGATGGGCGTCGCCTTGGGCGCAGGTGCGGAACCGGCCCGGCTCGACCTCGAGGAGCTTCTCGCGACCCGCCTGCTGGTCCAGGGCAATTCCGGGTCGGGCAAGTCCCACCTGCTGCGCCGCCTGCTCGAGCAGAGTGCCGGCGCGGTGCAGCAGGTGGTGATCGATCCCGAGGGCGACTTCGTCACGCTGGCGGAGGCCCACGGCCACGTCGTCGTCGACGGCAGCCATGGCGAAACCGACCTCCAGGCCATCGCCGCCCGCGTCAGGGCGCACCGGGTCTCGGTGGTGCTCGACCTCGAGAGCCTCGACGCGGAAGGCCAGATGCGTGCGGCCGCGGCCTTCCTCGGCGGGCTGTTCGAGGCCGAGCGGGCCCATTGGTACCCCGTCCTCGTCGTCGTCGACGAGGCCCAGGTCTTCGCGCCGGCCGCGGCCGGCGAGGTTTCGGACGAGGCGCGGAAGGCCTCGCTCGGCGCCATGACCAACCTGATGTGCCGGGGGCGCAAGCGGGGTCTCGCCGGCGTGATCGCGACGCAGCGCCTCGCCAAGCTCGCCAAGAACGTCGCGGCCGAGGCGACCAACTTCCTGATGGGTCGCACCTTCCTCGACATCGACATGGCGCGGGCCGCCGACCTTCTCGGCCTCGACCGGCGCGGCGCCGAGCGGTTTCGCGACTTGGCGCGGGGTGAGTTCGTGGCTCTCGGCCCTGCCCTGAGCCGGCGGCCGCTGGCCCTGCGCATCGGCCCGGTCTTCACCGCGGCGCGCTCGGGCTCGCCGACCCTGATCCCGCTGCCGCAGGCCGACGAGACGGATCTGCGTGCCCTCATCCTCACCCGCGGCGAGGACGAGCCCGCCGCCTGGACCGCGCCGGCGCGGGTGCCGCCCACGCCGCGCACCAGCCCGGCCGACCTGATGCGCGAACTCGGGCGCCACCGCCCCGAGCCGGTGGAAGTGCCCGCGACCCTGACCGAGGCCGAAATCAGGACAGAGCTCGACGCGGTCCTGCGCGGCATCGCCGACGACCGGGACGCCGCCGGCCAGCCGGTTGCGGTGATCTACCAGGATTTCCTGGTGCGCTGCCGGATGCGCGGCCTCGACGGCGAGGCGATCACGCTCTCGGCCTTCCGCCGGCGCCTCGGCGTCGCCCGTGCCGGCGTCGACGAGGACGCGGTGGGCGCGGACGAGGGTGCCGATGCCCGCTGGGCGGAGGCCCGCACGCATGCGGCCGCCCTGCCCGACGAGGTCCAGGGCCTGTTCCTGCTCCTCGCCCGCGCCGCGCTCGCCGGCGAGCCCTGCCCCGGCGACGAGGCCCTGGCCCGGGCGATCGGCAGCCGCTCGCCCGGCCGTGCCCGGCGGCTCCTCAGCTATATCGAGACCCGCGGCACCATCGTGTGCCGCATGGATTTTCGCGGCAACCGCATCGTCGCCCTGCCAAGCCTCGGCTGCGAGACGGCGCCGGGCGACCCCAAGACGACGGCGCTCGCCGAGGCCGAAGCCGGCCTCGGGTTGTTCGCGGCCGAGTAATCGCCCGCCTCGTGTCGACAGGGGACCGTAGCCTCGGAACAGGCTGCGCAGATTGTAAGACCAGGGGCGCCCGCCCATCCACCGTGATGGATTCGAGCCCGGAAACCATGCCTGCGAAGATGAGTGCATCGCGGCCGTTGTGCGCCGTCGCACTTGTTTGCCGATTCAACAACCCCAGTTATAACAAAGTCATGACGTTGCCGATGTGGCTGCTGTTCGGTCCTGACGGGTGATCGCCCTGGAAACGGGTCCGCTCGGCGACCATCCGTTTTCCCAAACGGGACGTTACCCGCTGGCGTCGACGCCAAGCCAACTTCGCGAGTTTCAAGACACTGATGAACCAACTCGTCCGCATGTCCCAGATCGGCGAGGCCGACGCCATCGCCGAACCGTCCGCCGATCTCCGGGTGCCCTTCGCGCAATCGGGCGCTTTCGTCTGCAAGTTCATTATCGGCGAGCCGAGCGACCAGGCCGTGTGCTGCGGTGCATCCGTGCCTGATGGCAAAAGCTGGTGCGCCTTCCACCGTCGGATCGTGTTCGAGCCCGCAAGGCCCGGCCGCATCCGCTGATCCAGACGGCATCACTGCCCTCACGCCTCGCCGGGTCCTCCCGCCGGGGCTTTTTCCGTCGGCAGAACCAGATTCCGATCAGTCGTCGAAATCGTCCGTCTTCTCGTAGGGCGTGTAGGTCCTCATCCGGCGCCCATCCGGAAACTCGACGGTGCGCGAGCGGACGACGAGGAAGCCGGCCTCCTCCGCCTCCCTGATGCGGCGGCTGCGTTCGTCCATCCCGAATCCCTCGAACCGCCCCTGCGCCAGCTCCTGCGCGTAGGCCGGGCGCTGCGTGGTGCGCGCCGCCACGGGCCGCGTCGCCAGAGGCCGCTCGGCGACCGGCCGACGCAGGGGCGGCGCAACGCGCGTCTCGGCGAGACGCGGCCGGCGCGGTTTGTCGGCGACCCGTGTGCGGGCCATCGGCCGATCGCGCGAGACGTCTTGTCTCGATGGGGCGGATTGCGGCTTCGCGGCCTGCGATGAGGGCCCAGCCTTGGCAAGGGGCGCAGCCTTGGCAAG
>NZ_CAXUJR010000087.1:14017-15178 GCF_964251405.1 uncultured Methylobacterium sp.
CCGTCGTCGATTGGGCGAAGGCAGGCGGCAGGCCGAGCCCCAGGCTCAGCAGGATCGCCGCGGGACCGCGGCGTCGGAGGACATCCGCTCGCATCACACTGCTCCTGTCGCCTGACGACGGGGCCGCCCCGGCCCCGGACACGCCGCGCACTTGCCTGGGTCGGGAACGATCTTAGGCGTACCGCGCCCCTGCGTCCAGAAAGGTCGCCCTCGCTCATGCCGGGAGCGGGCCATTGCCGATCCCTCATCACCATCACACATGCCGGCAGCCGCGGTTCCTGTCCGCGACCGGTTGCCGGGACCGATCATGCATCACGATCGCCCGGCGTGGAGAGGAGAGCGAATCCATGACATCATCCCTGCCGGCCCTCGTCCGTGCGGCGACCGTCAGCGCCGCTTTGGCGGCCGCGGCACTGCTCGCGCCCGTCATGGCTCAGACGCCGCCAGCCACGGCTCCCGCTGCCGTTCCGGTCGTCGAGAGCGATATCGTCAATGCAAAGGGCGAGCCCATCGGGCGGATCGCCATCCGCGATGGCGCCAACGCTCTGGTGCTGCGGCTGACCGTGCAGCCGGGCGGGTTGCCGCCGGGCTGGCACGGTCTCCATTTCCACGCGGTGGGCGATTGCAGCGACACCCGGACGTTCGAGAAGTCGAAGGCGCACGTCAACCACGACCAGAGCAAGCACGGCCTGCTCAATCCGGACGGGCCGGACGAAGGCGACCTGCCCAACATCCATGCCCATGCGGACGGCTCGGTGAATGCGGAAGTGTCGAGCGATGCCCCGATCAACGGCGAGGGCGGCCTCAAGGACGGCGACGGTTCCGCCCTGATCATCCACGCCGACGCCGACGACCACACAACTCAGCCGATCGGAGGTGCCGGCCCGCGCATCGCTTGCGCGGTGATCAAGTAGGGACCGTCGTCAGGACGAACTACAGTTCGAAGAAACGCATGATCCGGAATCGAGCCGATCAAGGCGGACCCGTTCCCCGCCCTTCCCCGAACGCGCCGGGAGGGACGAGAGGGGGCGACGGCCGTCGCGATCACTCGACGCGGATATGGCTCAGCGCGGGCGCCGGCCTACCGCCACGACGTTGCCGCCGCGGGCCTTTCGTTCTGGCAGGGTTGCCTGGACGGTCTCGACGATGCTGGCGGCATCG
>NZ_CAXUJR010000088.1:0-14912 GCF_964251405.1 uncultured Methylobacterium sp.
ATGCGCGGGTGACGACGCCGATGCCGCGCTTCTGCGGCTGTATGATCCAGTCGAGAGCCTCGGCGGCGCGGCCGGCGGCGAGTAGCCGCTCGGCCACGGCGACCCGGTCGGGCCGCTCCGGCGACACCATCCGCTCGAGGGCGACGAAGCCGTCGACGTCGCCGCGCCGGTCGGCGAGCGCCTGGCGCAGGCGCACGAGTCGCATCCAGCGCATCTGGCGATTCCAGTCCTTGTCCTCTCGCGGTCTAGCCGCCTCGGCGGCCTCGGCGAGGTCGCCGTCGAGGGGCGCCACGGCGTCGTCCGGCAGGCTCGGGACGAGGGTGAGGAGCAGGGCCTCGATAATTCCGAAAGGGTCGGCCGAAAGGTGTCCGACGAGGCGTGTCGCGAAGGCGGCGGCCTCCCCCTTCGGCAATGATGCTGCCATCGCGGCGGCCTCGTGCGACGCCCGTTCGTAGATCCCGAGAACCTGGCCGGTGGAATCGTCGACCCGGTCGAGGACGCCGGCCGAACCGATCAGAAAGCGCACGAGGCGATCGAGCGCCTGATGGGGATCGAGCGGCAGGAGTTCCCGCGTGATGGTCGAGACGGTGGCGTCGAGGTCGGCGACGAAGGCGCGGCGCTTCTGCCAGTCGATATATCCCCTGGCCCGCTCCAGGGCGGTCAGGCGGCGGTCGACCAATGCCGCCACCGCATCCGGCCCCTGCAGTCCGGCGATGGCCGCCGTGACGAGCTTCCTGAAGGTCGGGTTGCGGGCAGTCTCGGAGAGGACGAGGCCGGTCAGGCGTTCCAGACCGAGGGCAGCCAGGGTCTCGGGGCTCGGCGTGGTCCTGCGCGAGGCCCGCTTGGATTTCGCCACCGCCGGCGGTGGAGAGGCTTTTCGCGCCATCGGCCGATCCTCCTCGTGCGAGCACGCCCGCCCCGTTCTCCCCGGTCAGGGACCGAGCAAGTCCACCAGGAACGGGATCAGCGGCGCATCGGCCGGCGGCATCGGCATGTCCCTGAGGTCGCGGGGGCGAACCCATTTCAGGCGCTGGCCTTCGAGGGGCGCGGGCACACCCTCCCAGCGCCGGCAGATGTAGAGCGGCATCAGCAGGTGGAAATCGGGGTAGGGGTGGCTCGCGAAGGTGAGCGGCGCGAGGCACGCCTCCTTGACGGTGATCCCGAGTTCCTCGGCGAGCTCGCGGATCAGGGTCTCCTCCGGCCGTTCGCCGGGCTCGACTTTGCCGCCGGGGAATTCCCACAATCCGGCGAGCTGCTTGCCGGGCGGCCGCTGCGCCAGCAGAACGCGCCCATCCGCATCCGCCAGCGCGACGGCGACGACGAGGAGGAGCCTCACGGCACTCGCCTCACGACCGGTAATCCCCGTTGATCGCGATGTAGCCGGAGGTGAGATCGCAGGTCCAGACGCGGGCCGAGCCGTCACCGATCCCAAGATCGACCCGCACCGTGACGCCGGGCTCCCGCATCACGGCGCTCGCGGCCTCCTCGCTGTAAGCGGAGTCTCGGGCACCCTGATGCGCCACGCGGATATCGCCGAACCAGATCGAGAGCCGGTCGCGGTCGGCGGGCTCGCCGGCCTTGCCCACCGCCATGACGACCCGGCCCCAGTTCGCGTCCTCGCCGGCGATGGCGGTCTTCACGAGCGGCGAGTTGGCGATGGACATCGCGATGCGGTGGGCAGAGGCCGCGTCCGTGGCTCCCCCGACCTCCACGGTGACGAACTTGCGCGCGCCCTCGCCGTCCTTCGCGACGAGCTGGGCGAGCTCGACCAGGAGGTCGTCGAGGGCAGCCCGGAAGCCCGAAAGGCGCGGATCTGCGGCGTCCGTGATGCCGGTGTTGCCGGCCTTCGCGGTGGCGAACAGCATCAGGGTGTCGGAAGTGGAGGTGTCGCCGTCCACCGTCACGCAGTTGAAGCTGGTCTTGGTGCCGGCGCTCAGCAGGTGCTGCAGGACCATCTGCGGCAGGGCGGCGTCCGTGAAGACGAAGCTCAGCATCGTCGCCATGTCGGGGGCGATCATGCCCGCACCCTTGGCGATGCCGTTGATCGTCACCGTGACGCCCTCGATCTCGGCCTGACGGGTCGCGAGTTTCGGGAAGGTGTCGGTGGTCATGATGGCCTTGGCCGCCGCCGCCCAGGCGGCAGAGCCGGCTTCGGTGCGACCGGCGCAATCGGCGAGTACGCCCTCGAACTTGGTGGCGTCGAGGGGTTCGCCGATGACCCCGGTCGAAGCGATGAAGATCTCGTTCGGGCGGCACCCGGCGGCGCGGGCTGCGATGTCAGCGGTGAGCGCGACCGCATCTCTCCCCCGTGCGCCGGTGAAGGCATTGGCGTTGCCGGAATTCACCACGAGGGCGCGGGCGCCGGGGCCGGTCAGTGCGTCGCGGCACCAATCCACCGGCGCCGAGGGGCATTTCGAGCGGGTGAAGACGCCGGCCGCCTGCGTGCCCTCTGCGAGGGCGACGTAGAGCACGTCGGTGCGCCCGGCATACCGGATCCCGGCTTCCGCGGTCGCGATCCCGACGCCGGCGATCGCCGGCAGGTCGGGATAGGTCGCGGGCGCCAGGGGCGAGACGGGAACGGATTTCGCTGACGACATCGGTTGAGCGCCTCCGGCTGTCCGCCGCGGGTGAGCGTATCCGTCGACGGCGCGGCCGGTGTTGCCCTGCCGGCGCCTCGGGCGTCAACAGGCGGAACGACCGGTCCGGTTCGAGAATTGAGCCTGCGACGCAAGATCGATCGCCGCCTTGGCCTTGTGTCGTGGCGGCGACGTGACATAGCATGGTGCAACGCAACGCAAACGAGGTGTCAGCACGGGTATGTCGCAGCACGCGCGGGACGACTCCACCATGACATCGTCCGCCTCACCTCGGGGCGCGTACGGTGTTCAGGTTTTGATCGCGGGCCGCCAGAAGCATTGGCGTGACGAGGTCGCGTGCCAGATTCGGCGGGCGGGATACACCGCGACAACGGTCGATTGCGGGGTAGACGCGATGACGGTGCTGGCTCTCGGTCTCCCCGTCGATGTTCTCGTCACCGACGTGACCCTGCAGGGCGAGTTGTGCTCCGCCAAGCTCGCCGTCGAGGCCCGGGTCCTGCGGCCGGACCTGCGCATCGTCTTCGCCAGCGATCTCACGCCGAGGGCATGGCGCGAGACGGAAGGCCTCGCACCCCGGTCGCTGTTCGTCGCCCCCGACCCGCGTGCGGACGCGGTCGCCACGACAGTGCGAGACGCTTTGGCGAGCCGGATCTGATCAAACGGTCCGCTCGTCGACGATCATCCCCCTCGGTGCGCTCCCCCTAAGGGGAGGAGCGCGGCGGAACTCGATCCGGTTCCGGAAAGGAGGCGGCGAAGCGGCAGGCTCAATTCGCCTTCGCGTCAGTCGCAGGCTTCTTCGTCTCCGTGGTGCTGCCGGTCGTGGCGGGCTTCGACGCGCCGAGATAGACGTATTCCGGTGCCGCGCGGAGCTGGTCCTTCGTCGTCTCGATCGAGGCCTTCAGGGTCTTCTCGTCGGCGCGAGCGAGCTTGAGCGCGCTCGGATCGATGGCGACGTACTTCGTGCCGATCCCGAGGAAGCCGCCGACTCCCACGACCCAGGCCTTCACGGTGCTCTTCTCATCGAGGACGACGTCGGCGATCTCGCCGATGGTCTCGTTGGCGCCGTTCTGGATCGTCAAGCCGACGAGCTTCGAGGTCACCATGTCGGCTGGCGTCTGCGCGACGAAGGTGGGACGCAGGTCGTTGGCCAGTGTCGCGGGCGCCGCCGCCGGCACGGCGGTGTCGGTGGACGGGGTCTGGCCGAGCGCCAGCGTCGTGCTCATGGCCAGCAGGAGGGTTCCCAGCAACAGGTTGCGCATGGCGAGTCGTCTTTCTCGGTTCGGTGATGGCACTCGCACAAGCTAGAGCGGTCGGGAAAGGTTCCGCCCTGCGGCGACGTTGCGATGGAACCGCGATCGGATCGGCCTATCTTGACGGCACCCGAACAACGGCTCGGCCCGCCCGCCCCATCCGGAGACGTCCATGTCGATCCTTCGCCGCCAAGCCCTCCTGCTCCTCGGCTTCGGACTCGCCGCCGGAACCGCGCGCGCCGCAGGAACGGACACGACGAAGGCGGATGGCTTCAGCTTCGACAAACCCGAGGGCGGCACGCTGTCCCTCTCGGCCTATGCCGGCAAGCCGTTGCTCATCGTCAACACGGCCACGGCCTGCGGCTATGCCGGGCAGTTCGCCGGCTTGCAGGCCCTATGGACCCGGTTCGGAACGCGCGGGCTCACCGTCATCGCGGTGCCCTCGCCGGATTTCGGCAACCAGGAGCCGCTGGACGGAATGGCCATCGCCGAAGCTGCCCGCGCCAACCACGGCGTCACTTTCCCGATCGTCTCGAAAACCCATGTGCGCGGGGCGAAGGCGCATCCGTTCTACCGCTGGGCGGCGGCCGAGAAGCCAGGCTCGACGCCGAATTGGAACTTCCACAAGTACCTGATCGGACGCGACGGCAGCATCGTGGGCGCCCATCCTGCCTTCGTGGAGCCGAACGATCCCCGCATCGTCACGGCCATCGCCAACGAGCTGTCCTAGAAAGGGACCTCAGCGGGAGGTCGGGGCGACATGGGTCCGCGCCGGCGGTCGCCGGCTTCCCGGCGGGCCCCTGCTGCGCCGGGGTCGACGGACGGATAGTTCGAGGCGAAGGGGTTGGCAGGCACGCCCGAACCGCCGGGCCGATCGGAGATCGATCCGCATCCGGCAAGGGCGGTCAGGGCCGCGGCGGCGGCGAGATGGGGGAGACGTTGCATGACGGTCCTTCGATGGTTCTGAATGGATGCTTGCCGACGGAGCAAGATCGAGGAGACGGCGCGATGGAACCTCACCACCTCGACCATGACGGCCGATCGTTCACGATCGACTTCGAGCGGACGCCCGAGGGCTGGGTCTGCCGGATCAGCCGCGAAGGTGACGGGGCCGTTCAGGTCATCGCCTTTTCCGACGGTCCCGGGTTTGATCCCGACGACGTGCGCGGCTCGCTCATCGCCGGCTGCGAGGCAGCGATCTCCCGCATGCCGTCCTCGCCGCCGACCCGGCACTGATCGGAACTCCCGGGGCGCCTCGTCGGTTCGCGGTGACATCCTTCAGCACGGAACGAACGCCATGACCGAAGTCACCTATCGCATCGTCGAGCACGACGGTGGCTACGCCTACAAGGTCGGCGACGTCTTCTCCGAGACTTTCCCGAGCCACGACGAGGCGCTCCAGGCCGCACAGGCCGCTGCCGCGGAGCAGCAGGTGCCCGGCTCGACGGAGGGCATCCGCTACCAGGACGAGGCCGGAGCCTGGCACGACGAGACCGCGCGGGGCGACGATCGCCCGACCGCGAAGGTCACGGACTGAGCCGAAGGTCACGGACCGGGCATCGTCTCGCGGAGCGGAATGGTTTCGCGATCCTGCCTCAGCCCTCGAGGGTGACGAGGCCGATCGTACCGCCCATCGCGGCCGTGTTCACGGTCAGCGTCCGCTCGGTGGCGAACCGGGCGAGATAATGCGGACCGCCGGCCTTCGGGCCCGTGCCCGAGAGGCCGGTACCGCCGAAGGGCTGGCTGCCCACCACCGCGCCGATCATGTTGCGGTTGACGTAGACGTTGCCGTGGGGAAGCGCCTCGGCGATCCGGTCCACGGTGGCGTCGATGCGCGAATGGACGCCGAGCGTCAGGCCGTAGCCCGTGGCGGCGATATCGGCGATGACGGCGTCGAGGGCGTCGGCCCGGTACCGGACGACGTGCAGGATCGGGCCGAAGACTTCGCCGGCCAGATGCCGTGCCTGCGTGAGTTCGAACACGTGGGGCGCCACGAACAGGCCCGGCGGCGCCTTGCCCACGAAATGAACCTGGCTCCTCACCATCATGTCGGCGATGTGGGCGCCGAGACGGGCCTTGGCGTCGTCGTCGATGACAGGGCCGAGGTCGGTGGCCGGGTCGCGCGGATCACCGATCCGAAGCTCCGCCGCGGCGCCGCAGATCATCGCGATCATCGCGTCGGCGACGTCCTCCTGCACGAAGAGCAGGCGCAGGGCCGAGCAGCGCTGGCCCGTCGACCGGAAGGCTGAGGCCACGACGTCGTCGGCGACCTGCTCGGGGAGCGCCGTGGCGTCGACGATCATCGCGTTGATGCCGCCGGTCTCGGCGATGAGGGGCGGGATCGCGCCGTCGCGGGCGGCGAGCGCGCGGCTGATCGCCTTCGCCGTCGCTGTCGAGCCGGTGAAGACGACCCCCGCCAGGGCGGGATGCGCGACGAGGCGCTCGCCGATCAGTGGCCCTCCCGTCACGAGGTGCAGAGCGTCGCGTGGGATCCCAGCCGCGTGGAGGAGGCGCACCGCCGCGCGCGCGATCCGCGGCGTCTGCGGGGCGGGTTTGGCGACCACGGCGTTGCCGGCCACGAGGGCCGCCGCGGCCTGTCCGACGAAGATCGCCAGCGGGAAGTTCCAGGGCGAGATCGCCGCGAAGACGCCGCGCGCGCGAAACGACAGGGTGTTGCTCTCACCCGCCGGGCCCGGCAGCGGCAGCGGGTCCGCGAACAGCCGTCGACCCTCGTCGGCGTAGAAGCGCAAGAAGTCGATGGCCTCCCGCCATTCGGCGAGCGCGTCGTCGAGGGTCTTGCCGCCCTCCGATTGCAGAAGCCGCAGGAGCGGGCCGCGCTCCCCTTCGAGCGCGGCGGCGGCGCGATCGAGGCAGGCGGCCCTGCTAGGGGCGGGCAGGCGGCTCCAGGGCGGGAAGGCTAGGGCGGCTGCGACCATGGCGGCGTCCGCCTCGTCCGGCCCGGCCTCGCGCACCGGCTCGGCGAAGGTGTCTGCATTCGCAACCTCGGCCACCAGGGCGTCGAGGGATCCGCGGTCGCCGAAGGCGAGGCCAGGGCTGTTGCGGCGATCCGGACCGAACAGGTCGCGCGGCAGCGGGATGCCGGGGTGCCGCGCCCGGGAGGCGGTCTCGACCAGCGCCTGCGGCCGCACGATCAGGCTCGCGGCCGGCACTGCCGGGTCGCCGGCGCGGGCCACGAAGGAGGAGTTGGCGCCGTTCTCGATGAGGCGACGGACCAGGTAGGCGAGCAGATGCCGATGGTCGCCCACCGGGGCATAGACCCGGCAAGCGATGCCGGGATGCGTCTCCATCAGCCGGTCGTACAGGGCCTCGCCCATACCGTGCAGGCGCTGGAACTCGAAACCGTCCGTCCGGCCGGCACCGGTGACGATGCTCGCGATGGTGAGCGCGTTGTGGGTCGCGAATTGCGGGTAGAGCCTCGGACGATGCCCGAGCAGGCGCCGGGCCGCCGCAAGGTAGTTCAGGTCCGTCATCGCCTTGCGGGTAAAGACCGGATAATCACCGAGCCCCTGGACCTGCGCGAGCTTCACCTCGGTGTCCCAGTATGCGCCCTTGACGAGACGCACCATCAGGCGTCGGTCATGGGCTTTCGCCAAGGCCCCGACGTGGTCGATGACGGCGAGGCAGCGCTTGCCGTAGGCCTGGACCGCGAGACCGAACCCGTCCCAGCCGGCGAGTGCGGGATCGGCCAGCACCGCCCCGATCACATCGAGGGAGAGTTCGAGCCGCTCGGCCTCCTCGGCGTCGATGGTGAAAGCGAGTTCGCTGTCCCGCGCCGCTCGCGCCAGGGCGATCACCACGGGCACCAGTTCCGTCATGACCCGGGCGCGCTGCGGCGCGACGTAGCGCGGGTGCAGGGCCGAGAGCTTGACGGAGATGCCAGGCCGGTCGGGCAGGCCGGCGTCGCCCGCATGCCGGCCGATGGCCGCGATGGCCTCGGCATAGGCGCGGCGGTGGGCGCCGGCGTCGGCCGCGGTGCGGGCGCCCTCGCCGAGCATGTCGAACGAGTAGCGGTAACTGCGCCCCGCCGGGCTGCCCGCACGCCTGAGAGCCGCGTCGATATCCTGCCCAAGGACGAACTGGCCGCCCATCAGACCCACGGCCGCATGGGCCGCGGCGCGCACCGCCGGCTTGCCGAGACGTCGGACGAGGCCGCCGAGGATGGCTTCGGGCGTATCGGCCGGGCCGACGATCCGGGCACCGAGCCCGAGCGCCCAGGCCGTCGCCTGAGTCAGGCGTCCCTGGCCGCGCACGGCGTGGTGGGCGAAATCGCCCTCGCCGAGCTTGTCGGCGATCAGCCGGTCGGCGGTGGCGGGGTCGGGGACCCGCAGCAGCGCCTCAGCCAGCACCATCAGCGCCAAACCCTCGCGGCTCGAGAGGTCGTATTCGCGCAGCATCATCTCGACGGCGCCGAGCCCCGAATGCGCGCGGATGGCGGCGATCAGGTCGAGGGCGAGGGCGTCGACGGCCGTCTCTTCGTGGACCGGTCGAGCCGCCCCGGCCATGAGGGTCGCCGCCAGGACGGCATCGTCCGATGCGTAGTCGGCCTGGAAGCGAGGCGGGAGAGGCGCCATGCACGGGTTCCCGACGAAGGAAGGCAGGCCGATGGTAGCACGACCGGTGCCGCCGGGGTGCCGGCCCGCCGCCTCGCTGTTAAGAGGTCCGCTCGTCGAAGGGCCGAACCCCACCATGTCCGTTCTCGTCTATGCGGCCGCGGCGCTCGCGGAGATCGCCGGCTGCTTCGCCTTCTGGGCATGGATCAGGATGGATCGTTCAGGCCTGTGGCTGGGGCCCGGGCTCGCCTGCCTGGCGCTTTTCGCCCTGCTGCTGACGCGGATCGAGAGCGAGGCCGCCGGGCGCGCCTATGCGGCCTATGGCGGCATCTACATCGTCGCCTCCCTGTTCTGGCTGTGGGGAATTGAGGGCCATCGCCCAGACCGCTGGGATCTTGGTGGCGGCGTCGTCTGCCTCGTCGGTGCGGGTATCATCCTGTTCGGACCGCGCGCGTAGGGACCGCCTAAGGGGTCACGCCGCTGCGACCGCGATGGCGTTGCCGGCCGTCGAGGTCGGCTCGCCGCCGGCGTCCCCGCCTGGGTGGACGGCCAAGATCCGGGGCAGGGTCCGATTCCGCCCTTCCGCCTTGGCTGCATAGAGCGCGAGGTCGGCCAATTCGATCAGAACGTTGGCCGACCCGGCCGCGCCGCTGACCGCCACTCCGAGGCTGACCGTGACGAGGCCGATCCCGTCGTCGCGGCCCGCATGAGGGATGGTGCGACCGGCCACGGCGAGGCGGATGCGTTCGGCGGCCTCCAAGGCTTCGGAAAGCGTACGACCGGGCAGGAGCACGGCGAATTCCTCGCCCCCGTAGCGGGCGGCGAGATCGTAGCGTCCGGTCGCGTGAACGGCCAGGATGCCCGCGATGGTCCGCAGGCAATCGTCGCCCGCGCTGTGGCCGTAGCGGTCGTTGAAGCGCTTGAAGCAATCGACGTCGAGGAGGATCAGCGCGAATTCCTGCCGCCTCTCGCCGTCTCCGCCCTCCTCGGCGGATCGCCAGAGTTCGTCCATCCGCATCGTGAACCGGCGGCGGTTGGCCAGCCCCGTGAGCGGGTCCGTCGTGGAGAGCCGGGCCAGCACGGTGTTGTCCTCGGCCAGACGCTTGCCCCGCAGCGTCTCGCGCAGGTTGAGCAGATAGTCGCAACGGTTCGCCGCCTCGGTCCGGCGGGTGGCCATCAAGGTGAACCCCATCGCGACGACGAGATCGAGCATGATCACGGCGCCGACCTCCGGCCCGATCCCGACCCGGGTCAGCACCGCCGCAGCGGCGAGGAGGGCTGTCGTTGCCGAGACGAGGCAGGCCCACGAATAGCGCAGGGGCACGACGATGTTGGCGAAGACGATGCTCAGCATGACCTCGGCGGTGCAGAGATAGACGAGCGGTCCGTTTCCCAGCGCGATCAGCAGGATCGGGACGCAATTGGCGCCGAGCAGCGCGACCGCGCCGAGCCCTTCTCGCGCGCCCGGTTTCATCCAGGCGGAGGCCCACATGATCAGGAAGCCGACGGGCGTGACGACGAGTGCCCGCAGCACGAGATTCAGGTAGGCCCAGTCCGGAACCGTCACGAAGCCGACGAGATCGTAGAGGTTGAACACAAGGATGCCGATGAGGACGGTCGACCGGATCTGACGGACACGTTCCCGCTTGGTGTCGTCCTCGAAGCGCGCCTCGAGAGCCGGCCCGAAGCTATCGAGATAGCGGCCCGATCGCAGAACCCTCTCGGCGGCGTCGAGCAGCACGGCGTCCGACCAGGTCTCGCTGGAGCGAGCAGGCGTGGCGTTCGCGGATCGGCTCTCTTCGATCGTCAGGCCCGACACGCCGCCTCCTCCCGCGCGTCGCGACGCGGTACCCGGCATCCTGGGTGCAGGGGACTGACCAACTTCCTAACGCTGCGTCCTTTCGGGATCTCGAGGCGCAGGGCGCGGACGCTTATCCACTGCCCGAGTCGAGGATCGAGGTCGCTCAGGGTTTGCACTGCAACCGTCTCTGCGTGCATGCCAAGGAACATCGACGCTCGATGCATGCCGCCCTCGGCACCCCGCCCTCGACCCGCCCCGATTTGGAGACTGCCCAGTGACGTTCGCCAACCCACGCCAGCCGGATCACGATATCGATCCGCTCTTCATCACTCGCTGGTCGCCGCGGGCCTTCACCGGCGAGGCGGTGCCCGAGGCGGAATTGCTGCGGATGTTCGAGGCCGCGCGGTGGGCGCCGTCGGCCTACAACTCCCAGCCCTGGCGCTTCCTCTACGCGCTTCGCGACACGCCGCACTGGCAGACCTTCTTCGACCTCATCGTGCCCGGCAACCAGCGATGGGTGAAGGACACCGGCGCCATCGTGATCCTCGTGTCGAGCACCCACATGAAGGTCGGGGACGAGCTGAAGCCCTCATGGAGCCATTCCCTCGATACCGGCGCGGCCTCAGCGAACTTCCAGCTCCAGGCGATCCGCCAGGGTTGGCATGCCCACGGGATGACCGGCTTCGACCGCGAGCGCGCCGTGACCGCCCTCAACGTACCTGCCGACCATCGCGTCGAGGCGGCCTACGGCATCGGGCGGGCGGTTGCGCAGTCCGAACTCACGGCCGGGCAACTGGCCAAGGAGACCCCGAATGGCCGCCGTCCGATCACCGACTTCGTCCATCCCGGCGGCTTCAAGGCCCTCGGGGCTTGAGCGAGCCGCCGTGCTGACACCCGCGCCCGACTACGATGCCCTGGTCGCTGGTTTCTCCTGGGAGATCCCGGAGCGCTACAACATCGGTGTGGACGTCTGCGATCGCTGGGCGGCCCGCGAACCGGAGCGCGCTGCGATCATCGCGGTCATCGACGGGCGAGTCGAGACCACGACCTTCGGCACCCTGAAACGGGATTCCGACCGGCTCGCCGCCGCCTTGATGGACCAGGGAGTCGCTCGGGGCGACCGCGTCGGGATCCTGCTGCCGCAATCGGCCGCCGTCGTGGTCGCTCACGCGGCGTCCTACAAGATGGGCGCCATTGCGGTGCCACTGGCCGGGCTGTTCGGGCCAGAGGCGCTGCAGTACCGCCTCTCGGATTCCGGCGCGAAGGCGCTGGTCACCGACGCGGCCGGCCTCGCCAAGCTCGCCTCGATCCGCGCGGGCCTGCCGGATCTCGCGCTGATCGTCACCACCGGCCAAGCCGTCGACGGCGCGCTCGGCTGGACGGACCTCGTCGCGGCGGCGCCCGACGGGTTCGTCGCCCTCGACACGCGGGCCGACGATCCGGCCCTGATGATTTACACCTCCGGCACCACCGGCCTCGCCAAGGGGGCGCTCCACGCCCACCGGGCGCTCCCCGGCCATCTGCCGGGCTGGGCGATGATGCACGACTTCCCGCCAAGGCCCGGCGACCGGATGTGGACGCCCTCCGACTGGGCCTGGGCCGGTGGCCTCCTCAACGTCCTGATGCCGAGCCTGCATCACGGCCTGACGGTGGTGGCCCGGCCCTCGAACCGCTTCGAGCCCGAGGGCGCGTTGCGGCTCATCGCGGATCTCGCGGTCACCAACGTCTTCCTGCCGCCCACCGCGCTCCGCATGCTGCGCGGCGTGCCCGACCCGCGCGGGCGCTTCGACCTCTCGCGCTTGCGCAACATCGCCTCGGCAGGCGAGGCGCTGGGACCCGAGACCTTCGCTTGGGCACAGGCCGAACTCGGTCTCACCATCGGCGAAGCCTATGGCCAGACCGAGTGCAATCTCGTCCTCGCCTCGTGCCGTGCCGCGGGCGTGGCGCGGGCGGGCTCCACCGGGCGACCGGTGCCCGGCCACCGCGTCGCGATCCTGCGCGCCGACGGCAGCGAGGCCGACATCGACGAGCCCGGCGAGATCTGTGTCGCCCGGCCCGACCCGGTCATGTTCCTGGGGTACTGGAACCAGCCCGAGGCCACCGCGAAGAAGTTCCGCGGCGAGTGGATGCTGACCGGCGACACCGCACGGCGAGACGCAGACGGCTACGTCCATTTCGTCGGGCGCGAGGACGACCTCATCACCTCGGCGGCTTACCGCATCGGCCCGACCGAGATCGAGGATTGTCTCCTGCGCCATCCCGCCGTGGCGCTCGCCGCAGCCGTGGGCAAGCCCGACCCCTTGCGCACCGAGATCGTGAAGGCCTTCGTGGTGCTGCGCGACGGATCCAGTCCGGGCGACACCATGGCGGCGGAGATCCAGGCCTTCGTGAGGGAACGGCTTTCCGCGCACGAATACCCGCGCGAGATCGCGTTTCGCGAGAGCCTCCCGATGACGACGACCGGCAAGATCATCCGGCGGCAGTTGCGGGACGAGGCGTGAAGGGAGGCGAAGCCTCAGCCTCGGGCGGCCTCGGAACTCGCTCTTGGACCATCATCAATCCGCCCAACCCGGTTATTCCGGGGATGCGCAGCTGAGCGCGGAATCCGTAAGCGCATTCGGCTCTTCGGTTTTCACCTTCGGCGGTTCTCGATTCCAGGTTCGCCTTCCGAGCTATCGCTGAGTTCGAAGATCCGAATCCAGCTCCGCGGCCGCCGGTTCAGCTCATCGTTCGTATAAAGACATCTTTATGTCTTGATTGCTTCCTATCCCGGCGCCTGCTACAGGCTGCGGCCAGGACGCAACGAGAGACGGAGCAGGACCCCACATGGCCCAGGATTACATCGTCAAGGACATCGGACTGGCCGAGTACGGCCGCAAGGAGATCTCGATCGCCGAGACCGAGATGCCGGGCCTGATGGCCACGCGCGAGGAATACGGTGCGTCGCAGCCGCTCAAGGGCGCCAAGATCGCCGGCTCGCTGCACATGACGATCCAGACGGCCGTGCTGATCGAGACTCTGAAGGCGCTCGGCGCCGACATCCGCTGGGTGTCGTGCAACATCTACTCGACGCAGGACCACGCCGCCGCCGCCATCGCCGCCGCCGGCATTCCCGTCTTCGCCATCAAGGGCGAGACGCTGGAGGATTACTGGGACTACACCTCGAAGCTGTTCGACTGGCATGACGGCTCGATGCCGAACATGATCCTCGACGACGGCGGCGACGCCACCATGTTCGTGCACCTGGGCCTGCGCGCCGAGAACGGCGACACTGCCTTCCTCGACAAGCCCGAGTCGGAAGAAGAGGAGATCTTCTTCGCGCTCCTGAAGAAGAAGCTCGGCGAGAAGCCGAAGGGCTGGTTCGCCGGTCTCGCCGACTCGATCAAGGGCGTCTCCGAGGAGACGACCACGGGCGTCCACCGCCTCTACAACCTCGCCAAGGAGGGCAAGCTCCTGTTTCCGGCGATCAACGTCAACGATGCCGTGACGAAGTCGAAGTTCGACAACCTCTACGGCTGCCGCGAATCGCTGGTCGACGGCATCCGCCGCGGCACCGACGTGATGATGGCCGGCAAGGTCGCCATGGTCGCGGGCTTCGGCGACGTCGGGAAGGGATCGGCCTCCTCGCTCCGCCATGCCGGCTGCCGCGTGCTGGTCTCCGAGGTCGACCCGATCTGCGCGCTCCAGGCTGCGATGGAAGGCTACGAGGTCGTGACGATGGAGGACGCCGCTCCGCGCGCCGACATCTTCGTCACCGCGACGGGCAACAAGGACATCATCACGATCGAGCACATGCGGGCCATGAAGGACCGCGCGATCGTCTGCAACATCGGCCACTTCGACAACGAGATTCAGGTCGCCGGCCTGAAGAACATGACGTGGTCGAACATCAAGCCGCAGGTTGACGAGATCACCTTCCCCGACGGACACCGCATCATCCTCCTGTCGGAGGGACGCCTGGTGAACCTCGGCAATGCTACCGGCCACCCGTCCTTCGTGATGTCGGCCTCGTTCACAAACCAGACGCTCGCCCAGATCGAGCTCTGGACGAACCCCGGCAAGTACGAGCGTCAGGTCTACACGCTCCCCAAGGCCCTCGACGAGAAGGTCGCGATGCTCCACCTCGAGAAGATCGGCGTGAAGCTCTCGAAGCTCCGCCCCGACCAGGCCGCCTATATCGGCGTCTCGGAGAACGGCCCCTTCAAGCCGGACCACTACCGCTACTGAGCCGAACGGACGGGCACGTCGTCGCCCGTCATCAAGTCCGAGAACGAGAGAAGCCCGGCGGGATGCCGGGCTTTTTTCATGCCCGCTTTCGATTTTCGGCCGGGTAAGGCACGAACCCAACGTTTTTCCCGCATCACGCCCGAGCGGCGGGACAGGGTCGTTGCTGTTGATGGCGCCGCCCACCGCCTGCTCGAAGCTGTCGCCGACGTGGCGCATCGCGGTGTTCCGCTCGTCGGCGGGCTGGAATCGGTCGATCTGGCCTTGGAGAACGCCGACGATCATCAAGGCCATCATCATGCGGATGTAGCGGGGAAGCCGATGATCAGCCGGCCTCCGATTCTGAAAACAGCTTCCTTACTCGAACTCACCGATGCAAAATCGACCCTGATATAATAAAATTTAGCCTAGAATTACTGAATAGGAAGGTGCTTTTGACTACATTGAATGTCGTTTTTCACGATGTGGA
>NZ_CAXUJR010000089.1:0-8719 GCF_964251405.1 uncultured Methylobacterium sp.
AAGGCGGACGGGGTCCAGGGATCAACGACAAAGCCCGGCCGAAAGGCCGGGCTTTTTCATGGGCGGAGGTCTCGTTTCGGCCCACAAGAAACCCGGCACGAAGGCCGGGTTTCCCTATCCGATCCCGTGTCGGGGGATCAAGGACGTGGGGATCAGGCGCTGGCCTGGATCCAGCGGGAGAGGTCGCCCTTGGGCGCAGCGCCGACCTTCTGGCTGGCGAGCTGACCGTCCTTGAAGATCAGGAGCGTCGGGATCGACCGGATGCCGTACTGCGCGGCAATGCCGGGGTTCTCGTCGACGTTGACCTTAGCGATCTTCACCCGTCCCTGAAGATCGGATGAAATCTCCTCGAGGGCAGGGCCGATCTGACGGCACGGGCCGCACCACTCAGCCCAGAAATCCACGACCACGGGCTCGGCGGACTGAAGCACGTCCTGCTCGAAACTCGCGTCGGTCACCGTTACCGTCGCCATCACTCAATCCCTTTCGCGGTTCACGGTAAGCCGTCGATCCGACGGCCGCCGCGCCTCGATCGAACTTGGCGATGCGATCCCACGGGGTCAAGGCATCGCCCTCTCGTGCGGCCTTCTCGACATGTGCAGAAGCGAGGCATCGACACGCCAGGGCTCGCAGAGAAGCCCTTCCCGCCCCATCTCCCAGCAACGCTACGCCTTCCAAGTCTCCATCCAGGGGCGAAGGTCGACGAACGACGCCGGCCGAACCGGCCGCATGGAGGACAAGCCGACGTGTTGCATCGCACTCAGATCCTGATCGCCACAGCGACCATCCTAGGCTCCGTCGCCGGAGCGCATGCACAAAGTTCAGTGGCCGCAGGCGGTACGCCTGCGGAGACCGAGAAACCCAACACCAGCTACGCGCCGATGCTGCCCGGTCAGACTCGCGCGCCCAAACCCGCCACGGCAACGAAGGTCACGACATCGACCGCTGTCCAGGGCTTGGCTAGCGGCTGGGCCTTTGAGTTCCTGCCTGACGGCCGGATGATCGTCACGGAGAAAGCGGGAACGCTGCGGCTCGTCGCGAAGGACGGTACGCTCGGCAAGCCGCTCGGCGGGGTGCCGAAGGTCGATGCACGCGGTCAGGGCGGCCTCCTCGACATTGCCCTCAGCCCCGGCTTCGCATCCGACCGGATGGTCTATCTGAGCTATTCCGAACCGCGCGAGAAGGGCAACGGCACGACCGTAGCGAGGGCCAAGCTCGTCGAGGATGGCGGCGCGGCGAGGCTCGACGAATTCAAGGTCATCTTCCGCCAGACCCCGAGCTACGAGGGCGACAAGCATTACGGCTCGCGCCTCGTCTTCGCGCCCGACGGCAAGCTGTTCATCGGCGTCGGCGAACGCTCGGACAAGGTGACGCGCGTGCAGGCACAGGATCTGTCGAGCGGGCTCGGCAAGGTCTTCCGGATCGAGGCTGATGGCGGCGTTCCGAAGGACAACCCCTTCGCCGGCAGCGACAAGTCCAAGCCCGAGATCTGGTCCTACGGGCATCGCAACGTCCAGGGCATCGCGCTGGACGCGGACGGCCGGATGTGGGTGGCCGAGCACGGCCCACGCGGCGGTGACGAGCTCAACCGGCCCCGGGCCGGATTGAACTATGGCTGGCCCGAGGCGAGCTACGGGATTGAGTACGACGGCAGCAAGATCGGTGCAGGCAAGACCCAGGCGCCCGGCACCGTTCAGCCGGTCTATTACTGGGACCCGGTCATCGGCCCCTCGAGCCTGACATTCTATGAGGGGACGCTGTTCCCCGCCTGGACCAACAGCTTCCTGCTCGGTGGCCTCGTCACCACGGGCCTCGTGGTGGTCAAGCTCGATGGGGATGCGGTGGTGTCGGAGGAGCGCATCCCGCTCGACGCCCGCATCCGTGACGTGAAGGTCGGCCAGGACGGTGCGGTCTATGCCATGACCGACGGACCGGACGGCAAGATCCTGAAGCTGACGCCGGGTTCGGGGACGTAGGGCATCGGCCCCGGAGAGCGGAATCCACTTTCCGTGAAACGCTGATGCAACAACAGGAGCCTGGAGGATCTGACCGGATCTCATGTCCGGTTCGATCCTCCGTTCGGATCCCAGGTCAGTCATCCCGCTGCCCCAGGGCGTCCAGCGTCGCGTCAACCGTCGCCTCGTCGAGGCGACGGATCGTCGGGCCTGACGTCCAGACCAGCATCGGCAGGATACGGCGGCCGGGATAGATTTGTCGAAGCAGGGCCGCGTAGAGCGAGATCTGGCCCGCTTCCGCGGAAGGCAAGTCCGCCCCGTCGGCGGGTGGACGGCCGGTCTTGAAATCCGCGAGCAGGACGGCGTCGTCGGTCACCGCCAATCGGTCCACCCGGCCGAAGACCGGCCGCGGCCCTCCACCCACATTCACCCGCCCTGTCAGCGTCACCTCCGCCCGCGCATCGCGGGCGAAGAGGGGGACGAGGTCCGGCTCGTCGATGAGGCGCAGCACCGCCGAGACGATGGCGTCCTGCTTGAACCGATCGAGGGCCGGGGCTCGGGCTCGCACGAAGGCCGAGGCGGCCTCCGGACGCTTGGCCGGATCGAGGCGCGGCAGGTGCTCCAGCAAGGCATGGACGAGGATGCCGCGCCGACGCGACTCCGCATCGGGCTGCCGGCGACCCGTCTCACGCTGCCCGTCGGCGGCACCGAGCGTGCCCGATGGGCTGACGGGCGGTGCGGGCGCGGCCTCCGCGGCGACGGGCGTTTCGAGCCAGGCTGGTGCTGCCCGCGGCTGCGCCTTGGTAGCCGATTCGGATCTCGTCGAAACGGCGGCATCGCCCTGTCGCCAGACGGTCACCGGGCCATAGCTGGCCTCACGGGCGACGCCCGGGCCGAGCGTCCGTTCGAGCCCGACGCGGATCATCTCGCACCAAGCGGCCGGAGCGGCCTCCTCGCGGCCGCGATAGGGCGCGATGACGAGGCGGTCGGCGGCCCGCGTCATCGCGACGTAGAGGAGGCGGTTGTGTTCCTCGCGGGCGAGCCCCTGCAGCGCGACGCGCGCCACACTCAGGATCTCGCAATCCTGGTTCTTGCTCGACCAGACTGGCGGCAGGCCCGACATCGGCAGCAGCGGCGGGTCGTTGCGTCCGAGCGGCTCGCAGCCGTCGATGACGACGACGAGGGGCGCTTCCAGGCCCTTGGCGCCGTGGACGGTCATCACCCGGACCTCGTCGCGACCCGATTCGAGGTCGCGCTTGACCGTGTGGCCGCTCTCCCCTCGCCCCGGCCTCGCGATGTATCGCGTCAGGAAGCCGCCGAGCGATGGCGCGTCGACGCCCTGCTCGGCCTGTGCGGCCGCGGTGAGGAACACGTCGATGGCATCGCCGGCCTCGCCGCCGAGGCGTGACACCAGGGCCCTGCGCCCGCCCTGCGGGCCGAGGACCGCCGCATAGAACCCGAACGGGCCTTCCGCCGCCGCGAGCCCGATCCAGCGTCGTAGCGCCGCGTGCCCGCGGATCGCGGCGGGATCGCCCGCCCCGGCATGCCGGAGAAGGGCGTCTTCCAGGGTCTCCGACGGTTCGCGGCGGGCGGCGATCCGGACGAGGTCGTCGTCGTCGAGGCCGACCAGGGGCGTCTTCAGGGCGCTCGCCAGGGTGAGGTCGTCGGCGGGCAGGAGCCCGGCCCGTCCCACCGCGACGAGGTCGTTGACGGCGATGTGGGCGGCGATGTCGAGGCGGTCCTGGCCGGCCACTGGCACGCCCAGCGCCTTCATGGCCCTGATCACCTCCTCGAAGGCGGCCGAGCGCTTGCGCACCAGGATCAGGATCTCGCCCGGCCGCCAGACCCGGCCCGTCTCGTCTCCCGAATGGGTCCAGCCCCTCACCGCCTGGGCGACGCGGCGGGCGGTGACGATGGCGGGAGAGTTGGTCTCGGGCGCGTCGACGGGAGCGGCCCAGGCGTCGGGCTCGACCTCGTCGACGGGCTCGGCGATGCCCCAGAGCTCGACGGTGCCGGGCGCACCCTGGCGCGCCGTGGTGTGGATCGTCCCGGTGTCGGAGCCGTCGAAGGCGAGGCCTTGGTAATGATCAGGGACCGCGAAGGTCGCATCCACTGCACCCAGGATGCAGAGGGTCGAGCGGAACGAGAGCTGCAGGCGGACATCCTCGAACCGCAGCTCGGCCCGCTCCGCCGCGATCCGCCATTCCCGCCGCACGACCTCGAAGGCTCGCGGCTCGGCGCCCTGGAAGCTGTAGATCGACTGCTTGGGATCGCCGACGGCGAAGCGCGTCCGGGGCAGGCCGCGAGCGCCCTCCCCCACCGCGAACTCGGCGGTGATGAGGCGGAGGATCTCCCATTGCTGCGGGTTGGTGTCCTGCGCCTCGTCGATCAGGACGTGGTCGACGCCGCGGTCGAGCTTGTACAGCACCCAGGCGGAGCCCACCCGCGAGAGCAGGTCGAGGGTCTTGTGGATGAGATCGTCGAAATCGAGGGCGCCGAGCCTCGCCTTCTGAGCCTCGACCCGGCGGTGGATCTCGGCGGCCAGCGTGAACAGGGCGACGGTGCGCTCGATCGCGCGCGCCGCACGCAATGCGTCGCCGAGGAGCGCGAGCCGGTCGCGCTCGGCCAGGAGCCGCTCCTTCGCGGCCTCCGGGACGGCCTTGGTGCCGAGGCTCGCGGCGGCCTTGGGCGTTCCCTCCTTGGTGAAGAACACCGACCGGTAGAGATCGAGGGCGTCCGGCGTACCGCGGGCGGCCTCTGCGGCGATCAGGGTATCGGCAATCTTCTCGTCGGTGCTCTTGCCTGTGCGGAAGGCCTCGGCGAGCCCGGACCAGTCGTCGAGCCCGCCGTCGAGCATGCGCGCCTCGATGGTC
This sequence comes from uncultured Methylobacterium sp., assembly GCF_964251405.1. GTDB lineage: Bacteria > Pseudomonadota > Alphaproteobacteria > Rhizobiales > Beijerinckiaceae > Methylobacterium. Next base: position 4,829 of record NZ_CAXUJR010000089.1, read on the forward strand.
TCTGCCGTCTCGCCGGCCGCGAGGCCGAGGCCGGTCGAAAGAGCCGCGAACTGGGGTTCGAGGCCGCGCGGGTCGCCGAGCACCCTGCGGGCGCGGATCGCCTCCCGGAACACCTTGCGCAGGGTGTCGCCCGAGGCCTCGGGCCCGACGACGCCGAGGGCATCGCCGAGCGCCGGATGGTCCGGCCCGATGGCGTCGGCGAGCACGTTGTCGGTCTCGATGGCGAAGGCCTCTCGCGACTGGTCGTCGTCGAGGACGACGAAGCGAGCGGGCACGTTGGCCTCGAACGGAAACAGGTGGAGCAGCCGCTCGCAGAGGGCGTGCAGCGTCTCGATCTTGAGACCGCCGGGCGTCTCCACCGAGCGGGCGAACAGGCGCCGGGCCAGACGCACGGTCTCGCGCCGGGGCGGCTGGCCCATCAAATCGTCGAGTTCGTCGGCGAGGGCAGCCTCGTCGAGAGTGACCCAGCGTCCGAGGCGCTGGAACACCCGGATCGACATGTTGGCGGCCGCCGCCTTGGTGAAGGTGAGGCACAGGATGCGCCCCGGCGGCGAGCCGTCGAGGAGCAGGCGCAGGACCCGATCGGTGAGGACCTTGGTCTTGCCGGCTCCGGCATTGGCCGAGACCCAGGCCGAAGCGCGGGGATCAGCCGCGCGGCGCTGGCTCTCCCGGGTCAGGGAATCGACGACGAAGGCTTCCCGGATCACGGTCTCAACCCTCCTCGCCGGCGAGCGACCATTCGAGGACCCGGGCGAGGTGGTCGTAGTCGCCGTAAGACTTGGCATATTTCGGATAGGGCCTTGAGATGTAGGCCGCCTCGCCGGTGAGGAAACGAGCGAGCAGGCCGCGCAGTCTGGCGACATGCTCCTCCACGATGTCATCGACCGCCCGCGCATCACCGCGCGGGGGTTTCACGGGCAGGGCATCGAACGGTTTGCGCCCGCCCGATGCGTGAACGTAGAGGAGGTCCGTCGCGCCGGTCGGCGCGCGCACACCGGAGAAGGCGCCCGCCTTCAACATCGCTGCCTCGAGGGTGAGCTGCGGCGAGAATCCGGCGAAGACCTCCTTATTGCTCGGCGGCGCACCGGTCTTGAAGTCGACGATACAGGCGGAGCCGTCACGGCCGATTTCGATCCGGTCGGCGCGGGCGCGCAGGGTCACGGTCTCGCCTCCGAGGGGAATGCGCCAGGCGCCGGAGATTTCGGCGTGGATGCGCAGGAGGCCGGGCCGCCGCGCCGCTTCCCAGTCGAGGAACCGACCCGCCATGCGCTCGTAGCGCGGCCACCATTCGGCGTAGAGTTCCGGATATGTGTCGGAGATGGTGCCGAAGGCGTTGGCCGCAAGACTGTGGAGACGCTCGGCCGCGCCCTTCGGCATCGCCTCGGGATGATCCTGCGCGAACTGTCCGAGGATGGCATGGATGAGCGTGCCGCGCTCGGCAGCACCCGGCGTCCCCGCCACCGGCTCGAGGGGCTCCAATCCGAGGACGTGGCGGGCGAAGATGACGTAGGGGTCGCGCACCAGCGTCTCGATCTCGGTGACGCTGAGCGATCGTGGGAACAGGGCCGGATCCGGCCGAGGCTTGGGCTGCGTCGGCCTCGACGGAGCCGAACCCGCACCCTGGTCGAGGATTCCGGCAAAGGCGGTGTAGCGCCGCCCACTCGCCAATGCCGCCTCCCAGGACGCATCGCCCACGAACGCCCGCAGGCGCTGGAGAAAGCGCGAGGGTACCATCGGCGAGCCTTCACGCTTGCCGGCCCGGGTGACCACTGCGTCGCGGGACCCAAGGGCATGGACGAAATCATGGGCGCTCTGTCCGATCCGGCGCTCGGGCGGATTGAGCCCGACCCGCTCACGCATGGGCCGGTTGAGGAAGGAATCCGTCACCGTCCGGATTGGCCAGACGCCCTCGTCGAGGCCGCACAAGACGATCCGGTCGACGTCGATCAGGCGCGATTCGAGAAGGCCGAGGATGCGCAGGCGCGGATGCGGCGCCGGCCCGCCGCAGGCGACCATCCGCTCGGCGGCCAGCGCGGCGAAGAAGGCCGGGTATTCGCCGAAGGCTCCGGGCATCAGGCCCGGCTCGGAGAGTTCGAGGTCGTCGAACAGGGCGTCGAGGACGTCGAGGGAGCCGTCCTCCGAGGTCTCGGTCTCCGGACCGGCCAGCAGCCGGTCGCAGACCGCGCGGTGGCGGCCGGCCATCTCCACGAGGTTTCCTCGTTCGCCGTCCTCCGGTCCGGGGAAGCCGGCGAAGGCATCGCGCAACCGCGCGATCAGGTCGCCGGCAAGCTCCCAGTCGAGGTCGGTCAGGCGACTCTTGGGACGCGGCCGCCTTCCGGTGGCATGGCGCTGGTCCTCCACGGCCAGCATGAGGCCCTCGAAGCCCGGTGCCGGCGCGGGTCCGCGCAGGGCGCCGATCTCCAGGGCGGCGGACGCTCTCACCACATCCGCTCGCGGCAGACCGAGGCGAACGAAGGGATGCGCGAGGAGCGCGATGAGCTTGGCGGGCCGCAGATCGGTGGCGAGTTCGGCCACGAGGCGAGCGAAGCGCCCGGCCTGGCTGCGCGACAGGGCTTCGCCCGCGGAATCCTCCGCGACGATCCCCCAGCGGCCGAGCTCGGCCCCCACCCGGATGGCCAGACCCCTGTCGGGGGTGACGAGGGCCGCTTTCCTGCCCGGGACCTGCAGGGCCTCTCGCAGGGCGATGGCGGCGACCAGGGCCTCCTGCCTCTCGTCGGTGGCCTCGACAATCGCGAGCCCCGCCATGCCCATCACTGACAGATCCCGGCGGGCCGCGGGGTCGAGCTGCGCCCAGGCGTCGGTCGTCTCGGCCGGCCGCAGGGCCTGCGACAGCAAGGCGCTCCTGGCCCTCGCCTCGGCCGAGGGTTCGCCGATCGCCGTGACGGCGCTGCGGTCGAGGCCGAGGCAGCGTGGGCCGAGAAGACGGTGCAGAATCGCCTGGGGATGGCCATGTGCGATCTCGCGCTGCGGCCCCTCCCCGTCCTCGATCGCGGCCCAGCCCTCGGCGTCGAGATCCTGGTCGAGCCCCGGCAGGACTACGGCGCCGCGGGGCAGTGCCGCCACCGCGGCGATGAGGCGGGCCGTGGCCGGCACCGAGCCGGTGGAGCCCACCATGACGACCGGATCGGCGGGCGTCTCGCGCGCCAGGCGCTCGGCTTCCGCCAGCACCATCATGCGCGAGCGAACGACGGGGTCGCTGAGTGAGCGGGCCTGCAGGATCTTGGGCCAGTTCTCGGCGGCGATGCGGACGAAATCGAGGGTGAGGCCGAAATAGCGGGAGTATTCCGCCTCCACGGCACCGGCGATCTCCTCCCAGGGCAAGCCCTCGACCGTCAGGGCATCCATCAGCCGCTCCAGGTCGGCGGCAAGCGCCACCGCATCGGCAGGAGAGGATGGCACCAGGAACGGCACCTCGTCGTCCATGGGCAGGAGCGTGCGGTCCACGGTCTCGGCCCAGGACTGGACGAGCCGGGCCAGAATCAGCCGCCGCTCCAAGGGCGGCATTGGCGGGCTGAGAAGGTCCGGGCCGGTGCCCAGGAGCGGGCTGGCGGCGAGATCGAGCTCAGCTTCGTCCGCTTCGCCAAGCGGGATCATACGCGGCAGCATGGCGGCTCCGCCGAGGCGTTCGGCGAGGCAGGCGGAGAGTGCGCGGACCGACCGGCGGGTCGGCAGGTAGAGGGTCACGGAGGCCAGCGCGAGCGGGTCCGTGCCGAGATCGCCCACGAGTCGGCCTGAGACGAGGGCGTCGGCCAGCGTCGGCAGGAAGGGGGCACCAGGGGGGATCGTGAAGACGCGAGAGGCGGACACGCTGTTGCGATCATTCCGAATGTCAGCGCAAACGGCTTTCCCGCTCTTGCGTGAAGTTGAGGA
>NZ_CAXUJR010000089.1:8819-14859 GCF_964251405.1 uncultured Methylobacterium sp.
GATCATTCCGAATGTCAGCGCAAACGGCTTTCCCGCTCTTGCGTGAAGTTGAGGATCCGTTTTCCGGCGGCTGTACTCACGTCATCGGGTCAAGCCGAATGAACAGGGAAGACGGCCCATCCAATCCGCTGCGGCCCGTGTCCAGGAATATGGTCGCGTTCCCTCCGCTTCGCCACCCTCACGGCACCTGTGCGCTGGCCTTCACACGAGCCTCCGCCGCGGCGATCGCGCCGGGCGTGCCGACATGGAGCCACTGGCCGTCGAGGCGCAGGCCGAACAGGCGCTCGCGCTCGGCGGCGCGGTCGAACAGGAGGTTGAGGGAGAAGGCGCCGTCCGGCGTATCGGCGAAGAGTTCGGGCTTCACGATCGCCACGCCCGCATAGATGAAGGGCGCGACCTCGCGTTCGCCCCTGCGCTGAAGCCGGCCGTCGGCAGCCATCACGAAATCGCCGTTGCCCTCGTAGCCGAGGCTGGTGGCGGTGGGCGCCACAAGGAGGAGGATGTCCATCGCGTCCGGACGCCATGCCGCGATCTGACGCGCGAGGTTCGAGCGCGGTCCCTCCAGCCAGAACGAATCGGAGTTGAACACCACGAACGGGTCGTCGCCCACCAGCGGCAGGGCCTTCTTGATGCCGCCGCCGGTCTCGAGCAGCGCCACGCGTTCGTCGGAGATCGAGACCAGCGGCGCGGTGGTTCGGCGGGCCAGATGGGCCTCGACGAGATCGGCGAGGTGATGGACGTTGACGACCGCCCGGGTGATCCCGCCCTCGGCCGCCCGGTCGAGGGCATGATCGATGAGGGCGCGGCCCGCCACCTCGACGAGAGGCTTGGGCAGCGTGTCGGTGATCGGGCGCATGCGCGTGCCGAGGCCCGCGGCCAGGATGAAGGCGTGGGTGATGGCGCCAGTCGGGGCGGGCGTCGCGGTCTCTGACATTCCGGTCCTGCCGTGTTCGGATAGGTCAGCGCTCATGCGCCGCATCGCGGTGACCGAGCAGCGCCGGCAGATGTTCCTCGTGCCACAGGCGCAGGCGTGTCAACGCCGGGTGGACGAGGTTGCGGGCCAGATACCCTTCGATCCGCGGCAGATGGGCGAGGTAGCCAGGCTTGCCATCCCGACGGTCGAGCCGTGCGAAGATGCCGAGGATCTTCGTGGCACGCTGGGCGGCCAGCACCGCGTAGGCGCGCGCGAAGTCCTCGACGTCGAAATCCGGGTCGCGGGCGCGACGCTCGCGGGCATAGAGGCCGAGCAGGCGCAATTCGAGATCGGGGGTGGCGTCGACGCGGGCATCCTGAAGCAGCGAGGCCACGTCATAGGCCGGATGGCCGAGCACCGCGTCCTGGAAGTCGATGACCCCGATGCGCTCCAGGCCCTCGCGGGCAGGCAGCCAGATCAGGTTGGGCGAGTGATAGTCCCGCAGCGTCCAGGTCGGCCGCTCCGGCTCGATGCCGCGCAGGGCCTCCGCCCACAGGGCCACGAACTCCGAACGCGCAGGGCCCGAAAGGCTCGTGCCCCGAACCGCCGGGCAGTACCAATCCGGCATCAACTCGGTCTCGTAGAGCAGGGCTTCGAGGTCGTAGGGCGGCAGCACGTGGTCGATCCCGTCGGCGACGGGGAGGACCCCGGGCAATTGGGTGCCGTGGAGCTTGGCCAGAAGCCGAGTCGCCTCGGCGTAGCGCTCGGGACGAGGCCCGTTGGCGTCGGCGACGGGCTCCGAGCCGAGATCCTCGATGATAAGGAGACCGGCGCCGAGATCCTCGCCGTAGATGCGCGGCGCCGAGAAGCCGAGCGCCCGCAGGCCCCGATCGACGCCCACGAAGGCGTGGATGCTCTCGGCGAGCTTGACGATGGTGCTGTAGGACTTGCCGTTGCGCACCGGCGGGCCATCGGTCCGAGCGGGGGCGATCATGAGCACGGCCTTGGTCCCGTCGGGCTTCACCAGGCGCTCGTAGGCGCGGGACGAGGCGTCCCCCTGCATTGGGACGCGGGCGGCCTCGTCCCAGCCGCTTCGTTCGAGCAGCGCCTTGAGCGCGCGGGCCCGGTAGAGGCGCGCGCGCATGCCGCCGGTGCCGTCCATCCTGGCGAAACGGGCGCCGTCGCCGAATTGCGGGCGCAAAGCGAGGTCGACGGAGAGGATCGGGCCGTGGCGGAAACCGAGGCGCTCGGGCCACTCGACCAGGGTGATGGCGCCGTCCGTCATCTCGTCGAACCCGAGTTCGACGAGCTCGTCGGGACCGCGAAGGCGATAGAGGTCGGCGTGCACGATGGCCCGGCCGCCGCTTCCCTCGTAGGGCTGGACGAGGGTGAAGGTCGGACTCGGGACTTCCAGGGCCGGATCGCCGGTCAATTCGCGGATGATCGCGCGCGCCAGGGTGGTCTTGCCGCCGCCTAGGCCGCCGGACAGAGCGACCATGTCGCCGGGCAGGAGCAGATCCGCCAGGAACCGGCCGAGATCCTCGGTGGCTCCCTCCTCGGACAGCATGATCTCCCAGGCTGCGGGGGCTGACGCCTCCGCTCCGGTCTGGTCATGTCCAGCCGCGCCCTGCCCGGTGGCGTCCCGTTCAGTCGGGTCCTGGCCGTCCTCACTCACCGCCCAACCCTCCATCCCCGATGACGCTCCGCCGTGCCGGTGCCGAGTCAACGCGCGACGCCGACAGCTGATAGCCGAGGATCCTTAACCAAACCGCGATCCCGCTACCGGCCACACCCGACGGCTCTCATGCAAGACCCTCAGGGCAGGATCATTCGCCGGTTCCTATTCGGCGGCAGCCCTCCGCTCCGAGGGATCGGCGACGGGGAAGGTGCAGATGACCCGCGTACCGCCGCCCGGCGTCGATTCGAGGACGACGCGTCCACCATGCAGTTCGACGAAGGATCGCACGATCGACAGGCCGAGGCCGACGCCGCGGTGCCGCGTACCGAGCGTGTGGCTCTCGAACCGGTCGAAGACCCGGGCCGCCACTTCGGCGGGCATGCCGCGGCCGTGGTCGATCACGGACAGGATCAGCTCGTCGTCGTCGCGGCGTGCCTCGACCCGCACCGTCTGGCCGGAGGCGGAGAAGCCGACCGCGTTCGAGAGCAGGTTGAACAGGATCTGGCGCACGCGCTTGCCGTCCGCGACGAAGCTGCCGATGTCGCTCGGCACCGCGAGGTCGAGGGTGATCGCCGACTCGGCGAAGCGGTCCTCGAGGCCGCGCGCCGCCGCCTCGACGGTGGCGCGGACGTCCACCACCTCCCGCGACAGCTCGAGCGACCCGGCATCGATGGAGGCGAGATCGAGGATGTCGTTGATCATCACGAGGAGCGCCCCGGAGGAGCGCATGATGTGGTCGGAATACTCGCGCTGGCGCCCGTTGAGGGCGCCCACGGTCTCGTCGCCCAGGAGCTGCGTGAACCCAATGATGTTGGTGAGCGGCGAGCGCAGCTCGTAGGAGACGTGGTGGACGAAGGTGTCGCGGAGCTGCGAGGCACGCTCCAGGGCGTCGTTCTTCTCGGTGAGCGCGCGCTCGACGTTGACGCTCGCCGTCACGTCGATGAGCGTGAGCAGGGTCGCACCCTCGGGAAGGGGCTGGGTGGCGCAGTCGAGCACCGTCCCGTCGACGATCTCGAGACGGCATGTGAGCCCGGCGCGGGTTTCGAGATCGGTGACCGCCGCGCGGATGTCGAGCCAGGGCTCCTCCTGCGGCGAGAGCTGACGGCAGACCTCGATCACCGCGTCGATCCGCGGTCGCTCCAGCAGCATCGCCGCGTCGAGGCGCCAGGCCGTGGCGAAGGCGCGGTTAGCGAAGGTGAGGCGGCCGTCGGCGCCGAACACCGCCACGGGTTCCTTGAGGGTGTCCAGCGTCTCGGCCTGGACCCGCATCAGCGCGTTGTAGCGGGATTCGAGCTTCACGCTCTCCGAGACATCGTCGAAGAGATAGGTGAGCCCGCCCTGCGGGTTCGGGTCGGCCACCACGCGCAGCGACCGGCCGTCGGGCAGGTACCACCAGGTCTCGTTGGCCTCCACGGCCCGGTAGGCGGCGAGGACGTCGGCTTTCCAGAGCCGGAAATCGGCCTGCTCGGGCAGTTTGCGCGACGAGCGTAGCTGGTCGAGGATCTCGCCGTCGAGGGGGCGGCTCTCCAGGAACGCGTGTTCGAGGGCCCAAAGCTGGCGGTAGGCAGCATTGTGGAAGATGAGGCGCTGGCGCGCGTCGAACATCGCCACGGCGGTCGGCAATTGGTCGAGGGTCCTGACGTTGGCGTCCATCTGGCGCTGAAGGTCCGCCCGCACGCTCTCCAATTCGGAGACGTCGACGGCGATGCCGACGCGACCGCCTTCGATGACCGACTCGGTGACGTCCAGGATGCGTCGTCCGCCGGCGACGACGGCTGACAGGCGCAGGGCGGCGCGCGATCCGGGTGCGGGCCGGGCGCCGTCCTGACGGGCGATCGCCTCGCGGGCCTGTCGATCGAGCAGTTCGATCCCCTCGACGACGGCGCCTTCGCGGCTCTGGGCCTCCACGGCCGCAACGTAGGCGATATTCACCCAGGCCAGCGCGCCATCGCGGTCACGCTGCCAGACCGGCTGCGGGATCGCATCGAGGAGCCCCGACAGGGCCGTGAGGCCCCGCCTCGCCTCGTCGAGCCTGTGGCGCAACTCATTGAGCTGGCGGCGCTCTTCGCTGGTCTCGCGCAGGCGCAGCAGCGCCCGACCGGCGAGGGCTTGACCATGGGCTTCCATGTAGCGGCCGTCCTGGGTGCGCAATCCGAGGCGGAACCCGGTGCCGCGCTCGCGCAGGCCCTGCACGGCGGCCTCGATGGTCCCGATATCGCCGGGCACCAGCCAAGTCGCGAAGGCGAGGAGGCTTCGCGTGTCATCCGTGAGCGTGCCATCGTCCGGGAAGGCCAGCGTGACGTCCCCGTCGATCACGGGGTCGCCGCGCCCGGCCCAGGTCACGATCACCTGGCGTTCGGCGTTCATCAGGAGGTCGGCGAGATCGTGCGACCCGTGCAGGCGGGCCACCTCCGCGGCGAGTTCGCCCTCGCGCCTGGTCCAGCGCGTGCGCTCGCGCAGATGGAGGAGCGACAGGATCGTGGAGAAGACCGTGAGCCCGATCAGGATCGCGAGTCCCGCAGCGTTGTGGGTATGCCGGATGACGTCGTCGGCCCAGGTTGTACCGAGGCCCGCCGCCAAGGCCGGCGCGCTGCATGCGCCGACGAGCAACACGCCGGCGCATACCTTGAGTTGCGCCGTCCGATCGAGCCCCATGATCCGAACCGCCTCCACGAATCGCCGATGAGGCGCAACCGCTGCATTCTCGCGTCCGGCTCTGACGGCCCTCGCGACTCACCTCATCCGAGGACTCGGCCCACCCTATCGCGAGGCGGAATCCCACTGAAAGGGGCAAGGTCGTCACTTTGGCGCGTCGTGACCACAAGCTCGGCAAAAGCCGCACGAAAGACACACCTTACCGGGTGATCCAACATAGGAGGCGCCGCGCGCTGCGGCGGCGTCCGCCGTGCCGGCACGCCGCAGCCCAGCTCGACACTCGCAACACCTCCTTTGCAACCGCGGCACACACCCTGAAGGCGAGCTTATAATTCCACATCGTGAAAAACGACATTCAATGTAGTCAAAAGCACCTTCCTATTCAGTAGTTATAGGATACATATTATTATATCAGGGTCGATATTGCATCGGTGGGTTCGAGTAAGGAAGCTGTTTTCAGAATTGGAGGCCGGCTGATCATCGGCTTCCCTGCTACATCGGCATGATGATGGCCTTGATGATCGTCGGCGTTTCCAAGGCCAGATCGACCGATTCCAGCCAGCCGACGAGCGGAACACCGCGATGCGCCATGTCGGCGACAGCTTCGAGCAGGCGGTGGGCGGCGCCATCAAAAGCAACGACCCTGTCCCGCCGCGCGGGCGTGATGTGGGGAAAGACGTTGAGTTCGTGCCTCACCCGGCCGAAAATCGAAAGCGGGCATGAAAAAAGCCCGGCATCGCGCCGGGCTTCTCTCGTTCTCGGACTTGATGACGGGCGACGACGTGCCCGTCCGT